>NZ_JBQWSN020000001.1:0-440169 GCF_052598215.2 Thauera sp. ZXT1-4 | reverse complement strand
ATGAAACCGGACAGATCACGTGCTACAAGTCCGGACAGTTTATGTGCTCCCTACACTACGGCCGAGAAATTATTGCTGCCGCCCGCATCGCCTGCGCAGAAATCAATCAAACCGGTGGCGTCCTTGGCCGGCCGCTGAAGCTGGTCATCGAGGACGATGGCAGCCTGCCGGACACCGCACTGAAAGCGGCCGCGAGGCTCGTCGACGAACATCGTTGCGTCGCATTCATCGGTAACCTGCTGTCAAACTCCCGCATTGCCGTTGCAACCCAGATCGCCGAGCCCAGGCAGATTCCACTGCTGAATTTCTCGTTTTACGAAGGAAGCATCAGTAGCCCGTATTTTTTCAATTTTGCCGCGCTGCCGAATCAGCAGATCGACAAGATGATCCCCTTCATGGCGCGATGCTTCGGTCTGAAGATGTTTTTTGCCGGCAATAACTACGAATGGCCGAGAGGATCTGTCGACGCCGCAAAGCGGTCGCTTCAGGCGCTGGATGGCGACGTTGTCGGGGAGCGCTACCTTCCCCTGGGCGCGAGTATCGAGGAAATCGATCACTTGCTGGCCGAAGTTGCCCGCTCTGGCGCGGATGTGTTTGTGCCCTATTTTGCCGGTCAGGATCAGCTGACCCTGCTCACGCGATTTGCGGCTGCCGGACTGAAACGGCGCATGGCGGTGGTGATGGGCCACTTCGACGAGATGCTCGCAAGCCAGCTTGCACCCGAAGTGCGCGAGGGGCTCTACTCCAGCAATACGTACTTCATGTCACTGGAGACCACATCCAACCGAAACTACCTCCAGCAACTCGCAGCACAGCCGGGCATTACCGGCATCTGGCCGGATGGCAATGGCGTACTGACCAATCTCGGTGAAGGCGCATACCTGTGCGTGCACGCGTTCGCCCGCGCCGCTGTGGCCGCCGGCAGCGTATCAGCCGATGCACTGGTCGGTGCGCTTGAGCACGTCTCTGTCAGCGGCCCGCAAGGCGTTGTGGAAATGGACGCTGCCACGCATCACGCGAAGGTCAACAGTGTTCTGGCCTGCTGCAGTGCCGACGGCAGCTTCAGGATCATCCAGAATTTCGGCCAGATCCCGCCGCAGATACCCGATCGATACCGGACCCCAGCTCAGCCCGTCGTGCTCAGGGAGTCCCCACCATCCCCCACTCTGGCAGGCAACCTCGCCGAGAAGATGGTTCGAGCACGGGGACGCGTCGATGCCGCCCAACATATCCTCTCAATCGCCGACATGGCGATCGTCGCGACCGACAACGACGGCGTCATCAGCGAGTCGAATCGCAGCGCGCAAGCCCTCTTCGGATATCTCGAGGATGAGCTGGTCGGCATGTCGGTCCACCAGTTGCTGCCGCCCCACCTCCGGCAGCGTCATGCGGAGTTCCTGAGGGCCTTTGTAGATAGCGCCGAGAACGAGCGCAGGATGAGCGGACGCAATGAAGTCATTGGCTACCGCAAGGACGGCAGCTTTTTCCCGCTCGAAGCTTCGATTGCAAAGTTTCACGATGGCAACGTCGGGCTACTGGTCGTCACCATGCGCGACATCACCGAGCGCAAGCGGGCGGAGGAGGAACTGACCCGCCGCGCCACCCATGATGTCCTGACCGGACTGCCGAACCGGGCCTTGATCCACGAGCGCCTGTGCAACGCCCTGCAACGCTCACGACACAGCGGTGAGAGCATCGCGCTGTTGTTCCTGGACCTCGACGGATTCAAGTTGATCAACGACGCCCACGGCCATGAAGCGGGCGATGAACTGTTGAAGGCGATCGCCAGCCGGCTGCTTGAGCAGGTGCGCCCCGGCGATACCGTTGCCCGCCTTGCAGGTGACGAGTTCGTCATCCTCTGCGAGAAGGTCGAGCAGCCCATCAACATGTCCGTGCTTGCCGCTCGATTGAACGACATCGTGCGTCAGCCCGTACCTTTTCGGGGCTCGGATCTTTTCGTGTCGGGGAGCATCGGCGTTGCCATCGGCAACGGTATTAACCATTCTGCGGACGACTTGCTGCGTTACGCCGACACCGCGATGTATACGGTCAAGGAGCGCGGCCGCGATGGCTGGCAGTTTTTCAGCGAAACGCTGCAGGAGCAGGCTCGACAGCGCCTCACCATCATCAACGGTCTGCGCACCGCCATCGAAAGACAGGAGCTCTCCGCCCTGTTTCAGCCCATCGTCAACGCCGAGACAGGGCGCATTGCGGGCGCCGAGTTGCTGCTGCGCTGGAACCCGGACAGCGGTGCAATCTCGCCTGCGGCCTTCATCCCCATTGCGGAGATGACTGGCGCCATCGTACCGATCGGCTTGTGGGTCTTCCGGGAAGCGTGTCGCGCCGAAGCAGAATGGCGGCACCGCTGGGGTGAGGCGGCCCCGTACGTCTCCGTCAATATCTCGGCTCGCCAGTTGAACGAGCCCACCTTGGTGGATGAATTTTCTGCGATCTTGCTTGAAACCGGCGCCGACCCGAAACGCCTGCTGCTCGAGATCACCGAAACATCGCTGATGGCCGACGTCGAGGCGAACCTGCGCATCCTCCGTCGTCTTGCGGATATTGGTCTGCGCGTGGCGGTCGATGACTTCGGAACCGGTTACTCGTCGCTTGCACAGCTCACCCGCTTGCCGGTCAATGTCCTGAAGATCGACAGAGCTTTCTTCGACGGCATCGAGAAGAACGAGGAGAGCCGGACCATCATCCGCGCAGTCATCGGAATCGGGCGTTCCCTGGGCCTGAAACTGGTCGCAGAAGGCGTGGAAAACGCCGGCCAGAGGCGGGAGCTATGCACCTACGGCTGCGAAATGATCCAGGGTTACTTCTTCCACCGCCCCCTGGCTGAGAAGACCTTTGTCGAAACGTTCGAACACGAGATCCTCCAGCCTGGCGGCGCTGCCGAAACGGGGCTCTATTTCCTGATCTACGTGAGCCGTAGCACCCAGCCCATGTCCGAGGATGACGTTTCTGCGCTGATGCTCCAGTTCCAGCAGAGGAATCGGCGGGATGGCATCTCCGGCTCCCTCTTATACAAGAATGGGGAGTTCATTCAACTCCTTGAAGGCACAAAGGAAACCGTACTGGCGCTGAGCGAACGCATCCGCAGCGATGTTCGGCATCGTGATTTTCGGATCGTGGCGGAAGGCCCCATGCATCGACGTACCTTCACGGACTGGGGCATGGTGTTGCTAACGCTCGACCATGACCGAATCAACGCTGATCTCACTGCCCGGCAGAAACGCAATTTGAGCTTCTTCGACCTTGCCGACGATCCGCCGTTTTGCTATGCCTTCATCGCTGCACATGCAGCCAAGGATCGATGAAACATGGCTGCGGACCACTTCAGGTGGACGTCAAGTCTGGTTCAGCACTGTTTCCAGCCGCCGAACCAACCCGGCGAGCGTCTCGACGGTGTCGTCGGGCTCCTGAAACAGTCTCAGGATTCCGCGCGTTTGCACGAGCAACATTCTTCAAGCTCCTGGCTCAAACCCAGCGGCGCAAATGACAGGATGACCTACTCGCTGATCGTCCGCTTGACGTGATTGCCCTTGTCCTGCGCATCTGCACACTGCAACTCCGATTGGGACTGACCTCCCCGCTCTGCACCGCCCAGCGCTGCCCCTGGACAGAACCACGTTATTTGAATACCCTACCCCCCTATACTATCTATCGCGTTCTTACATGAGCCACACCATCCGTGACAAGACCAAACTGCTGGCCCGTGTCCGACGGATACGCGGCCAGGTCGAAGCACTCGAGCGCGCGCTCGAGGCCGAGAGGGAGTGCGCCGAGATCCTGCACCAGATCGCCGCCGTGCGCGGCGCCACCAATGGCCTGATGGCGGAGGTACTCGAGGAGCACGTTCGCACCCACATCGCAGACCCGGCAATCACCGACGCCGCCGAGCGCACCAAGGGCGCCGACGAGCTGATCGGCGTCCTGCGCACCTATCTCAAGTGACCCCCCATGCATACCGACAACCTCTCGGCCTGGACGCACGAACACGTCTTCGATACCGGAAACGCGCTTGCCGAACGCAGCACCTGGGTGGTGATGTGGATCACCGCAGCGGCGATGGTCATCGAGATCACCGCCGGCTGGTGGTTCAACTCGATGGCGCTGCTGGCGGACGGCTGGCACATGAGTTCGCACGCCTTCGCAATTGGGTTATCCGCGCTGGCCTATGCGGCTGCGCGACGCTACGCGAAGGATCCCCGCTTCGCATTCGGGACCTGGAAGATCGAGATCCTGGGCGGCTTTGCCAGTGCCATCTTCCTGCTCGGCGTGGCCGCGATGATGGTCATCGGTTCGATCGAACGCATCGTGTCGCCGCAACCCATCCAGTACAAGGAGGCGGTCACGGTCGCCATCCTGGGCCTGGCGGTCAACCTCGTCTGCGCGCTGATCCTGGGCAAGGCGCATCATCACGGGCATGATCACCACCACGGGCACGGCCACCCGCACGGGCACGATCATCCTCATCACGGCAGCGAACGCCACAATCACGACCTCAACCTGAAGTCCGCCTACCTTCACGTCATCGCCGATGCGGCCACCTCCGTGCTGGCTATCGTGGCACTCGTCGGGGGGTGGATCTACGGATGGTCCTGGCTGGATCCGGTGATGGGCATCGTCGGTGCAGTGCTGGTCGCCATCTGGGCCAAGGGCCTGCTCGTGGAGACCGGCAGGGTATTACTCGACCGCGAGATGGATCACCCGGTCGTCGCCGAGATACGCGAAGTGGTCGAATCCGGCCCGGAGGCGAGCGATACGCGAATCACCGACCTTCATGTCTGGCGCGTTGGCAAGGAGGCATACTCATGCGCGATCGCGGTGGTCACAAAGGATGCCGGACTCACCCCCGAGGCGATACGCGAGCGGCTGGCAGTGCATGAGGAGATCGTCCACTCCACGATCGAGATTCATCACCGCGACGGCCTGCAGGGAAACCTTGCCGGAGCGGGTGGATGAGGCGCTCTCCCCTACTCCATCACCACGGTCACAGAAGCGCTCGGCTGCCATCTGATCAGGACGACTGCGCTTCGGCACCACCCTGCGCGCGCCGGCTCGGGGCGGGCCCGCTCATCTCCGCTCTGCTGCTTGCTTTCGGACTGCACGGATGCGCGGTTGTTACCGTTGCCGGGGCCGCCGTTTCGGTAGCTGCGACCGCGGTCAGCGTTACGGCAAGTGCAGTGGAGACCACAGTCGACATCGCAGTTGCGGGCGTCGATGCAGTGGTCGGCGACGATGACGGCCAGGGCGACACCCGCCAAGAGGATTGAATCCTCCCCTCCGTGCTGCCAGGCATACTGCATGAATCGCCGGCAATACGTGTGAAGGACGTCGCTCGGCCTCCGTCGTGGGCGCGTACGATACGACCCAGCGGCGCCCAGGAAGCCGCAGCCAGGAAGCGCTTGCGTCAGGGCGCCATAGCTGGCATAGTGGCGACCGCTGTTGGTTCTGGTGTAACAAGATGGTGATACACGGAATCGATTTATATCAGTAAACGATTGTTTTTTATGCGAAAGTTTATTGACTCATCCATTCCAACCGTCTTCGCCACGAAACACTTGAAGTCGTGGCGTTTGTCGTTATAATGCCGCTCCTTCGCAGTGACGCAGTACAAAGCGCCCGTAGCTCATCTGGATAGAGTACCTGGCTACGAACCAGGGGGTAGGAGGTTCGAATCCTTCCGGGCGCGCCACAACGCACTGTGAAAAAGCCTTTCCGATTTCAGGCTTAAAACGATTTCGGCTACGCGCCCGTAGCTCATCTGGATAGAGTACCTGGCTACGAACCAGGGGGTAGGAGGTTCGAATCCTTCCGGGCGCGCCAGACACCAGAAGGGCCCGGTCCATGGACCGGGCCCTTCGTCCATCTGACGCAAGCCGCGCCCTTTTCTGCCCGCCTTCATCCGCATCGGGCTCTGCACGCCCGACCTGGCCGTGTCCCTGCGCGCTGCGGCAACGGAATCCGCCCCCCTGCGCAATCCCTGCCGCTCAAGAACCGGACCGTTCACGCCGTCGCGCCACCTCGATCCTGCCCCGGAAACGAAGCTGTTCGCGCTGGGCGCATCAAAGGCCTAAAATAAGCGCCCTCTAATAAAAAACGACAGACCCAAGGCCCCCACCATGCGTCGCGCCCTCCCCCTGCTCATCCTCCTCCTGGCGATTGCGGGTTTCGCCTTTCTGCGCGCAACCAAGCCCGCGGCCCCCACGGTCGAGGCACGCGAACGGGTGTGGCGTGTCGAGGCGCACGCGCTCACGCCGACTGACCTTGCGCCGACCTTGGTTCTGTACGGTCGCATCGAAGCACCTGATCGCGTGCGCGCTGCATCGCCGGTCGGCGGGCGGCTGCTGGAGGTGCGGGTGCGCGACGGCGACCGGGTCGAGGCAGGGACGGTGCTCGCCCGCATGGATCCAAGCGACCTCGAACCTCGCGTTGCACAAGCCGCTGCGGAGGTCGAACGCGAGCGCATCCGGCACCAGCACGATCAACGGGCGATCCAGCAGGAGCGAACCCTGCTCAGCCTTTCGCAGGCGAAGGTAGAGCGTTTCGAACGCCTGAAGAATGCCCGCCTGGGGGCGGAGAGCGCGCTTGATCAAGCCTGGGAAGAGCTCGCCCGCGTGCGTCTTTCCCTTACCCAGCGCGAGCAGGCCATTGCTGAACACCCTGCCCGGCTTGCCCAACTGGAGGCGAAGCTGCTGGAGATGCAGCGCGATGCCGCACGCGGGGCGATCACTGCCCCCTTTCCTGCGCGGATCGGGCGGGTGGAGGTGGCGGCCGGTGATCAGGTGCAGACAGGGCAGACCATACTCAGCCTCTATCCATCGGACGCCCTTTACCTGCGCGCCCGGGTGCCAGCAATCTACGCCGAGGAGTTACGTGCGGCATTGGCGGGCGGCAAGGCGCTGCAAGCACACGCGGCGTTCGGTACCACCCCCCTCCTCGCAAGACTGGAGCGCATCAGCGGCGAAGCCGATGCGCGCGGAGTGGAAGTCCTGCTCAGGCTGGAGGACGCCAGCCGCGTCCCGATCGGGGCCTTCGTGAACGCCGTACTCGAGCGCCCCGTCGCCACGCAGGTGCTTGCGGTACCGCCTTCAGCCCTGCACGGAGGCGATCGCCTCTATCTGATCGACGGCGGCAGACTGCGTGCCTTGCCCGTGATCCGCGCCGGTGAGCGACGAGAGGGCGACGTGCTCACCCTGCTCGTTCGCCCGCGCGACGAGGGAGTGCTTCTGGCCAACGGCCAGCGCATTCTCGGCACCCACCTCCCGCATGCGATCGACGGCCTGGCAGTCGAGGTGGTCGGCGACGGGGCGACACAATGAAGCATGTGAGCCTGCTCGAACGCCTGGCGGGACACAAGGTTGCCGCCAACGTGCTGATGCTGCTTGCCTTCGTGCTCGGCGTTCTCGGCGTCACGCGCATGAACGTGCAGTTCTTCCCCACCTTCGAACTGGACGTGATCTCCGTGCGGGTGGTGTGGAGCGGTGCCGCGGCGGAAGACGTGGAGGCCGGGATCACGGCACCGCTCGAAGAGCGGCTCAAGACCGTGGACGGCCTGAAACGCATGAGCTCCACGTCGGCGCAGGGGGTATCGAGCATCACCCTGGAACTGGAGGAGGACACCGAAGCGCTGACCGCGCTCGACCAGGTCCGTCAGCGCGTCGATGAGTTCCGCAACCTCCCTCGCGACGCGGAAACCCCCGAAGTCAGCCGGGTCTCCCGCTATGAGCCGATTGCACGGCTGCTCGTGCGCGGCAGCAGTGTGGAGGAGCTCAGGCCGTGGGTGCGGCGCTTCGAGAGCGAGTTGCTTGCGGCGGGCATCGATCGCGTGACGATCACGGGCCTGCCTGAGGAGCGCATCGCCATCGAGATTCCGTCCGCGGCGCTGGAAACGCTCGGCCTGTCGCTCGTCCAGGTGGGCGACCGGATCAACCAGCTTGCACGCGATGTCCCCGCAGGCATTGCAGGGCAGGCCGACGGCGCGCGCGAAATTCGCGGCCTGGAACAACGGCGCACCGCCGAGGCCTTCGGCTCTCTGCCCGTCACCAGCGATGAGCACGGGCTCGTCCGCCTCGGTGAAATCGCCCGCATCCAGCGCGAGCCGCGCAGCAACGAACTCGCCCTGTTCGAGCGCGGCGACACCGTGGTCGAACTTCAGTTGCAACGCAGCGAGACGGGCCATTCCCTGAAGGCCGCCCGGGTACTCGACACCTGGCTCGAAACGACCCGCCCCGCCCTTCCACCTTCGATCCGGCTGGAGGTATTCGACGCGCAATGGCAGCTGATCCGTGACCGTATCGAACTGCTCGTCGCCAACGGCGTCTCCGGACTGCTGCTGGTGGTCGCCGTACTGTACTTCTTCCTGCCTGCGAGAGTCGCGTTCTGGGTCATGGTTGGGGTGCCCACCGCCTTCCTGGCCACGCTGGCGATGATGTTCATGCTGGGCGGCACGATCAACATGATGAGCCTGTTCGCGCTGATCATGGCGCTGGGCATCATCGTCGACGATGCCATCGTGGTCAGCGAGGATGCGGACACCCACCGCCACATGGGCGAAGGCCCCGCCCAGGCCGCACTCGGAGGAGCCCGTCGCATGCTCTGGCCGGTGGTCGCAGCCTCGCTCACCACAGTCGCGGCCTTCCTGCCGCTGATGATGGTCGGCGGGATCATCGGCAACATCCTTGGCGACATCCCGTTCGTGATGGTCGCAGTGATCACCGCCTCCCTGCTCGAGAGCTTCCTGATCCTGCCCTCGCACCTGCGCGTAGCGCTTGCCGGCGACGCGGCACTCAAGCATTCCGCGCTACGCAATCGGCTCGATGCGGGGTTCGCACATTTTCGCGACGGCCCCTTCAGACGCCTGGTCGAGCGCGCGCTGCATTGGCGGAGTGCGACGGTGGCGATCAGCTTGGCGGCAATGGTGCTCGCGGTGGGGCTCATCGTCGGGGGGCGCATCGGCTTCGTGTTCTTTCCCACGCCAGAGGGTCAGGTCGTCTTCGCCAACGCGACGTTCGTCGCGGGCACGCCGCGCGCGCACACCGAAGCCTTCCTCGCCCAACTTGAGCAGGCTCTGTATGCAGCCGAGGCGGAACTTGGCGGAGGGCTCATCCAAACCGCGGTGGCGCGACTGGGGGGCACCATCAGCAGCGGCTCCGGCAGCAGTGCGCGTGGCGATCAGCTCGCCGGCATCATGGTCGAGCTGACCCCGCCGGACGCGCGCGAGGTGCGCAACGAGCACTTCCTGGCAAAGTGGCGCGAGAAGCTGCCGCCGGTGGCGGGGCTCGAACTGCTGACCTTCACTGCGCGGCAGTCAGGCCCGCCGGGGCGCGACATCAACATCCGGCTCACCGGTGACAATGCCGACGCCCTGAAGGCGGCGGCACTGGAGCTTGCGGAAACCCTGGGCAGCATCCCCGGCGTGAGCGAGACGGAGGACGACATGCCCTATGGCCGCGAACAGCTCATCTACCGGCTGACACCAGCCGGCGAGGCACTCGGCCTGACCACCGAGAGCCTGGGCCAGCAGTTGCGCGCGGCATTCGACGGTGCGCTCGCACAACTGGTGCAGGTCGGGCGCGACGAACTCGAGGTACGCGTGATGCTGCCGCGTTCCGAGCGCTATCGCCTGGACGTCTTCGAGCGCATCACCGTCCGCCTCCCGGATGGGCGATTCGTTCCCTTGGCAACGGTCGCGAGCTGGGAGGCTCGGCGGGGTTTCGAAGCCTTGCGCCATGCAGAAGGGCGGCTCGCGGTGGAAGTTTCAGCTGCCGTCGATCCGAGCGTAAGCAACGCGAACACCGTGCAAGCCGAACTCGAACGCAACACACTGCCTGCGCTTGCCGAACGCTACGATTTCGATTTCAGCTTCGAGGGGCGCTCCGCCGACCAGCGCGAGACCATGGCCGACATGCGCGACGGACTGGTTCTGGGCCTCGGCCTGATCTACCTGGTCCTGGTGTGGTCCTTCTCGTCCTGGACCTGGCCCCTGGTGGTGATGTCGGCGATTCCGCTCGGGCTGGCCGGCGCCATTTTCGGCCATTGGGTGCTGGGCATCGACCTGACGATCCTGTCCATGTTCGGACTGTTCGGCCTCGCCGGCATCGTGGTGAACAACTCGATCATCCTCGTGTCGCTGTTCAAGGAGTTGCAACACAAGGGCGCAAGCCTGCACGATGCGCTCGTGGGTGCATCCTGCGGCCGGCTAAGGGCAGTGCTGCTGACCTCGCTGACCACGATCGGAGGCCTCACGCCGCTGCTGTTCGAACGGTCCCTGCAAGCGCAATTCCTCATCCCGATGGCGACCTCGATCGCATTCGGCCTGGGTTTCTCGGCCCTGCTGGTGCTTTTCTTCGTGCCCGCATTGCTGTCGCTGCTCGAGAGTGCGCGCGCCTGGATGGCGATGCGCAGGTCAGTCGCCACCGCGAGCACCTCCGGCCCTGCATGAGCGCGGGCTCTACAACAAAGGGGGCCTGCGCCCCCTTTGCCAAATGCGCATGAACGCCGCCGAAGGTCAGAGTGGCGCTTCGAGCCGCTCCACTCCACCCATGTACGGCACAAGCGCCTTCGGGATCACGATCGATCCGTCCGCCTGCTGATGGTTCTCCAGCACCGCGACCAGGGTGCGCCCGACAGCAAGGCCGGAACCGTTGAGCGTGTGCACCAGTTCGTTCTTGCCCTGCGCATTCTTGAAGCGGGCCTGCATGCGACGGGCCTGGAAGGATTCGCAGTTCGAGCAACTGGAGATCTCGCGGTAGGTATCCTGCGCCGGTAGCCAGACCTCGAGGTCGTAGGTCCGCGCCGCGCCGAAGCCCATGTCTCCGGTGCACAGGGTGATCACGCGGTACGGCAGCTCGAGCTTCTGCAGGATCGCCTCCGCGTGCCCAACCATCTGCTCGAGCGCCTCATTGCTCTTCGACGGCTCCACGATCTGCACCATCTCGACCTTGTCGAACTGATGCTGGCGGATCATGCCGCGTACATCCCGTCCGCCGCTGCCCGCCTCGGAGCGGAAGCAGGGACTGTGCGCAGTCAGGCGGATCGGCAACTGGTCCAACGCAAGCACGTCGTCGCGTACGCTGTTGGTGAGCGTGATCTCCGCGGTCGGAATCAGGTACTGCTCGAGCCCCTCCTCGTCGCCGCCACGCAGCACCCAGAACAGATCTTCCTTGAACTTGGGCAGTTGTCCGGTACCGAACAGCGCCGAACCATTGACGATGTAGGGCGTGTAGCACTCGGTGTACCCGTGCTCCCGGGTGTGCGTATCGAGCATGAACTGCGCGAGGGCGCGATGCAGACGCGCCACCGGGCCGCGCAGGAAGGCAAAACGCGAGCCCGAAAGCTTGGCGCCGGTTTCGAAATCCAGTCCAAGGGGCGCGCCAAGATCCACGTGATCGCGCACTTCGAAGTCAAAGGTGGGCGGCGTGCCCCAACGGCGCACTTCCACGTTGCCGTGCTCGTCCTCCCCAATCGGGACATCTTCCTGCGGCAGGTTCGGCAGCGTGGCCAGGAAGGCATTGATGCGCTCGAGCAAGGGCGGAAGCGCCTGCTCGCAAGCCTTGAGCTCGTCCCCCAGTTGAGCCACCTCGGTCATCACTGCCGACGCATCCTCACCCTTGCCCTTCAGCATGCCGATCTGCTTGGACAGCGCATTACGGCGAGCCTGGAGTTCCTGCGTGCGGGTCTGTAGCTGCTTGCGCTCATCCTCAAGCGCCTGGAAAGCGGCGGTATCCAGCGTCATGCCACGGGTGGCGAGACGGGCGGCGACGGTGTCGAGCTGGGTACGGAGTAACTGGATGTCTAGCATGAATCGGATCCTGAACGTTGCGAAACGAATACTCTCGATGCTGCAGAAGCGGAGGCGGCGCGTGCTCTGCAAATATCTGTTTTCAAATGACTCTATGCGCCTGAAGGGGTCGTCTGACCCGGGCCTGGATAAAACTGGGCAATCGGAACCGGAGCACTGCAGGGCAAGATGTATCGAACTTGCAGCCGCCGGAACGTCAACTATCCTTGAAGGAGATATGAAGCCGCAACAGACGGCACATCATTGGAGGAGTTCGGCATGCTATCGATTCGCGACTGTCTCGACTACTGCGACCTGACCGAGGAAGAGATCGCTCTCATCGCAGAACATGAGGACATTCCTGATGCAGCCGCCGCGCAGGTGTGCTGCGGCATGGTGCAAACGCCGGAGGGCGTCATGGTGCTGACCAATTTCATGCTCGACCTGATCGAGCGTGCCAACGCGTGCGGCGATAACGGCAAGGCCGAGCGCGCTGCCAAGGTCTGCGCCCGCTTCATGCAGGATCACCCACTCCCCCATTAGGGCTCCTCGTCCGGCTCGTTTCCACGAGGCGGCCCTTTCGGCGAGGCCTGACCGACACCTTGGCCGGGCCTCGTTCCTGTTGCCTTTGCGGATGCGGCCACATCGCGTTCGCGGAGACGGGCGAGCTTTTCGGCGATCTTGAGCTCCATGCCGCGTGGCACGGGCGCGTACCAGCCGGGTGGCGTCATGCCTTCCGGGAGGTAATTCTCGCCCGCGGCGTAGGCGTCGGGTTCGTCGTGCGCGTAGCGATAGGCCTTGCCGTACTCGAGCGCCTTCATCAGCTTGGTGGGAGCGTTGCGAAGATGAAGCGGCACCGGGCGTGAGCCATCACGTGCGACGAAAGCGCGGGCGGCATTGTAGGCCTTGTAGGCCGCGTTCGATTTTGCGGCGCAGGCGAGGAACAGGGTCGCCTCCGCCAGCGCGAGTTCGCCCTCGGGCGACCCCAGCCGTTCGTACGTAGTGCAAGCGTTGAGCGCAATCTCGAGGGCACGAGGATCGGCAAGGCCGATGTCCTCGATTGCCATGCGAACGATGCGCCGCCCCAGATACAGCGGATCTGCCCCACCGTCCAGCATGCGGCAAAGCCAGTACAAGGCCGCATCGGGGCTCGAGCCACGCACCGACTTGTGCAGTGCCGAGATCTGGTCGTAGAAGGCCTCGCCGCCTTTGTCGAAGCGGCGCAAATCTCGCGACAGCGCAGCGTCGACAAAAGCAGCAGTGATCGTATCGGCTCCCGCGGTCTGGGCGGCCACCTGGAGTTGTTCAACAAGGTTCATGAGCCGGCGGGCATCGCCATCGGCAAAGCCGACAATGCGCTCGCGCGCGTCGTCCTCGAACACGAGGTCCGGGCAGGCCATCGCGTGCGCACGTTCAAACAGCAGCCTCATCGCAGCCGCATCGAGCGACTCCAGCACGTACACCGCCGCCCGTGACAGCAGGGCCGAGTTCACCTCGAAGGACGGGTTCTCGGTGGTGGCACCGATGAACGTCACCAGCCCCTGCTCGACATAGGGCAGAAAGGCGTCCTGCTGGGCCTTGTTGAAGCGGTGCACCTCGTCGACGAAAAGGATCGTATGCCGCCCTCTCGATTTCGCCGCCTGAGCCTGCTGGATGGCCTCGCGGATTTCCTTGACGCCGGAAAACACCGCCGAGAGTGCCACGAACTCCGCATCGAAGCCGTCCGCCATCAGCCGCGCGAGCGTGGTCTTGCCCACGCCCGGCGGACCCCACAGGATCATCGAGTGCGGTCTGCGGGCTTCGAAGGCCAGGCGCAGCGGTTTGCCGGGGCCGAGCAGATGCGCCTGCCCCGCGACTTGGTCCAGCGTTTGCGGGCGCATGCGCTCCGCCAGCGGGACGCGCGGCGGCTCGAGCGCGTCGAAAAGGTCGCTCATGCGCGCCGGTTCAGCGCGTGACGCCCGGCGCTTCGCCGATCAGATCGGCGCCGGGCGGCGGCGAGAAACGGAAGCGGTCTTCATCGAACACCGGGTTGGCGCGCAGGCGAAGGAACCGGATCACGGTCGTCTGCCCGAAGTGGTCACGCATCTCCATGCATCGCAATTCGCCATTCGCCATACCGATGCGCAGGGCCTCGAAGCCGCTCTCCTGGTTCTTCGGACGCGCATCGACCCAGGCCAGACCATCGAGCTCTCCGCCCTCCGCGAGCTCGAAGCCATCTTCGAGCGCCGTGCTGCCGAACAGGATTGCGGCCGGTGTCGCGCCCAGTGCGTCGCCGATCTCTCGCACCGTGACCTGGTTGAGGTCCGGGTCCCAGGACCAGAGCGAGCGCCCGTCACCCACGAGCACCTGCCGGTAGGGTGCGGCGTACTCCCAGTGGAAGCGCCCGGGGCGCGAATACGCGAAGCTGCCACTCGCTTCCTGCGGGCGCCGTCCCGACTGGCTGGTCACCACCTGCTCGAACTCGCCCTCGGCACTCTGAACGGCGGAGACGAAGCGTTGCAGTTGTGCGATGCCATCGGCGGCAAACGCCGGAAAGGCAACGCCTGCCATGGAGACAAGCAGCGCAGCACTCGCGAGCGCGCCGGAGAAGCGGTAGCCGGTCTTCATTCACTGTCCTTTGCGGGAACGATCACTTCACGGTTGCCATTGCTGCCCATCGGCGACACCAGCCCGGCCCGCTCCATCTGCTCGATCAGGCGTGCGGCGCGGTTGTAGCCGATGCGCAGGTGTCGCTGCACGAGCGAGATGGACGGGCGCCGCGTCTTCACCACGACTTCGACTGCCTGATCGTAAAGGGGGTCGGCTTCGCCATCGGCATCGCCCTCGCCCCCACCGGCCATGCCGTCGAGCTCGTCCTCGGACGCCGACAGGATGCCTTCGACGTAATCGGGCGGACCGGCCTTCTTCAGGTGATCGACCACCTTGTGCACCTCGTCGTCCGCGACGAATGCACCGTGCACCCGCACAGGCAGCCCCGTCCCGGGCGCAAGGTAAAGCATGTCGCCCATGCCGAGCAGGGTCTCCGCACCCATCTGGTCGAGAATGGTGCGCGAGTCGATCTTGCTCGACACCTGGAAAGCGATTCGCGTTGGCACGTTGGCCTTGATCAGGCCCGTAATCACGTCCACCGAGGGGCGCTGGGTGGCAAGGATGAGGTGGATGCCGGCGGCGCGCGCCTTTTGCGCGAGGCGAGCGATGAGTTCTTCCACCTTCTTGCCGACCACCATCATCATGTCGGCCAACTCGTCGACCACGACCACGATATAGGGCAGTTGCTCGAGCGGCTCAGGGTTCTCCGGGCTGATCGAGAACGGGTTGGTGAGGGGCTTCTCGGCCTTGCGTGCTTCCTGCACCGCCTTGTTGAAACCGGCCAGGTTGCGCACGCCCACCGCAGCCATCAGCTTGTAGCGCTTGTCCATCTCGGCCACGCACCAGTTGAGCGCATTGGCCGCGTGTTTCATGTCGGTGACGACGGGGGCGAGCAGATGCGGGATGCCCTCGTAGATCGAGAGTTCGAGCATCTTCGGGTCGACCATGATCAGCCGCACGCGCTCGGGCTCGCTCTTGTAGATCAGCGACAGGATCATCGCGTTGATGCCCACCGACTTGCCCGAGCCGGTGGTGCCGGCCACAAGCAGGTGCGGCATCTTGGCGAGGTCTGCCACCACCGGCTGACCGCCGATGTCCTTGCCGAGCACTACGGTGAGCGGCGAATGTGCATCCTGATAAACCTTGGAACCGACGATTTCCGACAGGCGAACCATCTGTCGCTTCGGGTTCGGCAACTCCAACGCCATGCACGACTTGCCGGGCACGGTCTCGACCACGCGGATCGACACCAGGGACAGCGCCCGGGCGAGATCCTTGGCGAGGTTCACCACCTGGCTGCCCTTCACTCCGGTGGCTGGCTCGATCTCGTAGCGGGTGATCACCGGGCCGGGATAGGCGGCAAGCACCTTGACCTCCACGCCGAAGTCGGCGAGCTTGGTCTCGATCAGGCGGGAAGTGAACTCGAGCGATTCGGCCGAAGGCGGCTCGACACCGCCGCTTGCCGGGTCAAGCAGCCCCACGGGTGGAATCATGCCCTCCGGGGCGTCCTCGAACAGGGTCTGTTGACGCTCCTTCTCGACGCGATCCGATCGCACCACCGCCACGACCGCAGGCTCGATGCGCAAGGGCGCCGGCGCCTCCTTCTCCACCTTGCGACGACGGGTCTGCACCACGGCTTCGCGCTTCTGCGCAACTTCGCGCCCCATGCGCCGGTCCTGCCAGCTCAGCCATGCCTGCCGGGTACCGACCACCAGTTGTTCGAGCCCGAGCCCCGTGCGCTCCGCCACCGCAATCCAGGAGACTCCGGTGAATACCGAAAGCCCCGTGGCAAGGAGGGTCAGGAGAAGCAGTGTCCCCCCGGTGAAGCCGAAGTAGCGCTGCGTGGCGCGCCCGATCTCCATGCCGAGCAGTCCACCGGGCTCGAGCGGAACGGCCGCTCCGTGGGAATGGAAACGAAGGAACTCCAGCGCGCTGCTTGCAAGCAGCACAACGAGGAACCCGACCATGACGAAGGCGAACGAACGGCGGTCGAGCTCAAGTTGGTTCTTGATGCGGCGAAAGCCCCAAAGCAGGCTGTAGCCAAGGAAGACGACCCACCACCAGGACGAGACCCCGAACAGATACAGCAGCAGGTCGGCGAGCCAGGCTCCGAAGCGCCCGCCGGGGTTGGACACCCCTGCCACATCCGAGGCATGCGACCAACCTGGGTCAGCCTGGTTGTAACCGATCAGGATCAGTCCGACGTAGAGCGACATCACCCCGAGGATGAGCCAGCGTGCCTCCTGTAACAGCAAGGAGATCTTTTCCGGCAACGGCTGCGAACGGGAAGACGAGCGGGACAACATCGAATCGGGGCACCGGGATGGCTTGGAGAGACCCCGGGATTATACGGGATCGACCGTCTCATCCAGGCCCGATGTTGCGGCTGCTCACAAAGGCGTCATAGTGCAGACGAGAACCCCTGCCCCGCCCTGACACGCCCGTCGCAGTTCAGAGATCGTTGATACGGTCGCGCAGCACGATGCCATCGGGCCGTTCCTCGATCAGTCCTTGCTGACCAAGATCCTTCATCACCCGGCTGACCATTTCACGCGAGGCGCCGATCATCTTGGCAATGTCCTGCTTCGAGACCTTGCGCACCACCACCGTCTCGCCGCCGACGATTTCGGCCATCTCGATGAGCAGCCGCGCGACCCGCCCATAGACGTCCATCAGGGCAAGGCTTTCGATCTTGCGGTCGGCGTTGCGCAGCCGCTCGGCCAGGTTGCACATGATTCGCCACGACACATCGAAGCTGTCGTGCAGGATGCGGCGGAAATCCTGCTTCGAGATCAGCACCAGATCCGCAGGAACGACCGCGATCACCGACGCCGAACGCGGGCGCTCGTCGAACATGCCCATTTCGCCGAAGAGCTCACCCTGCCCCAGGATCGAGAGGATGACTTCACGACCATCCTCGTCGCTGACAACGACCTTGAGGCTGCCGGTCAGCACCAGATAAACGTAGTCGGACCGGTCACCAGCACAGACGACCGATTGCCCGCGCGGGAAACGTCGCATCATCGCCACACGGGCGATGGTGCCCAGCGCGTCGTCGGACAGTCCCTGGAACAAGGGGATGGTCTTGAGTGCGACCACGGAAACGGCGGTAGCTTGCGTCATGCGTACTCCGGTTTGCGGTGTATGTCCCGTCCCCGACAACGGGCATCCGATTGTAATCGAATGCAAGCCGTCGCGAGGAGCAGGTGTGATATTCGTCACACGCACGCCTCCGTGCAAGCTTTCATTCTCGGCGACCCAATCCGCCGAACCTTGCGGATCAAGCCCTTCCGCACCTCGGGAGGGTCCCGACGCTCGGCTATAATCACGCACTTCACCCCAACCCGCAGGAAAGCCCCCATGACGAACAAGCACGCCCGCCTGCTCATCCTCGGCTCTGGCCCGGCCGGCTACAGCGCCGCAGTGTATGCAGCGCGCGCAAATCTGAATCCGGTGCTCATTACCGGCCTCGCCCAGGGCGGGCAACTGATGACGACCACCGAGGTCGACAACTGGCCCGCTGACGCCGACGGCGTGATGGGGCCCGACCTGATGGCGCGGTTTCAGAAGCACGCCGAGCGCTTCAACACCGAGATGATCTTCGACCATATTCACACGGTGAAGCTGGGCGAGCGCCCGTTCCGCCTCATCGGTGACAACGGCGAATACACCTGCGATGCCCTGATCATCGCAACCGGGGCGACCGCCAAGTACCTTGGCCTGCCCTCCGAAGAGAAGTTCTCCGGGCGGGGTGTGTCGGCCTGCGCGACATGCGACGGGTTCTTCTACCGCAACCAGGAAGTGGCAGTGATCGGCGGCGGCAATACCGCGGTCGAGGAAGCGCTCTACCTCGCCAACATCGCGAAGAAGGTCACGCTCGTGCATCGACGCGAGAAGTTCCGCGCCGAGAAGATCATGATCGACAAGCTCATGGAGAAGGTCGCGGCCGGCAAGATCGAACTCGCGCTCAACACCACGCTCGACGAGGTGCTGGGCGACAACAGCGGCGTGACCGGCATGCGCATCAAGGAGGTCAACTCCGGCGCCACCCGTGACGTCGCCCTGCAGGGCGTGTTCATCGCGATCGGCCACAAGCCCAACACCGATATCTTCGAGGGGCAGCTGGAGATGGAGGGCGGCTACATCGTCACCCAGGGCGGGCGCAACGGCAATGCCACGCAGACCAGCATTCCCGGTGTCTTTGCCGCCGGTGATGTGCAGGATCACATCTATCGCCAGGCCGTGACTTCGGCCGGGACCGGCTGCATGGCAGCGCTCGACGCCGAGCGTTACCTCGACGCCCTGGGCGGCTGAGGCACCCGGGTGAGCCGCAAGGGCGCAGCAGCATCCGGTAAGTCGCGCAAGGGGCGTGGAGGGGAAGTCCCCGCCGCGAGCACAAAGGCGCTCAATGCGCCCTTTGCCGACCTGCGCAAGCAGTTGCGCGCCCAGCCGCATACTCAGCCGCGTACTCAGCCGTCCTCCGAGGAACGACCCGCGACGGCGCAGACGACGCCGGGCAAGCCCTCCGCACCGGCCGACGCGCCCCCTGACCGCGAGGGCCCGGCTGCGGTATGCGACGCTGCGGAGCTGGAAGCCTTTCGCAAGGCAGTTGGACCGGTCCGTCCAGTACGGACTGGCGGGCGGGTCGAGGTTCAGGGTGCCCGCCCCGCGCCAGTTCCTCGCCCACGCGTCGTCGAAGAGGATGCACCAACGGACCGCCCCGCAGGCGCGCGCAGGCAGGACCCGCTGCAGCTCGCCTATGAAGGCGTGATGCCCCTGCGCGACAGCGGCCGCGTGGTGCTCGACACGCCACGGCGCCACCATGAGCGGGACCGTCCGCACGCGGGCCCGGCCTTGCGACCCGACGCGCTGGTGCTGCCTGCCGATGCCGACCTGCATGACCCGGCTGCGCTCTTTCGCACCGTGATCGGCGAGGCGAAACCTCTGGATCAAGCCAACCGTGTCGAACTGGCCAAACCCGCGCCCTTACCGGCCCCGCTCAAGCGCGAGGAAGACGAGCGTGCCGCACTGAGCGAAACGCTCGCTGCGCCCCTGACCTTCGAAGACCGCCTCGACATGGGCGAAGAGGCCGCTTTCCTGCGCACGGGCCTGCCACGCCGGGTGCTCACAGACCTGCGCCGCGGCCGTTGGGTGCTGCAGGGGCAGATCGACCTGCATGGCCTCACCCGCGATGAGGCTCGGTCGGCGCTCGCACATTTTCTGCACGACATGCTGAGCCAGGGAAAACGCTGCATCCGCGTGATCCACGGAAAAGGACACGGCTCCCCGGGGAAGGTCTCAATCCTGAAGCAACTCTCGCGTGGGTGGCTCGCGCAGCGCGAGGAGATCCTCGCCTTCTGCCAAGCCGGCCCGCACGACGGAGGCGGTGGAGCGCTGTTGGTGCTCCTCAGGGCGCAAAACGCCGCGCCGCGCTGAGCAGGGACCGGCACTCGCCGCTCCACACCTACCCCGCCCGGGCGCCGGCAACACCAGATCAGCGTGCCGGCGGAGCGCTAAGACCCGTAAGACCTAGATGGCCGCCTCGTTGGTTTCACCCGTACGGATGCGGATCACCTGCTCCACGGGCGTGACGAAGATCTTTCCGTCACCAATCTTGCCCGTGTGCGCAGCCTTGACGATCGCCTCCACCGCCTGGTCGACCATGTCATCGGCGAGCACCACCTCGACCTTGATCTTGGGAAGGAAGTCGACCACGTATTCGGCGCCGCGGTACAACTCGGTATGGCCCTTCTGCCGACCAAAACCCTTCACCTCGGTGACAGTGAGGCCGGTGATGCCCACCTCTGAAAGTCCCTCACGCACCTCGTCCAGCTTGAACGGCTTGATGATCGCCTCGATCTTCTTCATCCACTCCTCCTCGTCTCAGTATTCGTCCTGGTAGCGCGATGTTATCGGATAACGCCAATCCCTGCCGAAGCCCCGCTGAGTGACCCGGATCCCCACGGGCGCCTGCCGGCGCTTGTACTCGTTGCGCTTGAGCAGGGTGACGGTGCGCCGCACATCGGCCTCGGGGTAGCCTGCTGCGATGATTTCGCGCGGCGACTGGTCGCGCTCCATGTAGGCCTGGATGATCGCATCCAGGATTTCGTAGGGCGGCAGGCTGTCCTGATCCTTCTGGTCAGGCTTGAGTTCAGCCGACGGCGGACGGTCGATGATGTTCTGCGGAATCACAGGACTCACCGTGTTGCGCCAGTTCGACAGCCTGAACACGAAGGTCTTGTAGAGATCCTTCAGCACCGCGAACCCGCCCGCCATGTCCCCGTAGAGCGTGGCATAGCCGGTCGCCATCTCGCTCTTGTTGCCCGTGGTGAGGACGATCGCGCCCGTCTTGTTCGACAGCGCCATCACGATCATGCCGCGGATGCGCGCCTGGAGGTTCTCTTCAGTGGCATCTGCGGGCAGTCCGGCAAACTGGGATGCGAGCAGTCCGTCGAATGCCTTCATCGCAGGCTCGATCGGAATCTCGTCGTAACGCACGCCCAGCCGCCGAACCATCTCACGCGAATCATCCAAGCTCATCTGCGAGGTGTAAGGAGAGGGCAGCATCACCGCCCGGACCTTGTCCGCACCGAGCGCATCGACCGCGATGGCCAGGGTAAGGGCGGAGTCGATTCCGCCAGAGAGCCCGATGATGGCCCCAGGGAAGCGGTTCTTGCCCAGGTAGTCGCGCACCCCGATCTTGAGCGCCTCGTAGACTTCCTCTTCGCAGCCACATTCGGGGACGCTGCGCCCGCCCTGCCAACCTCCCCCGTCGAAGCGCACTACGTCGACCTGCTCCTCGAACGGCTCCGATTGATGCACCAACTCACCGTCTGCCGCGAGAACGAAGGACGCCCCGTCGAAGACCAGTTCGTCCTGGCCACCCACCATGTTGCAGTACACCACCGGCAATCCCGCCTCGCGCACGCGTTCGCGCAGGATCTGCCTTCTGAGCGCCTGTTTGCCCATGTGATAGGGCGACGCGTTCAGGGCGAGCAATACCTGCGCCCCGGCCGCGCGCGCCGCGGTGGCGGGGCCGCTCTCCCACACGTCGGCGCAGATGTTCAGTCCGAAGCAAATGCCCTGCCACTCGAACACACAGGTCTCGTCACCCGCCTGGAAGTAACGCTCCTCGTCGAACACCTCGTAGTTTGGCAGCAGGCGCTTGTGGTAACGCGCGAGCACCCGCCCCTCGAACAGCACGGATGCAGCATTGAAACGTTGCAGCCCTTCCTCAACCGGGTGGCCTAGCACCACTACGATGCCGACTGCAGCGTCAGCGATGCGCTGCATTTCGCGCGCGCACGCACGGTAGAAATCGGGCCGAAGCAGCAGATCCTCTGGCGGATAACCCGAGAGCGCGAGTTCCGGGGTCAGCAACAGGCTCGCTCCGGCCGCGCGCGCACGCCCGACCGCCGCGATGATCCTGTCCGCGTTGCCGCCGAGATCACCGACGGTCAGGTTGAGCTGCGCGATCGCGATCCCGATGGAAGACTGGATGGATGTATTCATGATTTCGAACGGTGGGACATGCATCGAACGGCTGGCGCCATCCGACCGGGTCGTGTGGAGTGAGCGGAGATGCAGACTGCGCTGGGAAACCGAGGCCGGAGCAGACTATGCGGGAAGATACGCGCGAATCAGCGGCTGGGCACGGAAAAAGGCGGTGATCGTTTTCGCATCCGTGATCTCGCCGGCATCGATCTGGCGCTCGACCTCGTCGATGGACAGTTCGAGCACTTCGAGGAACTCGCCCTCATCGAGCGCGCTTGCGCCGGGTGTCAGGCCATGTGCGAAAAAGATCTCGATGCGCTCGTCGGAATAGCCAATGCAGGGATGCATCACCCCAAGGTGAATCCAGGTCGAGGCTTCGTAGCCGGTTTCCTCCCGCAGTTCACGGCACGCGCACGCGAGCGGCGGCTCCGCCGCATCCAGCTTGCCCGCGGGAAGCTCGACAAAGGCACGTCGCAGCGGGTAACGGAACTGTCTCTCGAAGAGCAGCCGCCCACTGTCAAGCATACCGACAATCACCACAGCACCCGGGTGACGAATGTACTCGCGTATCGCGTCGCTCCCGTCGGGCAGACGCACACGATCGCGTCGTACGTGAAGCAGACGTCCGTCGAACACCGGCTCCGAACCGAGTGTGTGCTCGGCCAGCGGGTCGTCTGCCTGCCTCGCGTTCATTCGGATGCGCGTCCAGCCCGGGGAGGATGCCAGAGGTGGCGATACGTGAAGCCTGGAAAGGCAAAGACGAGGAACATGCAGAAGGTGGTCACGTAGAAGGCCCAACCCTGTTCATACAGGCTTCCGTTCGCACGAATCTCGAGCAGCGCCGCGGTCACCCCGAGGGCGGCATACAGCACGACGAGCTCGAGCAGGCTCCACCCGAGCGCCTTGCGCTTAACCGCAGCGGGCTTGCGTACGAAGAAGATGCGCTCGAAGACAAAAGGCAGATTGGCCATCGTGAACGCGATGGCCAACAGAAGAAAAAGACTCGACCCGGAGTGGCTCACGTCACGTTCAGAGCGATGCGAGCAGCGCGTAGGCGCATACCGACATCAGCATCTGCGGCATCAGGCCAAGCCCTGCGATTGCGAGGCCGTTGGCCGACAGCATGACACGAACTTCGGCCGGCGCACGGATCGGCGACGCGTCGACGGGCTGATCGAAGTACATCAGCTTGACCACGCGCAGGTAATAGAATGCCCCGATCACCGACATCACCACCGCCAGCACCGCCAGCCAGAAGTACCCTGCAGCGACAACGGCCTGCAGCACCGACAGCTTCGCGAAGAACCCGATGAAGAAGGGCACGCCCGCCATCGAGAACATGACGAACAACATCATCAGCGCGTACCACGGGCTGCGCTTGTTCAGGCCCTTGAAGTCTTCGATGTTTTCGGCCTCGAAGCCCGCGCGGGACAGCAGGATGACCATGCCGAAAGAGGCCAGGCTCATGATCACATACGCCACCGCGTAGAACATCGCCGAGCTGTAGGCGTTGAGCGCGAACTGGCGATCGCCTTCCACTACGCCGGCGAGCAGCCCCAGCAGCACGAAGCCCATGTGCGAGATACCCGAATACGCCAGCATGCGCTTGATGTTCTGCTGCGCGATCGCGGCCAGGTTGCCGAGCACGATGGAGGCGCCAGCGACCAGCATGAGCATCATCTGCCATTCCTGGGCGAGGTCGAACAGCGCCCAGATCAGCAGGCGCACCGCCATCGCAAACGCAGCAAGCTTCGGCGCCGTTGCAATGACCAGCGTGACCGCGGTCGGTGCGCCCTGATAGACGTCCGGAACCCACATGTGGAAGGGCACGACACCAAGCTTGAAGCTGATGCCCGCAACCAGGAACACCAGGCCGAACATCAGCACCGTGGTATTGGCGGTCTGGTTGTGCAGGGACTGCGCAATGGCCGAGAACTCGAGCGTACCGGTGGCACCGTACACCATCGACATCCCGTACAGGAGCAGGCCGGAGGCGAGCGCACCGAGCACGAAGTACTTCATCGCCGCTTCAGTCGAGCGCGGGGAATCGCGGTCGAAGGCGACCATCGTGTACAGCGCGAGCGACATCATCTCGAGGCCGATGTACATCGGCAGCATGTGGTTGGCGGTAACCATCACCATCATGCCCAGGGTCATCAGCAGCGCGAGGATGTAGTACTCAGGCTTGTCGAGCTTGCGGTCGGCCATGTAGCCGCGCCCGTACAGCAGCGCCACGGCCGTGGAGCCGTAGATCATCAGCTTCAGGAAGTCGCCCATCAGGTCGCTGATGAAGAGATTGCTGAAGGTGTAGACCACTTCGCCATCCATCGTAAAGATGGTGATGAAGGCCGCCACGATCAGCGTCGCCTGCGTCAACAGGTAGGACAGGTTGCGTGCAATGCTGCGCGCGAAGGTGCTCGCCAGCATGATCACCAGCGTCATCACGGCAACGAAGATCTCGGCCGCTGCGGGGTAGAAGTCGGGAACGACGAAATTCATCTTCTGACCAGTCCGTTAAGTGTCTCTATTGCGCCAGCGCCAAGCAGCGCTCAGAGCTTGCTCACGGCAACATGCCGCAGGAGTTCGTTGACCGAGGCATGCATCACTTCGGTGAACGGGAAGGGGTACAGACCCATCGCCAGCACGCAGAACGCAAGCACTGCAAGGAAGGCGAACTCGCGCCCGTTGATGTCGGTGAGCTCGGCCACATGCTTGTTCGCAACCTTGCCGAAAACGACGCGCTTGTACATCCACAGCGAGTAGGCCGCGCCGAGGATCAGGGTCGTGGCTGCAACGAAGCCGATCCAGAAGTTGTATTGCACCGCGCCGAGCACCACCATGAACTCGCCCACGAAGCCAGAAGTGGCGGGTAGCCCTGAGTTGGCCATCGCAAACAGCATGAAGAAGGCGGCAAACTTCGGCATGGTGTTCACCACCCCGCCGTAGTCGGCGATCTGGCGCGAGTGCATGCGGTCGTACAGGACACCGATGCAGAGGAACATTGCGCCGGACACGAAACCGTGCGAGATCATCTGTACCAGGGCGCCTTCCACGCCGAGCGGGTTGAAGATGAAGAAGCCCAGGGTGACGAAACCCATGTGCGAGATCGACGAATACGCCACCAACTTCTTCATGTCCGCCTGGACGAGGGCGACGAAGCCGATGTACACCACCGCAATCAGCGACAGCGTGATCACCAGCGGCGCCAGTTGCTGCGCGGCGTCGGGCACGATCGGCAGGGAGAAGCGCAGGAAGCCATAGGCGCCAAGCTTCAGTCCGATCGCCGCCAGCACCACCGAACCGCCCGTGGGCGCCTCGACGTGTGCATCGGGCAGCCAGGTGTGCACCGGCCACATCGGGACTTTGACACCGAAAGCCACGAGGAAGGCGAGGAAAATCAGGATCTGCGGCTCGATCGGGAGCGGCAATTGGTGCCAGTCGAGGATGCTGAAGCTGCCACCGGACTGCATGAACAGGTACAGCAGTGCGATCAGCATCAGCAGGGAGCCGAGCAGCGTGTAGAGGAAGAACTTGATTGCGGCGTACACGCGGTTCGCGCCACCCCAGATGCCGATCACGAGGTACAGGGGGATCAGCGAGGCCTCGAAGAACACATAGAACAGCACGCCATCGAGCGCAGAGAAGATGCCGTTCATCAGGCCCGACATGATCAGGAAAGCCGCCATGTACTGCGCTACCTTGTCCTGGATCACCTGCCAGCCTGCGACCACCACGAGGATGGTGATGAAGGCATTGAGGATCACGAACAGGACCGACAGGCCATCAACGCCAAGGTGGTAGTTGATGTTGAAGCGCGGCACCCACGCGGTCAGTTCGACGAACTGCATGGCGCTGGTCGTCACGTCGAAGCCCGTATAGAGCGGAATCGTCACGACGAAGCCAGCCACCGCGACCGCGAGAGCGAGCATGCGCGCCATCGGGGCATTGCGATCCGAGCCGGTCGCGAGCACCAGCAGGCCACCGAGGATCGGTACCCAGATCGCCAGACTGAGGAGAGGAATGTCCGTCATCGTTGCTTTCCGTTCAGTGCGCCGCGCACGGCGCGTTCGATCTTGTTATGTGTTTCGGCATCGGGATGTGCCGCTCAACCCTTGTTGAACCAGTAGGTGAGCAGGATGAACACGCCGATGATCATCATGAAGGCGTATTGGTACAGATGGCCGGTCTGGAACAGGCGCGACATCTGCGCGACCCAGCCAACCAGCTTCGCCGAGCCGTTCACCATGACCCCGTCGATCAGCCCCTGATCGCCGGCCTTCCACAGGCCCTTGCCGAGCGCACGCGCACCACCCGCGAAGAAGATCTCGTTGAAGCGGTCGAAGTAGTACTTGTTCTCCAGCAGGGTGTGGATCGGCTTGAACTTCTGCTGGATCGCCGCCGGGATGTCGGGGCGCTTCATGTAGAAGAACCAGGAAAGCGCAACGCCACCCAGCGCGAGCCAGAACGGTGCCGTCTGCAGGCCGTGGATCGCCATCGCGACCGGCCCGTGGAAGCTGGCCGCAAGTTCCTTCAGGCCGGCGTGGTTGTCACCGACGAAGATCACGTCCTTGAACCACCCGCCGAACAACATCGGATCGATGGTGAAGAACCCGATCAGCACCGAGGGGACGGCGAGCAGGACCAGCGGCACGGTGACCACCCAGGGCGACTCGTGCGGCTTCTGACCCGGCGCGAGACCGTGGTGATGGGCCGCCGACGGCTCCTCATCATCGTGGTCGCCGTGGTGGTCGTGATGGGCGTGGTCATGCGCCTTGCCGAAGCGCTCCTCGCCGTGGAAGACGAGGAAATACATGCGGAAGGAGTAAAACGCGGTCACGAACACGCCGAGCAGCACGCAGAACAGCGCGTAGCCGGAGCCTGCGATCTCGGACGCATGCACCGCTTCGATGATCGAGTCCTTCGAATAGAAACCGGAGAACAACGGAAAGCCGATCAGGGCCAGCGAACCGAGCAGCGAGGTGATCCAGGTGATCGGCATGTACTTGCGCAGGCCGCCCATGTTGCGCATGTCCTGATCGTGGTGCATGCCGATGATCACCGAGCCCGCGCCGAGGAACAGCAGCGCCTTGAAGAAGGCGTGCGTCATCAGGTGGAACACCGCCGCGGAGTAGGCCGACACACCGAGCGCCACGGTCATGTAGCCGAGCTGCGACAGCGTCGAGTATGCGACCACGCGTTTGATGTCGTTCTGCACGATGCCAAGGAAACCCATGAACAGCGCGGTGGTGGCGCCGATGACGAGCACGAAGGACAGCGCGGTATCGGAGAGCTCGAACAGCGGCGACATCCGCGCCACCATGAAGATACCCGCGGTAACCATGGTCGCGGCGTGGATCAGCGCCGAGATCGGGGTCGGGCCTTCCATCGAGTCGGGCAGCCACACGTGCAGCGGGACCTGGGCCGACTTGCCCATCGCACCGATGAACAGGCAGATGCAGATCGCGGTGAGCAGCGGCCAGCCGGTGACAACCATCTCGGTCACGGAAAGCGCCTGCGCCTGGGCGAACACTTCCTGGTAGTTGAGGCTGCCGGTATGGGCAGCGATCAGACCGATGCCGAGCAGGAAGCCGAAGTCGCCCACGCGGTTGACCAGGAAGGCCTTCATGTTGGCGTAGATGGCCGTCGGACGTTCGTACCAGAAGCCGATCAGCAGGTAGGACACGAGGCCCACCGCCTCCCAGCCGAAGAAAAGCTGCAGGAAGTTGTTCGACATCACCAGCATCAGCATGGAGAAGGTGAACAGCGAGATGTAGCTGAAGAAACGCTGGTAGCCGGGGTCCTCGGACATGTAGCCGATCGTGTAGATATGCACCATCAGGGATACGAAGGTGACGACCAGCATCATCATCACGGTCAGCGAATCAATCTGGAAGCCGACCTCGAAGTCGATGCCGCCCGCCTGCATCCAGGTGTAGACCGTGCCGTTGAAGGTATTCCCCGCAGCTACGTCCTGATAGATCACCACCGAGGCGACGAATGCGATCGCCACGCCGAGGATGGTGACGATGTGCGCCCCCGCCCTGCCGATCTGCTTGCCGAACAGGCCCGCAAGGATCGCGCCGGCCAGCGGCGCCAGCGGCACGAGGAGATAAAGTGCTTTCATGTCCGTCATCGTGACGCTTCCTTAACCCTTGAGGCTGTCCAGATCATCCACATGGATCGTGCGCATGCTGCGGAACATCACGATCAGGATCGCAAGGCCAATCGCGGATTCGGCCGCTGCGACGGTGAGGATGAAGAAAACGAAAACCTGGCCTGCGATGTCGCCGAGGTAATGCGAGAAAGCGACGAAGTTCATGTTCACCGACAGCAACATCAGTTCGATGGCCATCAGAAGCACGATCAGGTTCTTCCTGTTGAGGAAGATCCCGACCACGCTGATCGCGAACAGGATCGCGCCCAGGATGAGGAAATGGGAAAGCGAAAGCATCAGTGACCCCCTGATCGCACCTGCCCCCGGCAGGTGCGGTTCTTGTTTTGCGCAGCTACGACGTCAGTCCTGCTTCTCGGCCTGCATCTTCACGAGTTCGACACGACCTTCACGCGTGACCGAAACCTGCTGGGAAGGCTGGATGTACTTCAGCCCCTTGCGCTTGCGAAGCGTCAGCGCAACCGCTGCCACCATCGCCACCAGCAAAACCAGCGAAGCGAGTTCGAAGGGATAGACGTAGTCGGTATAGAGCACACGGCCGAGTTCGCGCGTGTTGCTGTAGGTCTCGGCCGCGGCCGGAGGCGCGGGCATCGCGTCCAGGCCAAAGTACGGCCCACCGAGAATCATCACCATCTCGACGAGCATCAGCACGCCAACCAGTGCCCCCACCGGCAGATAGCTCCAGAACCCCTCACGCAGGCGGTCCAGGTTGATGTCCAGCATCATCACGACGAACAGGAACAGCACCATCACCGCGCCCACGTAGACCATGACGAGCGTGATGGCGAGGAACTCTGCCTGCAACAGCAGCCACAGGCCGCCGGCGTTGAAGAAAGTCAGCACCAGATACAGCGCTGCATGCACCGGATTCCGGGCGGTGATCACCTTCAGTGCCGCGAACACCATGATCGCGGCTAGAAAGTAGAAGACGAAGGTCTTGAATTCCATGTTCTCGGCTGTGGCGCTCGCGCGCCCTCCCCTTAGCGGTACTTGGCGTCCTGTTCGCGGTCGGCGGCGATCTGCGCCTCGTGACGATCCCCCACTGCCAGCAACATCTGCTTGGTGTAGTAGAGATCGCCGCGCTGCTCGCCGTGGTACTCGAGCACGCGCGTCTCCACGATCGCATCAACCGGGCACGCCTCCTCGCAGAAACCGCAGAAAATGCACTTGGTCAGATCGATGTCGTAGCGCGTGGTGCGACGCGATCCGTCGTCCCGCTGCGCGGACTCGATCGTAATCGCCATTGCCGGACAGATGGCCTCGCACAGCTTGCACGCGATGCAGCGCTCTTCACCGTTCGGGTAACGGCGCAGGGCGTGCAAACCGCGGAAACGGTTGCTCTGCGGAGTCTTTTCTTCCGGATACTGGATCGTGATCTTGCGCTGGAAGAAATGCCGTCCGGTCAGGGCCATGCCCTTGACGAGTTCCTTCAGGAACAGACTGCCGATGTAATCCTTGGCACCCATGGTCTTCTCAACTCCAGATCGACAACGGCGACATCATCCAGACCGCCACCACGAACACCCACACCAGGGTGACGGGAATGAACACCTTCCAGCCCAGACGCATGATGTGGTCGTAGCGGAAGCGCGGAAAGGTGGCTCGCGCCCACAGGAACAGCAGCAGGATGAATGCCGTCTTCACCGCCAGCCAGTGGAAACCGTCGGGCAGGAAGCCCACGGGCGAAAGCCATCCGCCAAGGAACAGGACCGCGGTCAGGATGGAGACCAGGATCATGTTGGCGTATTCGGCGAGGAAGAACAGCGCGAACGCCATACCCGAATACTCGACCATGTGTCCGGCAACCACCTCTGCCTCGCCTTCGACCACGTCGAACGGGGCGCGGTTGGTTTCGGCGATGCCGGAGATCACATACACGACGAACATCGGGAACAGCGGCAGCCAGTTCCAGGAGAGGAAGCCCAGGCCCATGTCGGCAAAACGTCCCTGGGACTGCGACATCACGATGTCGGTGAGGTTGAGGCTGGCCGAGATCAGCAGCACGCAGATCAGGGCGAAGCCCATCGAAACCTCGTAAGACACCATCTGTGCCGCCGCACGCATGGCGCCGAGGAAGGGATACTTCGAGTTCGACGCCCAGCCCGCGACGATCACGCCGTACACCTCGAGCGAAGTGATCGCGAGCAGGAAGAGCAGTCCTGCATTGACATTGGCGAGCACGAGCCCGTCATCGAAGGGTATGACCGCCCAGGCGGCCAGCGAAGGCGCGATGGCAAGGATGGGGCCCAGGATGAAGAGCCCCTTGCTTGCGCCGCTCGGGACGATGATCTCCTTGAACAGCAGTTTCATGCCGTCCGCGATCGGCTGCAGCAGACCCATCGGGCCGACCCGGTTGGGGCCGATCCGCACCTGCATGAAACCGATCACCTTGCGCTCGGCCAAGGTCAGATACGCCACGCAGATCATCAACGGGGCGATGATCGCGACGATCTTGATCAGCGTCCAGATCGCCGTCCAGCTCGGGCCGAAGAAATCGGCTACGGGTTGAAGCATCGAATCCATCAGACACGCTCCACGCTGAGGTCACCGCTCAGCGCGCCAAGCGCGGCGGTCGAGGGATGCGCTGCGGCCACGCGCACGCAGCCTTCGGCAAGGCCGGTGTCGGCCGCAAGAACCAGTTCGACGCTGCCACCACCCTGCGTCACCCGCACCCGATCTCCGTCGCTGAGGCCGAGGGCCGCAATGGTCGCCGGTGCGATGCGCGCCACGGGTGCGGCTGCATCACGCGTTTTCTGCAGCGAAGGCGCACGACGCACGATCGGATCGGCGAAGTGGATCGGGACATCGGCCACGCGCTCGAGCCTGGAGGTTTCACCCAGCGCCGCATTGACCACGATGCCACGCAGTTCGTTGTCCAAGCGTGCCGGAATGTCGCCACCCAGCGCTTCGGCGCGCACGGCTTCCGAGTCGCCATACTCGAAGCCTTCGAGGGCGAGCAGGTTGCCCAGGACGCGAAGCACCTTCCAGCCCGGCCGCGCCTCACCCAAGGGACGGGCAACCGCAGTGAAGCTCTGCGCCCTGCCCTCGGTGTTGACGAAGGTTCCGGAGGTTTCGGTAAAGGGCGCGATCGGCAGCAGCACGTCGGCCACCTCACGCAACGCTGGCGAGTCGAAGGCGCTCATCGCGACGACGAGCTGCGCCGCGCGCATCGCTGCGAGCGAGGCGACCGGGTTGGCAAAATCGAGATCGGGTTCGGCGCCGAGCAACACGTAGGCCTTGCGCTGCTGTTCGATCATCGCGGCGGCGTTCAGGCCATCCTCGCCCGGCACGGCGCGGGCAAGATAGCCGCCAACACTGTTGGCCGCTTCTCCGATGACGCCGAAGCTGCCGCCGGAAATGCGCGCGATCTCCTGCGCCAGGGTCTGCAATTCGCTGTAGCGCTCGTGCTGGACGGCCAGGTTGCCGAGCCACACCGCAACCTTGCGGCCGCTGGCCAGGCTCTGGGCGATCGCCCGGGCGTCATCGGAAACGTCCACCGGCAGTTTGCCCTGCAGCGCGGTACTGACCTCGACACCCTTCTCCTGCGACAGCGCGACCACCACTTGGGCCATGACGGCAACCATCGCCGACGGTGCGACAAGCGCTCGGTTGCGCACCGGGATCAACCATTGCTCGGCGTTTGGCCCGATGGCGCTGACGTGCAGTCCCTTCTTTGCCGCCTGCCGCACGCGTTGCGCGAGGAGCGGTGCGTCCTTGCGCAGGAAGCTGCCGACCACGAGCAACCGGTTGAGGTCCTTGACGCCGGTGATCGGCATGCCAAGCCAAGGGGTGCCGAGCCGATGGGCGTCGCAGCGGAAATCCGATTGGCGCAGGCGGAAATCGACGTTTTGCGAGCCGAGGCCGCGAACGAGCTTCTGCAACAGATGGAGCTCTTCGACCGTCGCATGCGGCGAGCCGAGGGCACCAATCGCGGGGGCGCCGTGATCATGTGCGATCCCGCGCAGTCCATTGGCCGCGAACTCGAGCGCCGCCTGCCAGTCGACCTGCTTCCACTGCCCGCCCTGCTTGACCATGGGCGTGGTGAGTCGCTGCTCACCGTTGAGCGCCTCATAGGAGAATCGGTCCTTGTCGGACAGCCAGCACTCGTTGACGTCTTCGTTCTCCAGCGGCAGCACGCGCTTGACGACGTCGTGCTTGGTCTGGACGATCAGGTTCGCGCCCAGCGAATCGTGCGGGCTCACCGACTTGCGGCGCGAGAGCTCCCAGGTGCGGGCAGCGAAGCGGAAGGGTTTGGAGGTGAGCGCACCGACCGGGCAGAGGTCGATGATGTTGCCCGAGAGTTCGGAATCGACCGTCTTCTCGATGAAGGGCATGATCTCCGCGTGCTCGCCACGGAACGCTTGGCCCAGTTCCATCTCGCCGGCGATCTCGGCGGTGAAGCGCACGCAGCGGGTGCAGTTGATGCAGCGCGTCATGTCGGTGGAGACGAGCGCACCGAGGTTCTTGTTGAAGACGACGCGCTTTTCTTCCTGATAGCGCGAAGCGGTGGAACCGTAACCGACCGCGAGATCCTGCAGCTGGCACTCGCCGCCCTGATCGCAGATCGGACAGTCCAGGGGGTGGTTGATGAGCAGGAACTCCATCACCCCCTTCTGCGCCTTCACGGCGAGCTCGGAGTGTGACCACACCTTCATGCCATTGGTGACCGGGGTCGCACAGGCCGGCAGCGGCTTGGGCGCCTTCTCGACCTGAACCAGGCACATGCGGCAGCTCGCCGCGATGGAGAGTTTCTTGTGGTAGCAGAAATGCGGGATATACACCCCGGCGACCGAGGCGGCATCCATCACGGTGCTGCCGTCCTCGACCTGGATCTGCTTGCCGTCGATTTCGATCTCTAGCATGACGGGCTCACGTAGATTTGACTGCCTGCGCGCTGCACTTCGGGCGGCACGAGGCACTTCTTGTTTTCGATGTGGTATTCGAACTCGCTACCGAAGTGCTTGACGAAGCTCTGCACCGGCATGGAAGCCGCATCGCCCAGCGCACAGATGGTGCGCCCCATGATGTTGGTCGTGACCGAGTTCAGCAGGTCGAGGTCGTCCGGACGGCCAAGGCCGTTCTCGATACGGTGCACCACGCGATACAACCAGCCTGTGCCTTCGCGACAAGGCGTGCATTGCCCGCAGGATTCCTCGAAATAGAAATAGGACAGCCGCTCGAGCGCCTTCACCATGCAGGTGGTCTCGTCCATGACGATGACCGCGCCTGAGCCGAGCATCGACCCGGCCTTGGAGATGGAGTCATAGTCCATCGTGCAGTCCATCATCACCGCACCCGGCACCACCGGCGCGGAGGACCCTCCCGGGATCACCGCCTTGAGCTTCCGACCGCCGCGCATCCCGCCTGCCATCTCGAGCAGTTCGGAGAACGGCGTGCCAAGCGGGATCTCGTAGTTGCCCGGGCGATTGACATGCCCCGACACCGAGAACAGCTTCATGCCGCCATTGTTCGGCTTACCGAGGTTGAGGAAGGCCTCGCCGCCCATGTTCATGATGAACGGGACCGACGCGAAGGTCTCGGTATTGTTGATCGTGGTCGGCTTGCCGTAGAGACCGTAGCTCGCCGGGAACGGCGGCTTGAAGCGCGGCTGCCCCTTCTTGCCCTCGATCGACTCGAGCAGGGCGGTTTCCTCGCCACAGATGTAGGCACCGTAGCCGTGATGCGCGAACAGTTCGAAGGAGAAGTCGGAACCCAGGATGTTCTGCCCGAGCAGGCCCGCCTCGCGCGCTTCGGCGAGCGCCTCCTCGAAGCGCTGATACACCTCGAAGATCTCGCCGTGAATGTAGTTGTATCCGCGTGCAGCACCCATCGCATAAGCTGCGATGATCATGCCCTCGATGACCGAGTGCGGGTTGTAGCGCAGGATGTCACGATCCTTGAAGGTTCCCGGTTCGCCCTCGTCCGAGTTGCAGGCGAGGTACTTGTCGCCCGGGAACGAGCGCGGCATGAAGCTCCACTTGAGTCCGGTCGGAAAACCCGCACCACCACGGCCGCGAAGCACCGAGGACTTGAGCTCGGCGATGATGGCGTCCTGCGTGACCTTCTCGCCGATGATCTTCTTCAACGCCGAGTAGCCGCCGCGAGCGACGTAGTCCTGGAGCCGCCAGGTGCGGTCGCCGTCACAGCCGGCGAGAATCATTCCTTGCGTGCTCATTTCTTGTCCAGGTCGGCCAGGATCTGGTCGATCTTCTCGGTGGTCATCCAGCTGCACATGTGATGGTTGTTCACCAGCAGCACCGGGGCATCGCCGCACGCACCCATGCATTCACCTTCCTTCAGCGTGAACTGGCCATCGGGCGTGGTCTCGTTGAAATCGATGCCGAGCTTCTGCTTCAGGTAGTCGGCGGCATGCACGCCGCCGGACAGCGCACAGGGCAGGTTTGTGCACACCGTGATCTTGTGACGCCCCACCGGCTCCAGGTCGTACATGTTGTAGAAGCTCGCGACCTCGTAGGCTGCGATCGCCGGCATGCCGATGTACTGGGCGACGAACTCGATGAGCTCCTTCGGCAACCAGCCCTTTTCGACCTGCGCGATCCGCAGCGCGGCCATGACCGCGGACTGCTTCTGATCTGGCGGATATTTCGCGATCTCTCGATCGATCTGTTGCAGCGATTCCTGGCTCAGCATGTCGTCTTGATCTTCCGGATAGCCTGCCGATTCGTATTCGTGTGGTGCGTTCGCGGGGGGATCAGCGGTCGATCTCGCCGAACACCACGTCCATCGTGCCGATGATCGCCACAACGTCGGCAATCATGTGGCCACGCGCGAGTTCGTCCATCGCGGCGAGGTGCGCAAACCCTGGGGCACGCAGTTTCAGGCGATACGGCTTGTTCGCACCATCCGAAACCGCATACACCCCGAACTCGCCCTTCGGGTGCTCGACTGCAGCATAGACTTCGCCCTTCGGCACATGGATGCCCTCGGAGAAGAGCTTGAAGTGATGAATCAGCTCTTCCATGTTCGACTTCATCGCCTCGCGCGAAGGCGGCGCAATCTTGTGGTTGTCGGTGATGACCGGACCAGGGTTCTTGCGCAACCAGTCGATACACTGGCGAATGATGCGGTTCGACTGGCGCATCTCTTCCATGCGGCACAGGTAACGGTCGTAGCAGTCGCCGTTCTTGCCAACGGGGATGTCGAAATCCAGCCGGTCGTAAACCTCGTAAGGCTGTTTCTTGCGCAGATCCCATGCGACTCCGGAACCACGCAACATCGGACCGGTGAATCCCCATGCCAGCGCCTGCTCGGGCGAAACGACACCAATGCCGACGGTGCGCTGCTTCCAGATCCGGTTTTCGGTGAGAAGCGTCTCGTACTCGTCGCAATAGGTCGGGAAGCGGTTCGTGAAGTCCTCGAGGAAATCCAGCATCGAGCCTTCGCGCGCAGCATTGAGCTCGCGCACCGCCTTCTCGTTCTTGAAACGATTGGCCTCGTACTTCGGCATGCGGTCCGGCAGATCACGATAGACGCCACCGGGCCGGTAGTAGGCCGCGTGCATCCGCGCGCCCGAGACGGCCTCATAGGCGTCCATGAGGTCTTCGCGTTCGCGGAAGGTATACAGCACCATCGTCATGGCGCCGATGTCGAGCGCATGCGTGCCGATGTTGAGCAGGTGGTTCAGGATGCGGGTGATTTCGTCAAACATCACCCGGATGTACTGACCGCGCAACGGAACCTCGATGCCGAGCAGCTTCTCGATCGCCATGCAGTAGGCGTGCTCGTTGCACATCATCGACACGTAGTCGAGACGATCCATGTAGGGCACGGACTGCACCCAGGTACGGGTCTCGGCAAGCTTTTCCGTGCCGCGATGCAGCAGGCCGATATGCGGATCAGCGCGTTCGACCACCTCGCCATCCAGCTCTAGCACGAGACGTAGCACGCCGTGTGCCGAAGGGTGCTGCGGACCGAAGTTGATCGTGTAGTTGCGGATTTCAGCCATGGCCGACGTCCCCGTAATTCTCTTCGCGCACGATGCGCGGTGTGTTCTCGCGCGGCTCGATGGTGACCGGCTGATAGACGACCCTACCCTGCTCCGGGTCGTAGCGCATTTCGACATGACCCGACACCGGGAAGTCCTTGCGGAATGGGTGGCCGACGAAACCGTAGTCGGTCAGGATCCGGCGCAGGTCCGGATGGCCGGAATACAGGATCCCGTACAGATCAAAGGACTCGCGCTCGTACCAGTTGGCGCTTGGCCAGACCTCTGCCACCGAATCCACCACCGGGAAGGCATCTTCTTCCGCGAACACGCGGACGCGCAGGCGCTGGTTGTGCTTCACCGAGGTGAGATGCGCCACCGATGCGAAGCGTTTTCCCGCCCATGGCGCGTTACCATAAGTGGAATAATCGACACCCGAAATGTCGATCAGCTGCTCGAAATGCAACTCGGCATGGTCGCGCAACCGACGGCAGATGCGCAGGTATTCCGAGGCAGGCACCTCGATGGTGAGCTCACCCCGATCGAGCACCAGCGACCGGATGTGGTCGCCGAAGACTTCGCGCAGGGACTGGCTCAGGCGTTCAAGCTTGGCACTCATGTCTGGGACACCCCTCAGCGCGCGATCGTGTTCGTGCGCTTGATCTTGTTCTGGAGCTGGAGAATGCCGTAGATCAGCGCCTCGGCCGTGGGCGGACAGCCCGGCACATAGACGTCAACCGGCACGATCCGGTCGCAACCACGCACGACCGAATAGGAGTAGTGGTAGTAGCCGCCACCGTTGGCACAGGACCCCATGGAGATCACCCAGCGCGGCTCCGACATCTGGTCGTAGACCTTGCGCAGCGCGGGCGCCATCTTGTTGCACAGGGTACCAGCGACGATCATCAGATCGGATTGACGCGGACTCGGGCGGAAAACCACCCCGAAGCGGTCCAGGTCATAGCGGGAACAGCCCGCATGGATCATCTCGACCGCGCAGCAGGCCAGACCGAAAGTCATCGGCCAGAGCGAACCCGTGCGCGTCCAGTTGATGACCGCATCCAGCGAGGTAGTGACAAACCCCTCGCGAAATACGCCCTCAATGCTCATGCATTACTCCCAGTCGAGTGCGCCATTCTTCCACTCGACGATATAGCCAATTACCAGAATCGCCAGAAAGACCATGACCGATCCAAACACGAACCAGGCAATTTCACCGGCGGCAATAAACTCCTGGAAGACCGTCGCCCACGGGAAGAGAAAGGCGATTTCAAGATCGAACAGGATGAAAAGAATTGCGATCAGGTAATAGCGAACGTCGAACTTCATTCGGGCATCTTCAAACGCCTCGAAGCCGCACTCGTAGGGAGAGTTTTTTTCTGAATCGGGACGATAGGGGGCAATCAGTCGCCCAAGAATGACGGGCGCAAGGCCAAAGCCAAGACCGACGAGCATGAACATCAGGACAGGAAAATAGTTTTCCAGCATGTCCAGAAACCCCCGTTTGCGTTGAACGGCATCATTGGCGCGCCGTCATTATTGTTTTTGCTGTTCTGCATGGAAACGCCCGCAGTTGCGGGCGCTTCCGGAATATGGTGCCGACGATGAGACTCGAACTCATACGGCTTTCGCCACTACCCCCTCAAGATAGCGTGTCTACCAATTTCACCACGTCGGCGCTTCACGTTGAAAGCCTGATAATTATACGAGTTTTCCCTGACTGAGCAAAGCCAGGCGAGCAATTATTTCGGGATCGACTGGGCCGGCGAAGTGTCCACCGGGGCCACAGGCTGCGACTCCACGGCCGGCGCGACCTGAGCACCTTCCATCACGCTCGAGGGCGCAGCAGGCTTGTTGCTGGCGAGGAAACTGAGACCCAGACTCGTCAGGAAAAAGACCGTCGCAAGCACGGCGGTCGTCCGGCTGAGGAAGTTCGCCGAACCCGATGCGCCGAAAAGACTACCCGATGCACCGCCGCCGAACGCAGCCCCCATGTCAGCCCCCTTGCCGTGCTGCACGAGCACCAAGCCGATGACACCAATGCCGACGAGCACATGAACCGTCAGCACGAGAGAAAAAAAATAATCACCCATCTCAAACCCTGAATTAAACCCAACGTTGAACAATCAAACCGCATCTGCCGCAGCGCGACAGATGGCCATGAAATCCTCCCCGATCAGCGACGCTCCGCCGATCAACCCGCCATCTACATTTGGCACCGCGAACAGCGCAGCGGCATTCTCGGGCTTGAGGCTACCACCGTAAAGGATGCGGACCTCGTCCCGGGCGATACCGTTCGCCTCGAGCCAGGCGCGGATGTCGCCATGCACCGCGGCGACCTGCTCGACGCTCGCCGAGCGCCCCGCGCCGATCGCCCACACGGGTTCATAGGCCACGACCACCTTTCGCATCGAAGCCCGCCCAAGCACACCGAACACCGCGCCGAGTTGCCGGCCAATGACCGACATCACTTCACCCGCCTCGCGCTCGGCCAGCGTCTCGCCAACGCACACCACGGGAACCATGCCGTGCGCAAGCACTGCAACGGCCTTGCGCCCGACGAGCGCGTCGCCCTCACCGAACAGCGCACGGCGCTCCGAGTGACCTACGATGACGTAGCTGCAGCCGAACTCGGCGAGCATCGCCGCGCTGACCTCGCCGGTATAGGCACCCTCCTCGAACTCGCTCACATCCTGCGCGCCGAGCGCCAGACCCTCGGGGCGCTTCTGCAGTTGCGCCAGATAGGGGAAAGGCGCGCAGATGACCATCTCGACGCCCGATACGGCTGACAGCGAGCCCAGAAGCTCGCGGTTGGCAGCGAGGCTGCCGTTCATTTTCCAGTTGCCGGCGACGAGCCTGGTCATTTGTCGAATCATGCGATCGGGGATAAACCGCAAGATTATAGGGCTGCCGGCGCCGATGCTGCAAATGCAGGCCGCGCGAACAGAGGCCAACCGACCCCGCGAGCCAGCCGCATCGGCGCATCAAAGTGCCTGCCCAGCCACGAAGCACGCGAGGACCAACACCGACCGCCCGGTTTGCCTCGGCGCACGACGCGAACCATACTGGAAAAAGTACGCTCGAGCATCCGTGGAGGACGCAAGCCCCGGCCCGTGACACTCCGCAATCTCTCTTCCGATCTCGCACACCCGAAGGAGCAGCCCATGGAAAAGCCGATTCACGTATTCAGCGACCTGTTCGCACAGCTCGGCCTGCCGAACGATGCGGCCTCAATCGAGGCCTTCATCCGCACGCACTCGCCACTCGCCGAAGCCGTCAAGCTCTGCGATGCACCGTTCTGGACCACGGCCCAAGCTGCCTTCCTGCGCGAACAACTGGCGAATGACGCTGACTGGGCAGAGCTCGTCGATCAACTCAGCGTGGCACTGCGCGGGGGCTGAAACCGCTGCGGGCGCGGATAGGGCTGCCCTCCCATCCACGCCCGCCGGCCGCGTGGCCGGCCCGCGGGGCGTGCGCTCACCCGGTCAGCCGAAGCGCCCGGTGATGTAGTCCTCGGTTTCCTTTTTCTTCGGTTTCACGAACAGCTCGTCGGTCACGCCAAACTCGACCATCTCGCCCAAGTACATGTAGGCGGTGTAATCGGAAATCCGCGCCGCCTGCTGCATGTTGTGGGTCACGATGACAATGGTGAATTCTTCCTTCAGCTCGTCGATCAGCTCCTCGATTCGGGCTGTCGAGATGGGGTCCAGCGCCGAGGTCGGCTCGTCGAGCAGGATCACCTCAGGCTTGACTGCAATGCCGCGCGCAATGCAAAGACGCTGCTGCTGACCGCCGGAGAGACTCATCCCGCTCTGGTTGAGCTTGTCCTTGACCTCATCCCACAGGGCGGCCTTGCGCAGCGCCCATTCAACGCGCTGGTCCATATCCTTGCTCGACAGCTTCTCGTGCAGCTTCACTCCGAACGAGATGTTGTCATAGATGGACATCGGGAATGGCGTCGGTTTCTGGAACACCATGCCGATCTTGGCGCGCAGCACACTCACGTCGATCTCCGAGGCCAGCAGGTTGCGGCCATCGAACAGTAACTGCCCTTCGGCGCGCTGCTCGGGATAGAGGTCGTACATGCGGTTGATCGTGCGCAGCAGCGTCGATTTGCCGCAGCCCGAGGGACCGATGAACGCTGTGCACTTGTGCCGCGCCATCTTGAAATTGATGTTCTTCAGCGCGTGAAACTTGCCGTAGTAGAAGTTGAAGTCCTTGAACTCGATCTGCGCGTCGGTGATTTCCATTCTCTTCTCCAATCCCGGCCCGCCGTCGCGGCGGGCGCGGATTGCATGCGGCCAATGCCTTAGTTGATCTTCTCGGCGCGCAGGAAGACGCGCGCGATGATGTTGAGTACCAGCACGCCCATGGTGATCAGGAACACGCCTGCCCAGGCCAGCTCCTGCCAGTTGGTGAAGGGGCTCATGGCGAACTTGAAGATGGTCACCGGCAGGTTGGCCATCGGTTCGTTCAGGTCGAGCGTCCAGAACTGGTTGGACAGCGCCGTGAAGAGCAAGGGCGCGGTCTCGCCCGCGATACGTGCAACGGCAAGCAGCACTCCCGTCAGCACCCCTGCTCGTGCCGCTCGCAGCGTGACCTTGGAGATCACCACGCTCTTGGGTGCGCCGAGCGCGAAGGCGGCTTCACGCAGCGTGTTGGGGATAAGCTGGAGCATGTTCTCGGTCGTCCGCACGACCACGGGCAGCACGATCAGGGCGAGCGCAATCACGCCTGACCACGCCGAGAACTTGCCCGTCTGCGCCACGACCACGGCATAGACGAAGAGGCCAATCACGATCGAGGGTGCCGACAGCAGCAGGTCGTTGATGAAACGCGTGGTCGCCCCCAGCCAGTGGTAGCGCCCGTACTCGGCGAGATACACCCCGGCCAGGATGCCGATCGGGGTCCCGAGCAGAGTCGCGAGCACGACCAGCACCAGACTACCGACGATCGCATTGAGCAGGCCACCCGTTTCCGCCCCCGGCGGCGGCGTCATCTCGGTGAAGAGGCTCACCGACAGCCCGGAAAGACCCAGTTCGAACACCGTCCACAGGATCCAGGCCAGCCAGAAGAGGCCGAACGCCATCGCCGAAAGGGACAGCGTCAATGCGAGCCGGTTGGTGAATTTGCGTCTTGCAAGCAGGTTCATGTTCGTTCTCGCTCAGGTCTTCGCACCCTCGCCCTTGGCGAGCTTGAGCAGCAGCAGTTTGGACACGACGAGCACTACCAGGGTGATGAAGAACAGGATCAGGCCCAGCTCCATCAGCGCTGCGGTATGCAAGCCCGGGTCGGCCTCGGCGAACTCGTTCGCCAGTGCCGAGGTGATGCTGTTGCCCGGCGCAAACAGCGAGGCCGAGTTGAGGAAGTTCGTGTTACCGATAACGAAGGTCACCGCCATCGTCTCGCCCAACGCACGCCCAAGGCCGAGCATCACGCCACCGATCACGCCGGTCTTGGTGTAAGGAAGCACTACGCCCCACATCACCTCCCAGGTCGTGCAGCCCACGCCGTAGGCCGACTCCTTGAGCATCGGCGGCGTCACTTCGAACACGTCCCGCATCACCGAGGCAATGTACGGAATGATCATGATTGCGAGGATGATGCCGGCAGAGAGCAGACCGATACCCAAAGGCGGTCCGGCGAACAGATCGCCAATCAATGGCAACTGGCCGAGCGAGGACTGCAGCGCGGGCTGAATGTACTTGGCGAAGATGGGGGCGAACACGAGCAGACCCCACATGCCATAGACGATCGATGGGATGGCGGCGAGCAGTTCGATCGCCGTGCCGAGCGGGCGACGCAGCCATACGGGCGCGAGTTCGGTCAGAAAGAGCGCAATGCCGAAGCTGACCGGCACGGCGATCAGCAACGCGATCACCGACGTCACAATGGTGCCGTAGATCGGGATCAGCGCCCCGAACTCTTCCATCGGCGGATTCCACGCGTCGGAGAACAGAAAGCCGATGCCAAAGGCCTGGATGCTCGGCCAGGAGGCAAAGACGAGGGCGATGATGATGCCCGCAAGCAGGATCAGGGTCAGCCAGGCGAAGGACTTCGCCATGCCGCCGAACACCTTGTCGGCGAGCTTGCTCGACGCCGGAGACTTGAACTCGGTCGTTCGCATTTGATTACCAGAGCGGGCGGCATCACCGCCACCCGCGTAAAGATCACCGCCAAAGGCCCCATGGGCCTTTGGCTGAGCACTGGGTTGAGCCACGCGTGCGGACCCGGATTACTTGGCCTGATACACAGCCGCGCCATCCGCGCCCTTCATTCCACCCCACGAGGCACGGATGAGATCTACCGTTGCCTTCGGCATCGGGATGTACTCAAGCTCGAGCGCCATATCACCGCCATTCTCGTACGCCCAGTCGAAGAACTTCAGCACTTCGGCTGCCTGCGCGGGCTTGTCCTGCACCTTATGCATCAGGATGAAGGTGGCACTGGTGATCGGCCACGACTTTGCACCCGGCTGATTGGTCAGGATCTCGTAGAACGCAGACTTGGACCAATCCGCACCCTCGGCGGCCGCAGCGAAGGTTTCGTTGCTCGGCGCGACGAACTGACCGTCCTTGTTCTGCATGTTGGTGTGCGACAGCTTGTTCTGCTTGGCATAAGCGTACTCGACGTAGCCGATCGAGCCAGGCAGACGCTGCACGAAGGCCGAAACCCCCTCGTTACCCTTGCCACCCAGACCCACCGGCCACTGCACTGCGGTGCCTTCACCAATCTTTTCCTTCCACTCGGCCGAGACCTTCGAAAGGTAGTTGGTGAACACGAAGGTGGTGCCAGAACCGTCTGCACGGCGCACGACGCCGATATCCTGGTCGGTGAGGCCTACGTCCGGGTTCAGCGCGACGATGGCCGGATCGTTCCACTTCGTGATCTTGCCCTGGTAGATCTGAGCCAGAACCTCGCCGGTGAGCTTCATCTCACCAGGCTCGACGCCTTCGATATTGACCACGGGCACCACCGCACCGATCACGGTCGGAAACTGCTGCAGACCGCCTTCATCGAGCTTCTCAGGCTTGAGCGGCATGTCCGAGGCACCGAAGTCGACCGTCTTGGCACCGATCTGACGAATGCCGCCGCCGGAGCCGATCGACTGGTAATTCACACGGTTGCCGGTCGCCTTCTGGTATGCATCCGCCCACTTGGCGTAGATCGGCGCCGGGAAGGACGCACCTGCGCCGGTGATGTCCGCAGCGTGGGCGTTGAGGCCGATGAATGCGGTGGAGAACGCGGCGAGTGCAAACTTGGTGGAAAAACGCATGGTCACTACCTCGGGTTGGAAGACTGAGCCCGTAAGGTAGCAATGCATTGTTACAGCGACGTTTCATGTCATCGAAACAGAACGGAGGCCAGGAGCAAATGCCTGCTCGCGATCCGACTGGGCGCAGCGCTGGATACACTGCGCCTCTACTCCGGCCATCAACCGAAGGCCTGCTCCACGGCGTCTGCGATCTCGCGTGCGAGTTGCTCGACTAGCATGCCGTCCTGACCTTCCACCATCACACGCAGCAAGGGCTCGGTGCCCGACGGGCGGAGCAGCACCCGCCCGCGCTCGCCCAGCATTGCCTCTGCGCGGCGCCTCGCGCTCGCGATGCCATCGTCAGCACCCCAGTCAAAACCGCTCGGCATACGCACATTGATCAGCCGCTGCGGATAGAAGACGAGGTCGGCGCAAGCCTCGGCGAGGGACACGCCGCGCTGCTTGAGCGCGGCGAGCACCTGCAGTGCAGATACGATGCCATCACCGGTGGTGTGCTGGTCCAGGCAGATAATGTGACCCGAATTCTCGCCCCCCAGCTTCCAGCCACGCGCCTGAAGCATCTCGAGCACGTAGCGGTCGCCCACCTTCGCGCGAGCGAAGGGTGTACCCAAGCGCTTGATCGCATGCTCGAAACCCAGATTGCTCATCAGGGTGCCGACGACCCCATCGAGCCGCCCCTCGGCGTGCCGCGACCGTGCCACGACATAGAGCAGCTTGTCGCCATCGTAAATCTCGCCAGTCTGATCCACCATGACGATCCGGTCGGCGTCACCATCGAGCGCGATCCCCAGATCGGCACCCTGCGCAAGCACGGCCTTGCGCAGATTTTCGGGACGGGTCGCACCAACGCCGTCATTGATGTTCAAGCCGTTCGGCTCCGCCCCCACGGCGACCACCTCGGCGCCCAGTTCATGGAAGACCTTCGGGGCGATGTGATACGCCGCGCCATGCGCGCAATCGACCACGATGCGCATGCCGCGCAGGTCTAGCTCGTTCGGGAACGTGCTCTTGCAGAACTCGATGTAGCGTCCCGCCGCGTCCGCAATGCGACGCGCCTTGCCCAGCCTGGCCGACTCGGCGCAGCCGATGGGTTCTTCGATCCTCGCCTCGATTTCGGCTTCGATCGCGTCGGGCAGCTTGCTGCCGCTGGCGGAGAAGAACTTGATTCCGTTGTCGTAGAACGGATTGTGCGACGCCGAAATGACCACACCCGCCTGCAGGCGCAGTGCGCGCGTCAGGTACGCCACCGCCGGCGTGGGAATCGGCCCTGCGAGCATGACATCGACCCCGGCTGCCGCAAAACCGGCCTCGAGGGCCGCTTCGAGCATATAGCCCGAGATGCGGGTGTCCTTGCCGATCAGGACTGCAGGGTGCTCTCCCGGGGGCAGTTGCTCCCGCGCCACCAGGGTCACACCCGCAGCATAGCCGAGCTTCATCACGAACTCGGGTGTGATCGGTGCCTCGCCCACCTTGCCACGAACCCCATCGGTACCGAAATACTTGCGTCCCATCCTCGCTCCGAAGACGTCAAAATAGCTGAATTATGACACTCTGGAAGAGCGGCTTCAGCACGGATTCTGCGTCGCTTTCCATACACGCAAAGCGTCGCGGGTCGCCGCAACGTCGTGCACGCGCACGATGCCCGCACCGTTCTGCACCGCGATCAGCGCGCCGGCAACGCTCGCGGCAAAGCGATCCTCCACCGGTCGTCCAGTGACGGCCCCGAGCATTGACTTTCTCGACAACCCCGCAAGCAAGGGAAGGCCACCCACAGCAAGGCGGCCTAGATCGCGGAGCAGGGTGTAGTTGTGCGAGGTGTTCTTGCCGAAACCGAAGCCGGGGTCGAGCACGAGCCGCTCGCGTCCGACACCCGCCGCCACGAGGACGGCCACACGCTCGGCGAAAAACCCCGCGACCTCGCCCACCACGTCCTCGTAGCGCGGGTCCTGCTGCATGGTGCGGGGCTCCCCCTGCATGTGCATCAGGCACAGACCGGCCTCGCCCCCTGCCACAGCCTCCACCGCACCGGGCGCACGGAAACCATTGATGTCGTTGATCATGTCCGCCCCGGCGTCCAGCGCCGCGCACATCACCGCGGGCTTCAGGGTGTCAACCGAGAGCGGAACCCGCCATGCCTGCGCGGCCTGAAGGAAAGCCACGATGCGCTCGCGCTCCTGCGCCTCGGGTACCGGGTCTGAACCCGGGCGCGATGACTCCGCGCCGATGTCGAGCACGTCCGCGCCCTCCTCCAGAGCCTGCTCCGCACGCACGAGCGCGGCGCGGGTGTCCGCACGAAGACCATCCCCGGAGAAGGAATCGTCGGTGAGGTTGATGATCGCCATGATCTTCGGTTCCGCCAGATCGAGGCGGAAACGGCCACAGTGCAGCATGCTCAAGGGGTGAACTCCGGGCGGGCGCAAGCCTGGGGCGGCATGGCCTCGGGGGGCTTGAAAGGGAGAGGGCCGGTAAAACCGGCCCTCGGATCGGGATGTCCCAGTGTGGAACGAAGTTAATCAGGCCGCCGGAGCAGCGGCGTTAGGTGCCGCGCCCGGTGCATCGTCCTTCGGGCGCGCTGGCGGTACCGGCACCGGCTTGGGCGGGCGCGGCGGGCGACCATCCATGATGTCGTTTACCTGATCGGCGTCGATGGTTTCCCACTCGAGCAGCGCCTTGGTCATCGCCTCGACCTTGTCGCTGTTCTCCTCGATGAGCCGTCGGGCCAGACCGTATTGCTGGTCGATGATGCGACGGATTTCCCCGTCCACCTTCTGCATGGTCGCCTCGGACACGTTGCGATGGGTCGTCACCTGACGCCCGAGGAAGATCTCGCCTTCTTCTTCACCGTACACCATGGGGCCGAGGTTGTCCGACATCCCCCACTGCGTGACCATGCGTCGAGCGAGATCGGTGGCGCGCGCGAAGTCGTTGGACGCTCCGGTGGTCATCTGCTTCATGAAGATCTCTTCGGCGATACGGCCGCCGAAGAGCACGGCGATGGTCTGCAGCAGCCGCTCGCGGTCCTGACTGTAGCGATCTTCCGTCGGCAGCTGCATGGTCACCCCCAGCGCGCGACCGCGCGGGATGATCGTGACCTTATGCACCGGATCGGTCTTGTCGAGCAGGCGTGCAACCACCGCATGGCCCGACTCGTGATAGGCAGTATTGCGGCGCTCCTCCTCGGGCATGACCACCGAACGGCGCTCTGCGCCCATCATGATCTTGTCCTTGGCGCGCTCGAAATCGTCCATATCGACCAGGCGCTTGTTGCCCCGCGCTGCGAACAGCGCCGCCTCGTTGACCAGGTTGGCGAGATCCGCGCCGGCAAAGCCCGGCGTACCACGCGCCAGCACCTGCGGGTCGACGTCGGGCGCGATTGGCACCTTGCGCATGTGCACCTTGAGGATCTGTTCGCGACCGCGGATGTCGGGCAGCGACACGACAACCTGACGATCGAAGCGCCCTGGGCGAAGCAGCGCGGGGTCGAGCACGTCAGGGCGGTTGGTCGCTGCGATGACGATAACACCTGTCTGACCCTCGAAGCCGTCCATCTCGACGAGCAACTGGTTCAGGGTCTGCTCACGCTCGTCGTTGCCGCCGCCCAAACCAGCACCGCGCTGGCGGCCGACCGCATCGATCTCGTCAATGAAGATGATGCAGGGCGCGTGCTTCTTGGCCTGCTCGAACATGTCGCGCACGCGCGCAGCACCCACGCCGACGAACATCTCGACGAAATCGGAGCCGGAAATCGAGAAGAACGGCACCTTCGCTTCGCCCGCAATGGCTTTTGCAAGCAGCGTCTTGCCGGTACCGGGCGAACCCACCATGAGCACACCTTTCGGGATGCGTCCGCCGAGCTTCTGGAACTTGGACGGGTCGCGCAGAAACTCGACCAGCTCAAAAACCTCTTCCTTGGCCTCATCGCACCCCGCCACGTCGGCGAAGGTGATCGAATTGGCCGACTCGTCGAGCATGCGTGCCTTGCTCTTGCCGAAGGAGAACGCACCGCCCTTGCCGCCGCCCTGCATCTGCCGCATGAAGAAAATCCACACGCCGATCAGCAGCAGCATCGGGAACCAGGACACGAAGACGCTCGCGAGGAAGGACTGCTCCTCGTCTGGCTTCGAAGCCGTGATCTGGACGCCATAGCGCATCAGATCGGACACCATCCAGATGTCCTGCACCCCAGGCGTGAACACCGTGATCGTGCGACCTTCCTGCGTCGTCGCCTTGACCACGCGCCCGTCGATCGTCGCGCGCGCGATTCGACCCGCCTTGGCTTCCTCCAGGAACTGGGAGTACTCCATGGTGGCGGCAGGCGTCTGACGCGTGTTGAACTGGTTGAATACGGTCATCAGCACCACGCCGATGACCATCCAGATCGCGAGATTTTTGAAGAGATTATTCAAGGTTCTATTCCCCGAGAGCCTTTCTGGCCATGTACGCGACTGACCGATTCTAGTGGTGAATGTTCCCCCGGGCAAACCAATGAGCCGCATTGGCAGGCGCTATTGGGGACACCCGTTGCGATTCAGCTCCGTCTGAGGCCCTTCGCCAGCAGATAGACCTCCGCGCTGCGGTCGCGCGACGCCTTGGGCTTGCGCACCTGCACGCTGGAGAACACCGCCTCCATCTGGCGCCGGAACTCCATGAAACCCTCGCCCTGGAACACCTTCACCACGAACTGGCCGCCAGGCTTGAGGTGTCGCGCTGCGAAATCCAGCGCCAGTTCGCAAAGGTGGATCGAACGGGCCTGATCGACCGTGGCCACCCCGCTCAGGTTGGGGGCCATGTCGGACATCACGAGGTCAACACGGGCGCCTTCCAGTCGCCGCTCGAACTCTTCGAGCACCGCATCCTCGGAAAAATCCCCGAGCAGGAAATCCACGCCGGCAACGGCCTCCATCGGCAACAGGTCGAGAGCAAACACCTTTCCCTTCGGCCCACAGCGCTTGACCGCGACCTGGCACCAGGAGCCCGGCGCCGCCCCCAGGTCGACGACTACCGCGCCGGAGCGCAGCAGGTGATCGCGCTCGTCGATCTCGATCAGCTTGTAGGCCGCGCGGGCGCGGTACCCCTCCGCCTGGGCTCGCTGCACCCACGGATCGTTCAAATGGTCGTGCACCCAGGCGCGACTCGTCTTGTTCTTCTTCATGCCTTCATCCGCTTATCCATATTGGGCCCACTCGTCCATGAAGGACCACCCACCCCCGCGCACAGAGTAGAATCCGCCTCCCAGGCATCCAGTATCCAGAGAATCTCAATGACCGAGCTCACCCCGGCCCAGCGCCGCGACCTGCGCGCCCGCGCCCACCACCTCAACCCCGTGGTCACGATTGCCGGCAACGGCCTCGCACCGAACGTCCTCGCCGAGATCGAGCGCTCGCTGCAAGCGCATGAGCTCATCAAGGTGAAAGTCCAGGGCACCGAGCGCGAGCAGCGTGACGCGCTGATGCAGGAGCTCTGCGCGACCCTGGATGCGGAGCCCGTGCAGCACATCGGCAACATCCTCATCGTTTGGCGTCAGCGCCGTGAGGAAGACAAGCCCGCAGCCGCGCCCGAAAAGAAACCGGCGCGCGCGGCGACGGCCAAGTCCGCCGCTGCGTTCGCGGCCGCAGCGCGCCGCGCCGCACTGGCCAAGGCCAGCGCCGAATCCCGCCGCTCACCGGCCCGCAGCCCGACACCGCGCACGCGGGGCACAAGCAGCGGCTCGCGGGGACGCTGAACCGCCGGGCTTGCGCAGGCAAGCGGCAAAAAGAAGAGGCGGTGCAGCGCACCGCCTTTTTCGTTGCCTGTATCCGCCACGCGGCTGCGGTCAGATATAGCGGACGTCGATCACCTCGTACTCGCGCACACCACCGGGGGCCTGCACCTCCGCGACGTCGCCCGCGTACTTGCCGATCAGTGCGCGCGCGATCGGTGAGCTGATGGAGATCTTGTTCTCCTTGATATCGGCCTCGTCGTCACCCACGATCTGGTAGGTAACGACCTGCCCGGAGTCGAGATCTTCGAGTTCGACCGTCGCGCCGAACACACAGCGTCCATCGGCGTCGAGCAACTGCGGGTCGATGATCTGGGCGGTGGCAAGCTTGGCCTCGACCTCCATGATCCGGCCTTCGATGAATCCCTGACGGTCCTTGGCGGCTTCGTATTCAGCGTTCTCCGACAGGTCGCCGTGAGAGCGCGCCTCCGCGATCGCAGCGATCACGTTGGGGCGCTCCACGGTCTTGAGGCGATGCAGCTCGGCGCGCAATTTCTCGGCGCCAGCAACGGTGAGCGGGGTTTTGTTCATGCTTTCTGCTTCAGTTCTTGGTGCAGTTCCTGCACCGAGTAGACCTCGAGGCCGCTGGCCAGATGGCGCATGCCCATGCATGCGGCGCGCGCACCTTCGATGGTGGTGAAGATGGAAACCTTGGCGGCAAGCGCACTGGTACGAATCGAGCGCGAGTCCGCAATCGCCTGACGCTTCTCCTCCACCGTGTTGATCACCAGCACCACTTCCTGGTTCTTGATGATGTCGACGATGTGCGGCCGCCCTTCATTGACCTTGTTGACCACGCTCACCGGAATTCCGGCACCTTCGATCACCGAGGCCGTACCGCGGGTCGCCACCAGCGAGAACCCAAGTTCGTGGAGTTCGCGCGCGACCTCGATCGCCACAGGGCGGTCACCCGGACGCACACTGATGAACACCGTGCCCGAGGTCGGCAGGCGCACGCCGGCACCCATCTGGCTCTTGACGAAGGCCTCGGCGAAGCTGCGACCTACGCCCATGACTTCGCCGGTGGACTTCATCTCGGGGCCGAGGATGGTATCCACGCCCGGGAACTTCACGAACGGGAACACCGCTTCCTTGACCGAGTAGTACGGCGGCACGACCTCGCCCGTCACGCCCTGCTCGGCCAGCGTCTGGCCGGCCATGCAGCGCGCGGCGATCTTGGCCAGCTGAAGCGAGCAGGCCTTCGACACAAAGGGCACCGTGCGCGAGGCACGCGGGTTCACCTCAAGCACATAGACCACTGCATTGTCGCCCTCGCCCTGGATCGCGAACTGCACGTTCATGAGGCCGACGACGTTGAGCGCCCGCGCCATCGCTTCGGTCTGACGGCGCAGTTCGTCCTGCAGCGCCGGCGTCAGCGTGTAGGGCGGCAGCGAGCAGGCGGAGTCGCCCGAGTGCACGCCGGCCTGCTCGATATGCTCCATGATGCCGCCGATCATCACCTGCTTGCCGTCGGACAGCGCGTCAACGTCCACCTCGGTGGCGTCGTTGAGGAAGCGGTCGAGCAGAACCGGCGACTCGTTGGACACCTTGACCGCCTCACGCATGTAGCGCTCGAGGTCCTTCTGCTCGTGCACGATCTCCATCGCGCGCCCACCGAGCACATAGGATGGACGCACCACCAGCGGGTAGCCGATCTCGGCAGCCAGTCGCACCGCCTCTTCCGGCGTGCGGGCGGTGCGGTTGGGCGGCTGCTTGAGGCCGAGGTCGTTCAGTAGCTTCTGGAAGCGCTCGCGGTCCTCAGCGGCGTCGATCATGTCCGGGCTGGTGCCGATGATCGGCACACCGTTGTCCGCAAGCGCCTGGGCACGCTTGAGCGGCGTCTGGCCGCCGAACTGCACGATCACGCCGACCGGCTTCTCGATGTGCACGATTTCGAGCAGATCCTCGAGCGTGATGGGCTCGAAGTACAGGCGATCCGAAGTGTCGTAGTCGGTGGATACGGTTTCCGGGTTGCAGTTGACCATGATGGTCTCGTACCCGTCCTCGCGCAGCGCGAGTGCCGCGTGCACGCAGCAGTAGTCGAACTCGATGCCCTGGCCGATGCGGTTGGGACCACCGCCGAGCACCATGATCTTCTTGCGCTCGGTCGGCATCGCCTCGCACTCTTCCTCATAGGACGAGTAGAGATAGGCGGTCGAGGTGGCAAACTCGGCTGCGCAGGTGTCAACGCGCTTGAACACCGGGCGCACGCCCAACGCGTGGCGGTGCAGGCGCACGGCGGTCTCGTCGGTATTGAGCAGCTTGGCCAGGCGGCGGTCGGAGAAACCCTTCTTCTTCAGCTCGCGCAGTTCGGGCGCCTGCAGCGCCTTCAGCGAACGACCGGCGAGCGCCTTCTCGGACAGCACGATGTCCTCGATCTGGGCGAGGAACCACGGGTCGATCTTCGAGAGGTTGAAGACCTGTTCGAGGCTCATGCCCTCACGGAAGGCCTGGCCCACGTACCAGATGCGCTGCGCGCCCGGACTGGCGAGCTCGTGCTCGAGGTCCTCGCGGTCGGCTTCCACCTCATCCAGACCATATACGCCAACCTCCAGCCCGCGCAGTGCCTTCTGGAACGACTCCTGGAAGCTGCGACCCATCGCCATGACCTCGCCCACCGACTTCATCTGGGTGGTCAGGCGGTCGTTGGCCTGGGGGAACTTCTCGAACGCGAAGCGCGGGATTTTCGTGACGACATAGTCGATCGAGGGCTCGAACGAGGCCGGGGTGGCTCCGCCGGTGATTTCGTTCTTGAGCTCGTCCAGCGTGTATCCGACCGCGAGCTTGGCCGCGACCTTGGCGATCGGGAAGCCGGTGGCCTTGGAGGCCAGCGCAGAGGAGCGCGACACACGTGGGTTCATCTCGATGACGATCATGCGACCGTCCTTGGGGTTGATCGCGAACTGCACGTTCGACCCCCCCGTATCCACCCCGATCTCGCGCAACACCGCGATCGAGGCGTTCCGCATGATCTGGTATTCCTTGTCGGTCAGCGTCTGCGACGGCGCGACGGTGATCGAGTCTCCGGTGTGCACGCCCATCGGATCGAGGTTCTCGATTGAGCACACGATGATGCAGTTGTCCGCCTTGTCGCGGACGACCTCCATCTCGTACTCCTTCCAGCCGAGCAGCGATTCCTCGATCAGCAGTTCGTTGGTCGGGCTCGCTTCCAGGCCGCGCTTGCAGATCTCCTGGAACTCTTCCATGTTGTAGGCGATGCCACCGCCGGTTCCACCGAGCGTGAAGCTCGGGCGGATGATCACCGGGAAGCCGATGCCGCCCTGCACCTGCAGCGCCTCTTCCATGCTGTGGGCGATGCCCGAGCGCGCGGAACCGAGACCGATCTTGGTCATCGCATCCTTGAACTTGAGGCGATCCTCGGCCTTGTCGATCGCCTCTTCCGAGGCGCCGATGAGTTCCACGCCATACTTGGCAAGCACGCCGTGGCGGGCGAGGTCGAGCGCGCAGTTGAGCGCGGTCTGTCCGCCCATGGTCGGCAGCACCGCGTCGGGGCGCTCCTTCTCGATGATGCGCTCGACGACCTGCCAGGTAATCGGCTCGATGTAGGTGACATCGGCCGTCTCCGGATCGGTCATGATGGTCGCCGGGTTCGAGTTGACCAGGATGACCTTGTAACCTTCCTGCCGCAGGGCCTTGCAGGCCTGGGCACCCGAGTAGTCGAATTCGCAGGCCTGGCCGATGATGATGGGGCCTGCCCCGATGATCAGGATGCTCTTTATGTCTGTACGTTTCGGCATTGTCTTGCCTCGGTGATTCGTCGACGGCGCAAGGCGCGCACGTCCAAAACTGGGGGCGGCGGGCCTGGGCCCGCCGTTTGCCGGATTACTTGGCGGATTCCATCAGACCGATGAAGCGATCGAACAGGTACGCGACATCATGCGGACCGGGGCTCGCCTCGGGATGCCCCTGGAACGAGAAGGCCGGGGCGTCGGTACGGGCGATGCCCTGGTTCGAGCCGTCGAACAGTGACTGGTGGGTCACGCGAAGGTTCGCCGGCATGGAGGTGGGGTCGACCGCGAAGCCGTGGTTCTGGCTGGTGATCAGCACCTGACCGCTGTCGAGATCCTTGACCGGATGGTTCGCACCGTGGTGGCCGAACTTCATCTTCATGGTCTTTGCACCCGAGGCAAGCGCCAGCAACTGGTGGCCGAGGCAGATGCCGAAGGTCGGCACGCGCGCCGCGATCAGTTCGCGGATCGCCTCGATGGCGTAGTCGCAGGGCTCAGGGTCGCCGGGGCCGTTGGACAGGAACACCCCATCGGGCTGCAGCGCCAGCACTTCGGCAGCAGGCGTCTGCGCCGGCACCACCGTCAGGCGGCAACCACGCTCGGCAAGCATGCGCAGGATGTTGTACTTCACACCAAAGTCATAGGCGACGACATGGAAACGGCCATCCTCGCACTTGCCGTAGCCTTCGCCCAGCACCCACTCGGATTCGGCCCATGGATAACGCTCGCTCGCACTCACCACCTTGGCCAGGTCCATGCCGGCCAGCCCCGGGAAACTGCGGGCCTGGGCCACGGCAGCATCAGCGTTGAGGGTTTCGCCCTCGGCGGCGGTGACGATACAGCCCGCCTGCGCACCCTTCTCGCGCAGCACGCGCGTCAGGCGGCGGGTGTCGAGCCCGGCGATCGCGACGACGTTCTGCGCCCTGAGGTAGCTGTCGAGCCGCTCGGACATGCGAAAATTGGAAGCGAGGATGGGCAGGTCGCGGATCACGAGGCCGGCTGCCTGCACCCGGGTCGACTCGACGTCCTCGGTATTGACGCCGGTGTTGCCGATGTGCGGATAGGTCAGCGTGACGATCTGGCGGCAGTAGCTCGGGTCGGTCAGGATTTCCTGATAGCCCGTCATCGAGGTGTTGAACACCACTTCGCCGACCGTGCTGCCAACCGCGCCGATACCCTTGCCGTGGAAAACCGTTCCGTCGGCAAGCGCAAGAAGGGCGGACGGGAATGCACTCACGAAAAGCTCCTGGATTCAGCTGGAAGATTCAGGGGCGCGCAGCCTGCACGCCCGATATGTACAAAAAGCGGGACGGGCCTCCGGGCCGATCCCGCTTAACAAACCCTTGAATTGTATATTTCCGGCCGCCTCAAGGCAAACTGGCAACAACGCCGCACGCTAGGGCGGAGCCTTGCCCAGTTCCCCCTGCAGCGCCTGCGCAAGCAGCCGCAACTCACCGATCAGCACCCTCGCCTGGTTGGCGGGCGCCTGTGCATCACCGGCCCGCGCGAGCGTCTCCAGCTCGAGCGCTGCATCTACCGCACGCCGCGCGGCGAACAGCCCCACCGAGCCCTTGACCGAATGCGCGATCTGCGCGAGCCGCGCATAGTCCATGTCCGCTGCCGCCGCCTGCAGTTCGCCGATGATGTGATTATGATCGTCGAGAAACACAGTCACGAGCTGCTTCACAACGCCCTCGTCGTCACCGAACATCTCGCGCGCCTCGTCCAGACTGGCGATCTGCCGCCGATCATCAGCCCCAAGTTCGAGAAATGTGATGTCACTGGCCACCTCATCCGTCGCGCGCGGGGCCAGGACCCGCTCGATGGCGGCGAAAAGCGCCTTCGGCTGGATCGGCTTGGCAACGTAGTCGTCCATGCCGGCATCCAGGCAGCGCTGACGGTCGCCCTCCATGGCATGGGCCGTCATTGCGACGATCGGGATCGGGCGCCAGTCGTCCTGCACCACCCAGCTGCGTCTCGCTTCGTGCGCACGAATGGCCTGCGTCGCCTCCATTCCCCCCATCACCGGCATCTGGACGTCCATCAGGATCAGGTCGAAGCGGCCCTCCTCGACCGCCTCCAGCGCCTGCTCGCCATTATCAACCACCGTCACCTCATGGCCGGCACGCTCGAGGATACGCTGCGCCACTGTCTGGTTGACCGGATTGTCCTCGGCCACCAGGATCCTCAGGCGCGCTGTCTCGCACCCATCCGGGCTCGGCGGAAGCATGACGGGGTCGAGCATAAACGCAGCGCCATCTCCCCCTCCCGCCTGCGACGGCTCCTCCCCGGAGGCCTTCCCGGAACGCGCGAGTTCAAGCACCGACAGCAGATCCTCGATCGCGAAAGGCTTCGCAAGCCTGTGCTGGATGCCGAGCTCGGCGCAGCGCACTGCCTCGTTGCGCTGTGCATGGCTGGCGAGCATCATGACGATGCGATCCACCCTCCGGTCCAGGTCCGCGAAGCGATGCGCAAGCGCCAAGCCACCCGGATCCGGCATATCCGCATCCAGCAGCAGGAAGTGATAGGGATCACGCCCGTCGCGGGCCGCGACGAGGGCTGCAAGCACGGCCTGCCCGTCCCCTGCATGCTCCGGGCGCAGGCCACAGCGCGCCAGGGTGCGACACAGATACGCGCCGAATGCTGCATTGGTCGCGCCTACCAGCACACGCGTTCCCGCGAGGCCCGGCGGCATGCTCTCTGCCCGTCCGGCAATCGGGCGCAACGCCAGGGTGAAGCTGAAGGTACTCCCCGCGCCGAGCCGGCTCTCGACCTCGACGCGCCCATGCATCAGCTCGACGAGTTGACGCGTGATCGCGAGACCCAGCCCCGTACCGCCATACTTGCGCGTCGTGGAGGTGTCTGCCTGGGAAAATGCAGCAAAAATCGCCTCGAGCTTGTCCGCAGGAATGCCGCATCCCGTGTCGCGCACCGAGAACCTCAGCTGATCGATCTCCTCGCCGCGCTCGGCACGTTCAACGCGCACGCAGATCTCGCCCCGCTCGGTGAATTTCACTGCGTTGCCAATCAGGTTGACCAGTATCTGCCGCAGGCGTGTCGGATCACCCCGCAGCACCCGGGGAACGTCAGGGTCGATGTCATGGAACAGTTCGATGCCCTTCTGTGAAGCACGCAACGCGAGCACCCTGCAGGTTTCCGCCACCACCGACGAGATCGAGAAATCGATCTCCTCCACGCTCAGCTGCCCGGCCTCGATGCGCGAGAAATCCAGGATGTCGTTGATGATGGTGAGCAGTGCATCCGCCGACGATTTGACCGTAAGCAGGTATTCGCGCTGCTCGCCCACCATGCCGGAGTCGAGCAGGAGGTCCGTCATGCCGATGATGCCGTTCATCGGCGTGCGGATCTCGTGGCTCATGTTCGCCAGAAAGTCACCCTTTGCACGGCTGGCGGCTTCCGCCGCCTCCTTGGCCTCAAGCAGTTCAAGCTCGCGCTGCTTGCGCTGCGTGACGTCGCGGTAGGTACCTTCGACGAGTGTCCAGCGCCCCTCGAACGGTGCGCCCGCCGTACGCCCCCGCAGCTCGATCCAGCGCCAGCTGCCGTCACAGGCGCGGAAGCGCAGCTCCACGATCAGCTCGGGCACCTCCTCCTTCAACAGCGCCCGCAGTACCGCTTGGATCCGCTCTACGCCCCCTTCCTCGATCAGGTCGGACCACTCGATCGTTTCGGATGCTTCATAGCCAAGGCGGGCGCGCCAACGCGTGTCGGTCTGCACGACACCGCTCTCGAGATCCAGCTCCCAAACCCCGGCGCCGGTCGTGTCGCAGAGCAGCTCCAACTGCCGCCGCACCCTCGCGCAGGCCTCGGTGAGCACCTCTTCGCCCGCTGCGGAGCTCGCCGACTGGTCAGGCTCACGAGGGGAAGGGGGCGTTTCGCCGGGCACGGCACGGACCTCGTTCAGCGCAGCCCGAGCACGTCCTGCATGTCGAACAAGCCACTGCTGCGACCGGCCAGAAAGCGCGCGGCGCGCATGGAGCCGAGCGCATAGGGCATCCGGCTGCCAGACTTGTGCGTGATCTCGATGCGTTCACCGATCCCCGCGAAGAGGACCGTGTGGTCGCCGACGACGTCGCCGCCACGAATCGTGGAGAAACCAATCGTCTCGGAGCTGCGCTCGCCGGTATGGCCTTCGCGCCCATACACTGCGCAGCGATCGAGATCCCGACCGAGCTCGCGCGCCACCACCTCACCCATGCGCAACGCAGTGCCCGAAGGCGCATCGACCTTGAAGCGATGATGCGCTTCGATCACCTCTACGTCATAACCCTCGGACAGGATGCGGGCCGCCACCTCGAGCAGCCTGAACACGGCATTGACACCAACGGCCATGTTGGGCGCGAACACGACGGGGATCTCCTGACCGGCTGCCGCAATTTCGGCCTTGCCCGCCTGGTCGAATCCAGTCGTACCGATCACCATTGCCTTACCCAGACGGCGAGCCAGCGCGAGATGGGTGAGCGTTCCCTCGGGGCGGGTGAAGTCGATCACACAGTCGGCTGCGCCAATCGCGCGCTCCGCATCGTCACCGATTGCCACACCGGTCATCACACCAGCCATCTCGCCCGCATCGCGGCCGATGAAAGGCGTACCCGGCCGTTCGAAGGCGGCTGCCAGCACCACGCCTTCCTCCGCGAGCGCCGCCTCGATCAGCATGCGCCCCATTCGGCCGGATGCTCCGGCAATCGCGACTCGAATCTCCGACATCTTCATGTATTCCTGAACGACGCGGCGCACCCGGCAGGCGCGCCGACGATGTGAACGGTTGCGAACCCGGGGGTTCCAAGGGACTGTTCCGAGCCGAACACGCCCTCAGCGCGCCGTTGCGGCCGGCAGTTCGACCACACGACTGCGCACCGCGCCGGTTTCGCCGGACGCCTCCGCGCCACTGCCTGCCTCGACGTCACCTTCGATCCGCTCGAGCGCATCGCCTTCAAAGAACAGCGAGATCACACGCTGCTGCGCATCGGCATGCCCCGGGCGGTAGCGATAGACGTAATCCCACCGATCCTTGCGGAACATCCCCACCACCAGGGGTGTCCCGAGCACGTAACGCACTTGGTCGCGCGTCATGCCTCGCTGCAACTGGGATACCATTTCCTGGTCGACGTAATTGCCTTGCCGGACGTCGATGCGATAAGGATTGACGACCCCGACCAGGGAGTCGAAGGAGCAGCCTGCGAGCAGGCTGGTGGCGACGAGCGCGGCAGCGAAGTGGGAACGCATGTGGGTGTTCGGACCTGGTCGCGACGGAGTCGCTGTTCTCAGAAAGGGGTAAAAAATATAACATAGGCGCGTTCATAAGGCGCTGCTGCGCCCTCTCCCGGTCACCGCTTCGCCTCGCTGCCGTGGCCGCCCCCCGGCGAATACGGCCCCTTCAGGCCCTCATCACCTGCCCAGTCCAATGTCAGACAACTCCAAAAACCTGAAAAGCATCGGCCTCAAGGCGACCTATCCGCGCCTGAAGATCCTCGACCTCTTTCAGCATTCGGATCAGCGCCATCTGACCGCGGAGGACGTTTACCGCGCACTGATGAACGAAGGCATGGACATCGGCCTGGCGACGGTCTATCGCGTGCTGACCCAGTTCGAGCAGGCCGGACTGCTCGAGCGGCACTACTTCGAATCGGGCAAGGCCGTGTTCGAACTGAACGAGGGCGGGCATCACGACCACCTCGTGTGCATGCAGTGCGGCAAAGTTGAGGAATTCTTCGACGCGGAGATCGAGCGCCGGCAGAACAAGATCGCCGAAGAGCGCGGATTCAAGATCCGCGATCACGCCCTCTACATTTACGCGGACTGCACGCGCGAGAACTGCCCCAACCTCGAGCGCGAGGACTGAGGCAGCCGCCCGCGCTCAACGCGCACCGAGCAGTTCGGCGGCGTGCTGGCGCGTGGTGGCGGTGATGTGCACGCCGCCGAGCATGCGCGCAATCTCCTCCACGCGCGCCTCGTGCCCAAGCGGGGAGACTTCGCTCAGCGTTTCGCCATCCTGGTCCCGCTTCGCGATTCGCCACTGCCAGTCGGCACAAGCGGCCACCTGCGGCAGATGCGTCACGCACAGGACCTGACGCTCCGTGCCCAGGCGCGCCAGCAGTTTGCCGACGATCTCGGCGACCCTACCGCCGATACCCACATCCACCTCGTCAAAAATCAACGTCGGCACTGCCGCGTCCCGGCTCGTCATCACCTGAATGGCAAGCCCGATGCGCGATAGCTCGCCGCCGGACGCCACCTTCGCCAGGCTGCGCAATGCCTGCCCGGGGTTGGCAGCAACGCGGAACTCGACATCCTCCAGCCCGTTTGCCCCGGGCGCGCAGGTCTCGAGTGCGATCTCGAAGCGCCCGCCCGCCATCGCGAGGTCCTGCATCGCAGCGCTGATCTCTTCAGACAGCCTGCGCGCTGCCGGCGCGCGCTGCAGCGACAGCGCACGTGCTGCTTCCGTGTAGTGCTGCTCGGCCTCACGCGCGGCTGCGGCCAGGCGCTGCGGATCGGCAGTGGCCTCGAGTGTAGCCAGCCGCGTGCGCCACTGATCGGCAAGCTCGGGAAGCGCCTCCGGCGCCACGCGGTACTTGCGCGCCATATCCATGACGGCGGCGATACGGCGCTCCACCTCTGCCAGTCGTGCGGGGTCCAGGTCCAGCCGGTCGTGGTAACGACGCAAGGCGTGCAGGGCTTCGTCCGCCTGGATCGCTGCTGCGCCAAGCAGCTCGCGCACATCGGCCAGCCCGGGATCGAACTCGCACAGCCCGCTGATGCGTGCATCCAGATGCCGGAGCATCGAACAGACCGCCGCGTCGCCTTCCCCAAGCACGGCCAGCGTTTCCTCGGCGCCTTCCAAAATGCTTGCAGCATGAGCAAGACGTCCATGCTCGGCTTCCAGCGCGAGCCATTCCTCGACATCGAAGCCAAGCTCTTCCAACTCGCCAAGTTGCCAGCCAAGCAGTTCGCGCTCCTTGGCCGAGCTAGCCGAATCCACCTCGGCCTCCCGCTGCAGACGCAGCATTCGCTGCCATTCACGATGCCTTTCCGCCACCTCCGCCGCGAGGCCAAGCGCTCCAGCCTGGGCATCCAGCAGCGCGCGTTGCGCATCGCCACGCAACAAGGCGTGGTGCGCATGCTGCCCGTGAATATCGGCCAGCCACTCCCCGGCGCTGCGCAGTTGCGTGAGCGTTACAGCGCTGCCATTGATCCAGGCCCGGCTACGTCCGCTGGCGTCGATGGTCCGGCGCAGGATCGCGCAATCCTCTTCAACACCCAAGCCCTGCTCCACCAGCCAAGCACGAAGCCCGCCCTCGACCGGCAGATCGAACTCGGCGGCCACCTCGGCGCGCTCGCGCCCCTGACGCACTGCGGCGGCATCCCCGCGGCCACCGAGCGCAAGACCAAGGGCATCGAGCAGGATGGATTTGCCTGCCCCGGTTTCGCCGGTCAGGGCGCCAAAGCCCGGCTCGAATTCCAGATCGAGCCGGTCGACGATGACAAAATCACGAATGGTCAGGCTGCGCAGCATCGTAGCGAGGCAAATCAAAGGAAAAGCGGGTTTCGAAACGGAAGAAAAACGAGCAGCGCAAGAGCGCGTTCGTTTGCACCAGCGACCGGATCAGTTCCGCGGCGCGGCGCTCCAGTGAAGCTTCTCGCGCAGCATGTCGAAGTAGCTGTAGCCCTTCGGGTGCAGCAGACGCAGGGTGTGCACAGAACGCTTGAGCCGCACGCAGTCTCCCGCACGCAGGTCGAAGCGTGTCTGGCCGTCGAAATGCACGCGCGCATCCTGCAGGGGCAGCATGGCGATGTCGATGCAGCAACTGTCGGGCAACGTGATCGGACGCGCCGTAAGCGCATGCGGACACAGCGGCACCAGGGCGATCCCGCCCACACTCGGGTGCAGGATCGGGCCATTGGCGGAGAGCGCGTAGGCGGTCGAGCCGGTCGGCGTGGACACAATCATGCCGTCCGAGCGTTGCGTGTAGACGAATTCCCCATCGATGGAGAGGTCGAATTCGATCATGCGCCCCAGATCGCCCTTGTTGACCACCACATCGTTGAGCGCGAGTGTATGGAACACCCGCTCGCCACCCCGCAGCACCTCGGCATCGAGCATGAAACGATGCTCTTCCGTGTAATGGCCGTCCAGCATCTCGCCCAGGCGCTCGCTGGCATGGCTGCGCGAGATGTCGGTCAGAAAACCCAGCCGTCCCAGATTGACCCCGACCAGGGGTACGCCATGATCGACGAGCCGGCGCGCACTATGCAGCATGCTTCCATCTCCGCCGACAACGACGGCGAGGTCGGCGCTCACACCGATGTATTCGTAGCTCGCCACCGGAAAATCGTGCACGCCACCGATCGAACTCGCGGTGCCCTGCTCGATCAATACGGTGAGGCCACGATCACGCAGATAGCGCGCGACCGAGAGCACCGACTCGGCCACGTCGGTACTCTGGTACTTGCCGATGAGGGCAATCGTGCGGAAGTTCGTGCTCATGGACCTGGATTAAACCACAATGCCCAGCCCTCGGGCATGACGCCAAAGAGTTCCGGAGAAGCCGAAGGAGAGAAGCTTTGCGGATCGCGCAACCCGGCCAATGTAACCCGGCCAACTGGCCTGCGAAGGGACGCTTCCGTAGAATCCGGGCTATATTCCCGACTGCCATGAATTCCATCGACACCCGCTCCCAGATCCTGCTCAAGACCCTGATCGAACGCTACATCGCCGATGGGCAGCCGGTTGGTTCGCGCGCACTGTCGCGCTTTTCCGGACTGGAGCTGTCACCCGCCACGGTGCGCAATGTGATGAGCGACCTAGAGGAGATGGGCTTCATTGCAAGCCCGCACACTTCGGCAGGGCGCATTCCGACGGCGCGGGGCTACCGCTTCTTCGTGGATACCCTGCTCACCGTGCAGCCACTCGGCAGCGAGCGTGTACGCGCACTGAAGGGGCAACTGCCGCCAGATCAGCCGCAACGCCTGATCAGTTCCGCCTCACATCTGCTCTCGGATCTCACACGCTTCGCGGGGGTGGTCGTCGCGCCGCGCAAGGAAGCGGTGCGCATCCGCCAGTTCGAGTTCATCAGCCTCGCCGAGAACCGGATCCTGCTCATCATCGTCACCACCGGTGGCGACGTGCAGAACCGTCTGCTCCTCACCCGCCGCGGCTATAGCTCCGCCGAACTTGGGGCCACCACGCAGTACCTGAACGAACACTACGCCGGCTTGTCCTTCGACGAGATCCGCATCCGACTCAAGGATGAACTCCGACAGCTGCGCAGCGACATGACCGAGTTGATGAGCGCAACGGTAGACGCAGGCGCGCAGGCAGCCGAGGACAACGCGTCAAATTACGTGATTTCGGGCGAAACCAACCTGCTCGATATCGACGACCTGTCCTCGAACATGTCGCGCCTGCGCGAGCTGTTCAAGCTTTTCGAACAGCGTACCGGCCTGATGCAACTGCTCGACCTGTCGAACCGGGCCGAAGGCGTTCAGATCTTCATCGGTGGCGAATCCGGCCTGGAGCCCCTGGACGGCTGCAGTGTCATCACTGCCCCGTACGAGGTGGATGGTCAGGTCGTGGGCTCCCTGGGCGTGATCGGCCCGACACGCATGGCCTACGACCGCGTGATCCCGATCGTCGACATCACCGCCCGCCTGCTCTCCAACGCGCTGTCCGCCCGCAACTGAGGGCGGACCCACACCACTGGCCGCGACAACCGAAAGAACGACAAGGAATCCGATGTCCCGTTACTGGAAAGAACCGCCTTTCAAACACGACGATACGCCCCGCACCGGCGTGCTGCTCGTCAACCTGGGCAGCCCCGAGGCACCCACCGCGGCCGCGCTGCGCCCCTACCTCAAGCAGTTTCTGTCCGATCCACGCGTGGTAGAGATTCCACGCCCGATCTGGTGGCTGATCCTCAACGGCATCATCCTCAACACCCGCCCCAAGGCCTCGGCCGCAAAATACGCCACCATCTGGACCGATGAAGGCTCCCCCCTGAAGGTGCACACCGAGCGCCAGACCAAGCTGCTCGCCGGATATCTCGCGAAAGCCGGCCACGGGGAACTCGACGTCGCGTATGCGATGCGATATGGAGCGCCCTCGATCGAGGACACCCTCAATGCAATGCGCGCACGCGGCTGCACCCGCATCCTCGTGCTACCGCTCTACCCGCAGTATTCGGCAAGCACCTCCGCCACCGTCGTGGATGAGGTGGGACGCTGCATGGCACGCTGGCGCAATCAGCCCGAAGTCCGCTTCGTACGCAACTTCCACGACCATCCAGGCTACATCGCGGCGCTGGTGCAGAGCGTGCGCGACCACTGGGCCGCGAACGGTGAACCCGATCGCCTGTTGCTCAGCTTCCATGGCGTGCCGCGGCGCTCGCTCGATCTGGGCGACCCCTATCATTGCGAATGCCACAAGACCGGCCGGCTGGTGGCGGAAGGGCTTGGCCTCGCGCCGGAGAAGGTGCTGGTAACCTTTCAGTCGCGCTTCGGCAAGGCCGAATGGCTCAAACCCTACACGCAGCCCACGCTCGAGGCGCTCGCGGCACAGGGGGTGGGCCGCGTCGACGTGATGTGCCCAGGCTTCGTCTCGGACTGTCTCGAGACCCTGGAGGAAATCGGCATGGAGTGCAGGGAGGCGTTCCTGGAGAAAGGCGGCAAGGCCTTCCACTACATCCCCTGCCTGAATGAGCGCCACGAATGGATGCAGGCACTCACCGAGATCACGTGCGCGCACCTGGGCAACTGGCTCGCGCTGGCGCCTTCGACACCCGAAGCGCGCAAGACCAGCCTCGAACGCGCACGCAAACTAGGCGCAGCTCAATAGGGCATGTGCCGGGGGAGGCGACCATCCCCCGCGGAGGATCCACCGGAGGATGGCGTTCAGGGGTCGAGCAGTTGCAGGTCATGGCTCACAGGCGCAGATCGCTGCGCCCGCACAGCCTCGGGCGCCTCCTCGGCAAGTTGAGCAGAAAGCGACGCGAGCCTGCGCACCACGGCGGTGGCGACTTGGCGCTTGAAGCGCTCCTGCACCTCATCGGTAGCCAGCGCAAGCGCAGCCGGATTGACCTCCAGGTAGCTCAGCGGCTCGAGCGACACGACCGTGAGCATGTGACGATGCTCGAGCTGGTCCAGCCAGGCCTGCACACCGAACACCTCGCCCGGGCCGAGCTCCATGACCCGCTTGCCGTTCCTAGAGAGTTCGACCCGCCCCGCAAGCACGATACCGAACCGCTGGTCGGTATCACCTTCGCGCATCAAGGCCACCTCCTGCTCCACCTTGCGCCACGAGCAGATGCGCAGCACCTCCCACAGGTCCACATCCTCGAACTCTGTAAAGAAGGCCATGCGGCGCAACTGTGTGAAACGCGCCGAATCCGGCGGCACGTAGCTCTCGTCCAGGATGCGGTAGCGAACCGCTGCCAGATCCTTGGCAAACTCCGCGCCATTGCGGTAACGCGAGTACAGGTCCTTTTCCAGCGCCTTGCGGATCACCGCGTCCATCTGCTCGGGCACGTCCGGGTTCAGCTGCGAGACCGAGGGCGGATCGGCGTTAATGATCTTGTAGACGAGCTGCGCCGGATTGCTGGCGCGGAATGGCAGCCGCCCGGTGAGCATGTGGAACAGCACGACACCAAGCGAATAGAGATCGGTCTTCTGGTTGAGCGGGTAGCCCTTGATCTGTTCCGGGCTCATGTAGGCGGGTGAACCGACCCCCATGATGAAGGTGGAGTCGGTATCGAGCTTCTTGTTGATGTTGAGCGCCAGACCGAAGTCGGTAATTTTTACATTATCGCGCTCATCCACCAGGATGTTCGCCGGCTTGATGTCGCGATGAACGACCCCCTGCCGATAGGCGTGATCCAGCGCCATGCAACACTTGAACACGATCGCGATCGTGCGATGGATGGGCAGCAGGTTCTCGAACCCGCAATAACGCTCGAGTGACTCACCCGGGAAATACTCCATTACCACATATGCCTGCTCGGCATCGACCGAAGCATCGAAGATACGGATGATATTCGGGTGATCAAGGCGCCCGGACACCGCCTGCTCCGCCCGAAGCAGCTTGATCAGGCGCCGGCTCCATTTGGCCTCGTCGCGGCCGCGGTCGCCGAAGCGCACATGCTTGAGCGCCACGGGCGTAGGGTAATCGTCGCACTCGGCGAGATAGACCACCGCCGTTGCACCACGGCCGATTTCCCTGATGATCCTGTACTTCCCGATCCGGTCCGGAGTCGCGTTCATCTTCATCCCGTGGAGGCAGGCGCCCCACTACGCAGCGCTGGAAAACAGTGCAATTCTTGCACGAAGCGGCCTGCACGAGGCAATGTAATGCACCCGGCCTGCATTACCCTTGCCCGCCCCCCTTACCCGACGGAGACGAGAACTTGAACGAGCCTGCCGACCTGGTCATCAACACGCGCTGGATCGCCCCGGTCGCACCCGTCGACACCGTCCTCGAGAACCACGCAGTGGCCGTTCGGGATGGACGCATCGTGGGCGTGATGCCTCAGGCCGAAGCGCACCGCCACTATCGAGCCGAACGTGTGGTGAGCCTGCCCACCCATCTGCTCATCCCCGGCATGGTGAATCTTCATGCGCACGCAGCAATGAACCTCATGCGCGGCATCGCCGACGACCTGCCGCTGATGCGCTGGCTGCAGGAAGCCATCTGGCCCACCGAGGCCCGCCACGTAAGCCCGGCATTCGTCCGCGACGGCACGCGTCTTGCGGCCGCCGAGATGCTGCGCGGTGGCGTTACCACCTGCAACGACATGTATTTTCACCCCGAGGCCGCTGCAGAGGCCTTCGCCGAGATGGGCATGCGCGCGGTCGTCGGCATGGTCATGCTCGAGTTCCCCACCCCTTACGCGAGCGACGCCGACGACTACCTGCGCAAAGGTCTTGCTGCGCGCGACCGCTGGTCCGCGCACCCCCTGATTCAGTTCTCGGTCGCGCCCCATGCACCGTACACAGTTTCGGACGCCAGCTTCGCGCGTGCGCTGGCCATTGCCGAGGAGCTCGATCTCGCCATTCATATCCATGTGCACGAAACCAGCCAGGAGATCGCTGACTCGCTCGCCGCCCACGGCTGCCGCCCGCTAGCTCGTCTGGCGCGGCTGGGGGTGCTCGGCCAGAACACGATCGCAGTTCACGTAGTGCATCTCGACGAGACCGATCTGGAGCTTCTCCAACGCCACGCCTGCAGCGTGGCACACTGCCCCACCTCGAACATGAAGCTCGGTAGCGGCATCCCCGATATATCGCGAATGCTCGCTGCAGGCCTGCGCGTGGGATTGGGTACGGACGGCGCCGCAAGCAACAACCGCCTCGACATGTTCCACGAAATGCGTCACGCAGCCTTGCTGGCCAAGGCCGCCTCCCGCGACCCAACAGTCGTCCCTGCTCAGACCGCACTGCGCATGGCGACACTGGACGGCGCAAGCGCACTGGGAATGGCCGACTGGATCGGCTCGATCGAGGTTGGCAAGCTGGCCGACCTGTGCGCAGTCGATCTCGGTGCAGTGGATTGCCAACCGTGTTTCGACCCCGTTTCACACCTTGTCCATGTCGCGGGTCGCGAGCATGTTTCACACGTCTGGGTAAATGGTGAAACCCGCGTGGACAAAGGCGCTGCGCTGTTGCATATTAACGACAGCGAATTGCTCCGCCTTTCGTCAGTGTGGCAAACTAGGTTCAGTAATTGAAGTGGATATACTGAGTCTTTCGTACGCGAAGACGGTAGCCCGGCTGTCTTCATCCCTTTCAATGGCATTACCGGCGACTCGCCCATCAAAGAGGAAACCATGATCAAACAAACCAAGAAGCAGATGCTCATGCTGGCCGCCATCGCCTCGATTGGCCTGTCCGCTCCGAGCGCCTTTGCGCAGGTAAACGACGTCGTCGTGTCGAGCGCCAGCGAAATCCCTTACGTCATCGACGCGCGCAACGTGGTCGCCCGCAGCGGTACCGGCCTGTGCTGGCGCACCGGCTACTGGAGCCCGGCTGCCGCTTCGACCGCCCTGGCCGGTGAGTTCCCGGTCGGCTGCGCGTGCGATGCCGACATCGTCCCGGCCGACAAGTGCACCGCCCCGGTCGCTGCTGCTGCTGCCCCGGCTCCGAAGCCCACCGCCGACAAGGTGAAACTGGCCGCCGACGCCCTGTTCGACTTCGACAAGGCCACCCTGAAGCCGGAAGGCCAGGCCAAGCTCAACGAACTGGCTGCGCAGGCCAAGTCCCTGAAGCTGGAAGTCATCCTCGCCGTCGGCCACACCGACCGTATCGGCTCGGAAGCCTACAACCAGCGACTGTCCGAGCGCCGTGCCGCCGCCGTCAAGACCTACCTGGTCTCGCAGGGTGTCGACGCCAACCGCATCTACACCGAAGGCAAGGGCGAAGCCCAGCCGGTGACCGGCAACCAGTGCGACAAGGTCCGTGGCCGCGCCGCGCTGATCTCCTGCCTGCAGCCGGATCGTCGCGTCGAAGTGGAAGTCATCGGCTCCAAGTAATTCCGGAACCGCATGCGCGAAAGCCCTGCCTCGGCGGGGCTTTTTCATTTCTGCCGGGCGTCCCGCGCTCCCGGCGTCCCGCCATCAAGGACCATCGACCCTCATGAACACCCTGAACGCCGATCCCGCCGAACTGCAGAAATTCAGCGAACTCGCCCACCGATGGTGGGACCCCGCATCCGAGTTCAAGCCCCTGCACGAGATCAACCCGCTCCGCTTGGGGTGGATCGACGGCAAGGCCGGACTGGCGGGCAAGAAGGTGCTCGATGTCGGCTGCGGCGGCGGAATCCTCTCCGAGGGGATGGCTGCGCTCGGCGCTGAGGTGACCGGCATCGACCTGTCGGAAAAGGCACTCAGCGTGGCACGGTTGCACCTGTTCGAAAGCGGCCACAAGGTGGAGTACCGGCTGATCAGCGCAGAGCAGCACGCCGCGGACGACCCGCAGCACTACGATGTGGTGACCTGCATGGAGATGCTGGAGCACGTCCCGAACCCCGCAAGCACCATCGCTGCCTGCGCCGCCCTGGTGAAGCCTGGCGGACACGTCTTTCTGTCCACGCTCAATCGCAACCTCAAGTCCTACGTCTTCGCGATCATCGGCGCAGAGTACGTGCTCAAGCTGCTCCCCGCCGGGACGCACGAGTACGCGAAGTTCCTCAAGCCCTCCGAACTGACACGGCATTGTCGCCAAGCCCGGCTTGAGGTGCGCGACATCATCGGTCTGGCCTACAACCCGCTGAGCCGCGTCTACAGCCTTGGGCCAGACACCGACGTGAACTACATGGTGCACACGCAGAGCCTGAGTTGAGCGCCCGACCGACCGCAGATACAGGATCGTAGATGGCACAACCCCAGGATTCATTCAAAACCATCTTCCTCGCCTTTCTGCGCCTCGGATTCACATCCTTTGGCGGACCGGTGGCCCATCTGGGCTATTTTCACGCCGAGTTCGTAACCCGGCGTGCATGGCTCACCGAGCGAGGCTATGCAGACCTCGTCGCGCTGTGCCAGTTCCTGCCGGGCCCTGCGAGCAGCCAGATCGGCATGGGAGTCGGCTATGCGCGCGCCGGACTCCCGGGCGCCCTGGCGGCGTGGCTCGGTTTCACGCTCCCCTCTGCGGTGGCGATGATCCTGCTTGCACTCGGCATGCAGCACTGGGGATCGATGCCGGACGGCGTGCTGCACGGACTGAAGGTGGTGGCGGTCGCGGTCGTCGCACAAGCGGTGTGGGGCATGATGCAAAAACTCTGCCCCCAAGTGCCGCACAAACTCCTCATGGCTGGCGCCACGCTGTTCCTGCTTGCTTTGCCATCGGCATGGAGTCAGATCGCTGTCATCCTTGCGGGTGCGCTGATCGGTCGCCGCTTGTTCGCCGGACAGGCCAACCCCGCACACTCGCCACCCATCGCGCAGATGAGCCGGAGGGTCGCTCTTGGCCTGCTGCTCGGCTTCGCCGTGCTTCTCGCAGGCCTGCCCGTGTTGGCCGCATCGTTCGAGAATGCCACCTTGGCGATGGTGGATGTGTTCTATCGCAGCGGCGCCCTGGTATTCGGTGGCGGCCACGTCATGCTGCCCTTGCTGCAGGCCGAGGTCGTCCCGCCCGGCTGGGTGGACAACGACACCTTCCTCGCCGGGTATGGCGCTGCACAGGCGGTGCCCGGACCACTCTTCACCTTCGCGGCCTTTCTTGGCGCATCCGCCGGCGGGCCGGTCAACGGCTGGGCGGGCGGCATGCTCGCCCTGGTGGCGATCTTCGTGCCGGCCTTTCTGCTCGTGCTTGGCGCCCTGCCCTTCTGGGACCGGCTACGTTCCAGCACCGCAGCACGCGCCAGCCTCATCGGCGTCAACGCTGCGGTCGTCGGCCTGCTGCTCGCTGCACTCTACGACCCGGTATGGACAAGCGCGATCCACGCACCCGCTGACCTGATGCTCGCCGCACTCGCCCTGCTCGCCTTGATGCGATTCAAGGCACCGCCCTGGGCGGTCGTCGTGCTCACTGCGCTGCTCGGCGGGCTGCTGCAGGCGTGGTCCACCTGAACGCGGGGCGGCCGCGATCACCGATCCCTCTTGCAACCGCATCCCATGGCCCGAACGCTCAGGCGTCCTCAAGGATCAGGACCAGCAACTCCTTTGGCCCATGTGCGCCATATGCAAGCGTTTGCTGAATATCGGCGGTTTTTGAAGGCCCCGACACCAGCAATGCGTTGGTCGGCAGTCCCGCGGCCCAGTTGTGCTCGTGCATGAAGTCGTGGAAGTTGTCCCGCACCTCGCTCGCGTTCAGCAGCGCGATATGAAAGGGCGGCACCAGACTCATCAGTCGCGGCTCCTCAGGCGTCGGCCAGAGCACGAGGCTGCCGGTCGCGGCGATCCCGCCGAGCGTTCCCGTCAAGCTGGCCGGGGTATGGAAGAAGAGTTCGTCTTTCCACTCTTCCACCGGTCGATCGTAGGCCTTCAGACGAATCGCGCACGGACTCGACGCAAGGTGTTCGGCGAGCTGCCGCCCGTGGGCGGTGGCGGGAGAAACGAGCAACTCGGCGATTCCCCGCGCCACGAGCGCCTCGATCACCCTCGCAGGCCATCCGGCGCGGGTGCTCAACTGTGTTTCGCCATGGACCGCCTCGAGCATCTGCCGAAGGCGTGGTATGCGGGCTTCGTCGCTGTACCGCCACGGCTCCGTGAGCAGGTCGATATCGTAATCATCGGCAACCGGCGTCGTACCCTGAAGGCTACCGCGCAGCTTGCCCAGTATCCGTTGCTTTGCATTCATTGCGTCCATGCTCCCCAGATCGCTCATTGGTCGCCAAGATGCTCACGGGCGAGTTCGTGAAGGGTGCGCGGCGCAAGCTTCGGCGCGCTGCGGTGCTCGGTCCATGGGCCGATGCTGGCCGGCATCAGCCCCCTCATCCGCGTTCCGGCGTACATCGCTGCCCGGTACAGCGCAGGCGAAGTGTTGAGCGTACGCCAGGCCTTCCAGATCATCGTCTCCCTCTTCGAGTACTTGGCGCCCTGGCCGCGCATGTGATGCGGCGCCTCCGTCGGCGGGCGCACCGCCTCCTCGCGCAGCCGGCGCAAGAGGGAGGGGATCGGGATCTTGACCGGGCATACCTCTCCGCAGGCGCCGCACATCGACGACGCGGTAGGCAGGTCACGGGTGGTCTCCAAGCCAAGCATGTGCGGCGTGACGATCTTGCCGATCGGCCCCGGATACACGGTTCCGTAGGCGTGGCCTCCGATACGGGTGTAGACCGGGCAGTGGTTCATGCATGCACCACAGCGGATGCAATTGAGCGTCTGACGCAGTTCGCCGTCTGCGAAGGCCTGGGTGCGGCCGTTGTCGAGCAGCACCAGATGCACTTCCTGCGGGCCGTCGAGTTCGTTCGCCTTGCGCGGACCGGAGATCATGTTTACGTAGGTCGTGATCGCCTGTCCGGTTGCCGAGCGTGTCAGCAGCGAAAGCAGCGGGATCACGTCACGCAGGTTCTCGACCACCTTCTCGATGCCCGTCACTGCGATATGGACCGGCGGCACCGTGGTCGACATGCGGCCATTGCCCTCGTTCTCGACCAGCAGCAGGGTTCCGGTCTCCGCAATGGCGAAGTTGACGCCCGAGACGCCGATGTCGGCCTCGAAGAAGTTGCGGCGGAGGGTTTCGCGACCGATCTGGATCAGGCGGTCCACGTCTTCGGTGTAATCGACGTTCAGCCGTTCGTGGAACAGCTTAGCGACCTGCCCCGCATTGAGGTGGATCGCCGGCATGATGATGTGCGCGGGCTTCTCTTCGCGCAGTTGGACGATGAACTCGCCCATGTCGGATTCGAGGCAGTCCACGCCACGCTCGCCAAGGTAATGGTTCATCTCCATTTCCTCGGACACCATCGATTTGCCCTTGATCACCTTCTTCGCCGCATGACGTTCGGCGATACGGTGCACGATCGCGTTCGCCTCCTCGACCGTCTCGGCCCAATGAACCTGCACGCCGTTACGGGTGAGGTTGGCTTCGAGGCGCTCGAGCAGATCCGGAAGCTTCGACAGCGCCCGCGCCCGCACCCGGTTACCGAAAGCCCGCAGGCGCTCCAGTTCGTCGCCATCGGGGAACTGGCTGCGACGCTTGTCCATGAGAAAATCCATCGCGCCCCGGAAGTTGCGCCGCAGTTGCGGATCGGCGAGCGCCTCGCGCGCGTTGCGCTTGAAGGCGATCGGCATCGCGGGGGTATCGGCCAGGCCGTTCATGTTGCACCTCCCTTGCGCGCAGACGCAGTACGGCGCAGCAGGAAGCTCGCCAAATGCTCGCCGCGCAGCGCATCGCCCTGTTTTTCGAAGCAACCGTTGATATTCAGCAGACAGCCGCAATCGGCGCTGACCACCTCGGCCGCGCCCGAGCCTTTCAACGCGGCCGTCTTGTCCTTGACCATCGCGCCGGAGATGTCGGGCATGCGCACGCTGAAGCTTCCACCGAATCCGCAGCATTCGCTTTCGTGGTCATGATCGACCCGCTCGACACCCGGGAGCTGTGCCAGCAGCGCCCGACCATGCACATGCGTATTCATCTCGCGCCGCGCCGAACAGGAGGTGTGCAGCGCCACCTTGACCGGCGCACCTTTGTGTTCGAACTCGACCTTGCACACTTCAAGCAGGAACTCGGCCAGCTCGTAGGTCCGTGCGGCAAGCGACTCGACCTGTCTCAACGTCTGCGGCTCGTCCTTGAACAGCTCGAAGTAGTGGTGACGGAACATGCCGGCACAGGAACCGGACGGGATCACCACCGGCCAGTCACCACCGAACAGTGCGAGCTGCGCCCGCGCGACCTCACGCGCCTCGTCGGTATAGCCCGAGGTGTACGCGGGTTGGCCACAGCAGCTCTGGCCCTGCGGGAAATGCACCTTGATACCCTCGCGCTCAAGCAGGCGGATGGCGTCCATCCCTGCACCGGGAAAGAACACATCGATCACGCAGGTGCCGAACAGATATACATCCGACGGTTTGGCGGGATAGCTGCGCGCTGCTTCGAGCGGAGGCGCCACACGCGTCGCGTTGGCAGGTACGGAGGACGGATGGCTCATGCGCTTCGGCTCCAGAAAACGATGCCCTTGATTGTGAAGCAGTCGCAGCGTCGCCGCGACTGCCGGAAACACTGATGGCGGGAGGCCATTCCGCCTCCCGTCACCTTCACCCCGCAGCGAGCAGCGGGTCGCTGACACCCAGCGCGTAGATCGCGATCATCGCGATCGCGCCGGTCATCAGCACGTAGTACACGGTCGGCCAGAACGTCTTGCGCAGGATCGCCCCCTCCCGACCGAGCAGCCCCACGGTCGCGGAGGCCGCAACCACGTTGTGGATCGCCACCATGTTGCCGGCCGCAGCACCGATCGCCTGTACCGCCACGATCAGCGCCCCCGAAATACCCAGCGTGTTCGCAACCCCGAACTGGAACTGGCTCAGCATCATGTTGCTCACCGTATTCGAGCCGGCGATGAAGGCACCGAGCGCACCGACCGAGGGTGCCAGCAGGGGATAGACGTTGCCGACACTGTCGGCCACCCACTGCGCCATCGCGATCGGCATGCTCGGAAGATCTGCCGCATTGACGCCGGAGTTGATCAGGATGCGCACCATCGGCACGGTGAACAGCAGCACGAATCCGGCGCCAAGCAGCACCCGCGAGGACTCGCCCACCGCCTTCACCAGCGAGCGTGCATGCATGCCGTGCAGGAACACGGTGATCAACACCACTGCCACCAGGATCCCGCCAGGCAGGTAGAGCGGCTGAAAATTCGCACTCACGCCCTTCTCGCCAAGCAGATTGGGGAAATTGAGTACCACCGCCTTGAGCGCACTTCCAACCTCCGGGAACACACGACTCAACACCAGCAGCGCTCCCACCAGCACGTACGGGAGCCAGGCGCGGATTACGCCGATCTCGCGGTGTTTCGGCAGCGCATCGAGCTTCATCTCGACACTGCCCATCCATTCACTCGGCCACTCCTTTGCATCGGCGAAATCCCACGCCTTCTTCGGCACGAGGAAACCCGCACGCGCGGCCGTGGTGACGATCGCCAGACCGACGAGCCCCCCCAGCAAGGACGGGAATTCGGGCCCGAGGAAAACACCGGTGAATGCATACGGCACGGTGAACGCAACACCGGCGAAGAGCGCGAACGGCAGCACCTCCAGGCCAGCCTTCCAGCTCTTCTCACGCCCGAAGAAACGGGTCAGCATCATTGCCATGATCAACGGCATCACCGTGCCGACCAGCGCATGGATGATCGCCACGTTGCTGGTGATGAGTTGCAGGAACACCTCCCAGCTCGAGCCCCTGGCAGAAAGTTCGGCGCCGATGGTCGCCGTATCGAGCCCGCTGTTCACACCGATGATGATTGGCGTACCCACCGCACCGAACGACACCGGCGTGCTCTGCACCAGCATGCCCAGCAGCACTGCCGCCAGCGCCGGAAAGCCGATTGCCACCAACAGCGGTGCGGCGATCGCCGCTGGCGTGCCGAACCCCGACGCCCCCTCGATGAAGCAGCCGAACAGCCAGGCGATGATGATGGCCTGGATGCGGCGATCAGGGCTGATCGTGGCGAAGCCCGACCGGATCGCGGTAATGCCGCCGGAGTACTTGAGCGTATTCAGCAGCAGGATGGCGCCGAAGATGATCCACAGCACGCCCACCGTGATCACGAGCCCCTGGAGGGTCGAAGCCAGCACGCGATTGATGCTCATGTCCCAGACGAAGAGCGCGATCAACGCGGTGACGACATAGACGAAAGGCATCGCCCGCTTTGCGGGCCAGCGCAGCCCGACAAGCAGGATCGCCGCAAGCAGGATGGGCGAGAACGCCAGCAGGGCAAGGGTTCCGGGCTGCATCCCTCACCCCCCCACAACCGTGCGGCAGCCAGCGTCCGCATCGAAGACTATCGTGACAAAAAATCGCATTTACTCTCCCCCTTCCCCTCAGAAGTCCCACTGGAAAATAGATAGTGGTCTTACCACTTAACCACGTTGTGACCTAGACTAGGGGAGCGATCGGAAGCTGTCAATGGAATTCATCAACTTTTCCGATAGCCACATAACTCGTATCCAGCACACCTCGCCCGTGCGCTGGACGACACTTGCCCTCCTCCCCCGGCGCAGCTAGATTCGGCAGCAGTTTTCGTCTCCCCGCACGAACGCAGTCCTCCACGGAAGCCCCTGATGAAAGCCACCCCCTTGCAACAAAGAAGACTCTCTGACGACATCGTGGAGCGTATTGAAACCCTGATCCTCGAAGGCAGCCTGCGTCCGGGCGAGCGCCTGCCCGCCGAGCGTGCGCTGGCCGAGGACTTCGGCGTCTCGCGTCCATCGCTCCGAGAGGCGATCCAGAAGCTCGTCGCACGCGGCCTACTGATCAGCCGTCATGGAGGTGGAACCTTTGTCAGCGACTCCCTGGGTTCGTCCTTCCGCGACCCGATGCTCGAGCTGCTGGAGAACAATCCGGAAGCCCAGCGCGACCTCATCGAGTTCCGCCACATGTTGGAGGGGGCCTGCGCCTACTACGCGGCCCTACGCGCTACGGACCTCGACCGCCAGCGTCTGAAGGCCGCTTTCGAACGCGTGCAGGATTGCTACCTGCAGCAGGGGCGCGTCAGCCGCAGCGAGGAAGGTCGGGCCGACGCCCTGTTCCATCTCGCAATCGCCGAGGCGAGCCACAATGCCGTGCTGTTGCACACCATCCGCAGTCTGTTCGATCTGCTCGAACACAATGTGGTGACGAACATCGGCGGCATGCTGCCGCTCGGCAGCGTGGTCCGCGACAGGCTGCTCGCTCAGCACGAGGCCCTGTACCGCGCGATCGTCGACGGCCGGGCCGATGACGCGCGACGCAAGGCCTCGGAACACCTCGATTACGTGCAGGAAGTCCTCGTCGACACCCTCGACGAGGCGAAGAGGATCGAGCGCGCCAAGCGCCGCCGCGAGCCGGCCTGAGCGCTTCGAACCCATCTCGGTCCCGCCTGCGGACTCGGGCGGCGTTCGGAACCGCGTCGACGCCCCGGTCCAGACACGGGTCGTCCGGACAACGGGGCCGCGCTCAGCGCACGCCCTGGGGGCGCGCCCGCAGCGCCTGTAGTGCACGCTGGCCGGCACGCCCTGAGGGCTCCAGCCCAAGTCGTGTCTGCTCGAGCTTGAGCGCATCGCGCGTGCGCGCGCCGATCATCCCGTCCACTTCGCCAATGTCATGGCCCCGTGAGATCAGCAAGGACTGCAGTTCGCGCCGCTCGGCGCGCGAAAGCCCGGGGTCCTCGGTGGGCCAGGGCGTCACGAAAGGTTGGCCACCGCGCAGGCGGTCGGAGAGATGCGCGATCGCAAGACCGTAGCTTTCGGCAGCGTTGTAGGAATACAGCGCATCGAAATTGCGCGTTATGAGGAAGGCCGGCCCTGCCTCGCCGCCCGGCAGGAGCAAAGCCGCTTGCGTTCCAGCAGCCGGCATGGGGCGACCATCCAGGCGCTTCACTCCGCGCGCAACCCATTCCGAAACCGCACGCTTGTTCTTGCGCCCGGCGTCGGACACCTTCATCCCGGCCGGCAAGCCGACCTCGAATCCCCACGGCAGATCGCTGCGCCAGCCCGCGCGCTTGAGGAAGTTCGCGGTCGACGCCAGCGCATCCGGTACGCTGTCGACCAGGTCGCGGCGCCCGTCGCCATCGAAGTCGACCGCCAGGCGCATGAACGTCGAGGGCATGAACTGCGTATGCCCGAATGCACCCGCCCAGGAGCCGGTCAGACGCTCGGGCGCAACATGGCCTTCCTGGACGATCTTGAGCGTGGTGATGAACTCGCCACGGAAGAAGGCTTGCCGCCGCCCGAAGCAGGACAGTGTGGACAGGGAGCTCAACAGCGGCCGGCTGCCGAAGTTGCGCCCGTAGTTGCTTTCCACCCCCCACACGGCAACCACGGTGGCGCGGTCGACGCCATACTCGGCCTCGACACGCTCCAGCACGGTCTTCCACTCGGAGAGCATCGCGGCGCCGTCGGTGACACGCTCTTCGTCCACCAGCGCGGCGAGGTAATCCCAGATCGGCGTGACAAATTCCGGCTGGGCGTCCAGAAAGCCAAGCACGGCCATATCGGGCGCCAGATCGGCGATCTGCGCATCGAACACCTCTTCGCGCACCCCTTGGCGGATCGCCTCGCCGCGCAGATCCGCGACACAGGACTTGAACGCCACCTCATCTGCGGCGACGGGTGCAGAGACGGCCAGGGTCGAGAAGGCTGCGACAAGCAGGAGCGAACGGGAGAGCATGGTTCTGTCAGCGAAAGGCGACTATCCGGGCGAGCAGTCTACCATCGCGCACCACCGGGATCCGGCGTGCGTATCTGCCGGCCGCGCAACTCAACGCTCCACCTTGACCATCCGTCCAGGCGCCACCCACACGCCACGCTCGAGAAGCTTCGCACCGTCGAACACCAGCCAGCTCTGGCCACCGTAGTGGGGCAACGGGCGCACGAGCGCCTCAAGTGCCGCCGCGTCCTGCCCGGCCACCACCGCCAAGGGCGGCCCTTCCGTGCGCCGGACGGTCCACACGCGTGCGCTTCCTCCAGCCGGCATGCCCTCGACCTGTGTCGGGAGCCCCGCCTGCGCCAACGCGCGCTCCACTGCAGGCACAGTGCCGATCAGCAGCACCGGCCCGCCGTCGACATGTAGGGCCTCGAAGCCCGCGATCACGGCCTCCCGCTCGAACAAGCGCTGCGCCAGCGCACGCGCTGCAGCGGAGATCGCGGCCTCCGGGAGGCGCACCGCTGCGTTCACCCCAAGGCCCCCCGGTAAGGCAAGCGCATCGGCAAGCACGAGGCGCGGCTGGGGGGCGACGATCCATTGCCGCAGGATGGGCGGCAGCTGCTCGGGTTCGGGCACGCGCCAGAGTCGCAGATCGGGATCAAGGCTGAGCGTTTCAGGCACGAAGGGCAGATCGATGACGGCCTCGGCGCGGGTCTCCGAGAGGCCCACCGAACGTGTGCTGGAGAGATCACTGGCACTTGCACGTACCTCCAGACGCAGCGCATACGCCGGCGCAGGTTGCGTAAGCACGAGGCGGACGCGCGCATCGCGCCCGGCCTCAACAGCCCGTTCCAGCCACGCGCGCTCGATGCCGGGTGCAGCCCCCCCTCGGCGCTCCAGCCACTGGCGGAAGAATCCCTCGAGAGAACGTCCCGCGGCCCGCTCGAACGCAGCGCGCAGATCCTCCCAGCCTGCAGTGCGGAAGCGGTGCTGCGTCCAGAAACTACGAATCGCATGCGAAAACGCCTCCGCGCCGATCTCATCCTCCAGCATCACGAACAGCATCGCGGCCTTGCCATAGCCAATCGCAGCGGCAGCCCCATGGGTGCGGGACCGAAACTCCGCAAGCGGCGCGTGCGCGTCTGCCGGTAGCGCAGCAAAATCTCGTATCCACCCCAGGCGCATCTCCCGCGCCTGGGCCGCGGAGTCGTCTACCCGGTACGCGTAGTCGGCCATGAAGGTGGTCAGGCCCTCGGACCAGTTTCCACGTGCGTAATCCACCATGACCCCGTTGCCCCACCAGTTGTGCAGCACCTCATGACCAAGAGAGGTGGCACGGATAAAAGGCAGCCGCAACACCTGTTCCCCGATGTAGGTCAGCGTCGGCATGCCGAATCCGGTGGGAAGCGGGCTCGCGACCACGGAGAACTCGGTGAAGGGATAGGCGCCGATGAGGCCCGAATAGCGCTCGATGTAGCGCTGGCTGTCCGCAAGATAGCCATCGGCGAGCCCGGGCTCGCCGTCCAGCGCAGGCGGGAAGTAGGTGCGCAGTCGCAAGGGGCGCCCGTCGTCCTGCGCGACGGTTCGCTCACGTACCGTCCAGGGGCCGGCCATCAGGTCGATCCCGTCCGTCGGGTGCTCAAAGACAAAGTGGGCACGATAGACGCCATCGGCGGGGGCCGGCAAGCTTTCCTCCACCAGGCGCCCCGGCACCAGCGCTCGCTGCGCGCCACGCACACGGAGGTTCACCGCATACGAGAACAGATCCGCCGGACGGGGATACCACGCGCTCCCCGCCGAGAGGTAACTCCCCTGTGGTGAGGCCATCGGCGGCATCGATTGCAGTACGCCACGATGATCGCGCGCCTGCTCGAGCGCGGGCAGCGTACCCGCATAGTGCAACACCAGCGCCTCGCCCGCGGGGTTGTCCAACGCCCAGGCACGCAGCGCCCCGCGCGCGCCAAGCAGACGGACCTGCAGCGCTCGTGCCCCCGCCTGCGCCGACACCGGACGCAGTGACTCATGCAGGACGAAGCGAAAGTGCGCATCCTCTGCGAGCCACTCAGCCTGCACCGCGATCTGCCGTGTGGCCGGGTCCAGTTCCACGTCCAGCATCAACTGACCGGCGGCAATCGGCCGCGCCACACCGGACGCCGGAATGGACAGGCAAAGCAAAGCCGTGGCGAGCAAGGCAAACCTGCGCCACAGGCCGCTCGCGAAATAGCGATTCATCGTTCTCCCCCGATCACTGACCTCCCGCACGAATCACACATCCCACACTTCCGGCACGGCCGACCCAAACTCCGCGCTCAACCCTCGGGCGGGAAGCGGATCACCACGTCAATACGCCTACCGTCGCGTTGCACGACCAGCGGCAACCACGTGCCGGAAGGCTGCTCGCGCACAGCCGTCACGAGTTGCCGGGAGGTGCGTGCGGGCCGCCCCGCGGCCTCCAGGACGACATCGGCCGCCTTCAGCCCACTGCGCTGCGCGAGACTCCCCGATCTGACCTCACGCAAACGCACCCCGCCCTCCACCTCCTCCAGCCACACGCCCAGACGGGGTGGCGGTGGAGGTGCAGTGCGTTCACTATCCACGGCAAAAACGGCGTCCGCCAGGCCGGATGGCAGGCTGGCACACGGAACGCCTGCAGGTACCGGCAGGAGTTGCCCGATGCTGTACTCCCCCAGGTCGCGCAGTTGATGCGCCACGCCATACCCAAAACGGACGTGTCCGCTACCGAGGATGCCGACGGCAAGCGGCAGGCTGCCATCGGCCGCGGCATGGCGACGGCGCCCCTCCAGCAGCGCCTCGGCCATTGCACGGTCCCAGTTCAACTGGGAGTCCACGAAGTTGCGGAAGGCACGCTCACCCTCCGCCTCCAACTTGTCTTCGTCGCGCGCCACCGCGTGGTGGCCGTGCACTTCACGCAGGAAGGCCATGTAGTCCGGCACCGGCTCGGCCGGGCGCCCCACCCCCTCCAGTTCGGACGCGTCCATCGCCGCCCGACCGCGTTCCGCGATCCCGCGCGTTACCGATGCATCCACATTGAGGGCCAGCATCGGGATGCGGTGCAGGCGAGCGAAATGGAAAAGCGGCAGATACAGTTCTGCCGGCATGCTCCACACTTCGTCCCACTCACTCAGGGAAAGGAACTCAGCCTCGCCGAGTTCTCCAGCCACCCAGCGATCCAGCACCGCCTGCGCCCGGCGAGGAAACATCTCGAAGCCGATGACCATGTGCGGGCGCTGGGCGTGCAAGGCTGCAAGGGTATGCAACTGCCAGCGATGATGATCCATGTCGTCGTGCTGCTCGCCAAGGAGGACGACGTCGCGCTGCCCCATGGCCATCAGCAGACCGGTCGGCGCCACCAGCTGTGGTGTCGCGCCGTCGACACGTGCCCAGTTGCCGGGCGCCAGACAGGCGGTTTGCTCGGACGCCACCGCAGCCTGCGCAGACAGGGAGATCAAAAGGGCCGCCGAGAGCACGACTGCCCCCAGACTTGAACGAGCACGCATGATGAGTATCCGGGAGATGGCAACCACCGGTAGAGCGAGCCGGATCCCCGCGAGTTCCGCACTACCCGGATGCAATGCCCGGCAACAGGCTCAACCCGGGAAGTGATCGACCCTGTCGGTGATCAGGCCTTCGAGGCCGAGTGCCGCCAGGCGGGCCGCCTCGGCATCCGTGTTGACGGTATAGGCCAGCCGGCGGAACCCGGCCTCAGCGACCGCCTTCGCAGTCTCCTCGTTCCACGCCGCCTGCGCGGCGACGATGGCGACGCAGCCCAGACGTGCAGCGCAACTGCGCCAACCCGGCACCAGTCGTTCGCAGAGCAAGGCCCTCGGCACCCCGGGCGCAGCGCTCGCCGCCGCCGCGAGCGCGGGTAGCGAAAAGGAGCTCAGCAAGGGGGGCGGTGCCGATCGCCACTGCGCACGAAGCACCTCACCTACACGCCGGCCTGTGCGCTCTTCGTCACCGGGCGCAGGCTTGATCTCGACATTCAGCATCCAGCCATGCGCCTCGCACTCCTGAATGACCCCGGCGAGCGTCGGGAGCCTCTCGCCCGCGTAACCCGGCCCGTGCCAGCTTCCCGCATCGAGCCTGGACAGGGCCGCCCAATCGAACTCGACCGCAGCACCATGGCCATCGGTCGTGCGTTCCAGCAGATCATCATGAAGCAGGAACACTTCGCCGTCAGCGCTCAGGCGGGCATCACACTCGAACATGCGGAAACCATTCGCCGCACCCGCGCGGAACGCAGCAATGGTGTTCTCAGGCGCCAGCAACCCTGCACCTCGATGCGCGATCCAGCGCGGATAGGGCCATCCGCCCCGCGTTTCGAGCACGCCGGGGCGGGCCTCGCCGCTCGGACTGCGATCGCCGGGGGTCACTCCGCCGACTCGGGCTTGGGCTTGCGCGTGCGCCGGGGCTTCGACGCCCCCTTGCGCCCGCCACCACCACCTGTTTCATCGCTGTCCGCCTTGGTCGCAACGACCGCCAACTGAGACGAGGCGTGCGCCTCCACCTCGGCCCCGTTCCCATGCTTCACCGCGGCGGGCGAGGACGCCGACTCCGCCGGCTGATCAGCAGGGCCAGAGGCCTTGGCCTTCTGCGCCCGCCCGGTCTCCTTCTTTGTCCCTCTCGTCCCCTTTTGCGCCCTTGATCCCTTCTCACCCTTCTCACCCTTCACAGCGGCTGCGCCTGCAGGCGAACTGTCGGCCGCCGGAGGGTTGTCGGCCTTGGCCGGTGCCACGAGGGGCACATCGGTTTCAGCCATGGTGGCACGGGCGCGCCGCCCGCGGGAAGAACGGGCGCTCGACGGGGCAGGCGGCATCGTGCGAGCAGGCTCCTGCCCCTCGCTATCCGCCGGAACGGCTGCACTGGCTTCCGTCGAGGAGGCAGCAGCCTCTTCGACGCGCAGGCCGGTTGGCACCTCCGCTCCCGCTGAATCCTCGACAAGGGCAACTTCCGCCAAAACCTCGGTAGGCGTTTCGGGCCTGGCTGCAGCCCCGCGGCTACGCGAACGACCACGACGCGCCCTGCCCGCTCCCTCTGTCGCCTCGCCGTTATCGCTCGCAGCCTGCGCCTCCGCGGGTACGGACCCCGCCTGCGCGGCCGCCGGCGACTGGCGTTCCGATGTAGCGTATGTTGAATCGGAAACAGCACCTCCAGTGCTGGAAGCACGACTCACATACGTACCCGACTTCTCGTCACGGCCAAGCTCGAGCAAACGGCGCGTCTGCGCTTCTTCGAGCAGGTTGCCGAAGGCACGAAAGCCAAAGTAGCTCTCGTTGAAATCGGGCTTGCGGCGCTTGATTGCCTCCTTGAGCATCGACGCCCAGATCTTGCCGCTTTCGCCGCGCTCGGCCAGCAACGCTTCGAAGGTTTCGACCGCAATATCGATCGCCTTGGCCCGGCGCGCCTCGAGCTCCTCGCGCCCAAGCTTCTCTTCCTCCGCCGAGCGCCGACTCCCCGACACGGCATCCCGCGCCTCGCGCTTCGCGGCATTGCGCTGGCTGTCACGCACGAGGTCATCGTAGAAAATGAACTCGTCACAGTTGGCGATCAGCAGGTCCGAGGTCGACTGCTTGACCCCTACGCCAATGACCTGCTTCGCGTTCTCCCTCAGCTTGGAGACCAGCGGGGAAAAATCGGAATCGCCACTGATGATCACGAAGGTATCTACGTGCGACTTGGTATAGCAGAGGTCCAGAGCATCGACCACGAGCCGGATGTCCGCGGAATTCTTCCCAGACTGCCGCACGTGGGGAATCTCGATGAGTTCGAAGTTCGCCTCATGCATGGCGGCCTTGAAACTCTTGTAGCGATCCCAGTCGCAATACGCCTTCTTGACCACGATGCTGCCCTTCAGCAGCAAGCGTTCGAGCACGCGCTTGATGTCGAACTTCTCGTACTTCGCATCGCGCACACCGAGCGCGACGTTCTCGAAGTCGCAGAATAGCGCCATGCTCACGCTGTCCGAGGAAGAGGCCATGAGAATCTCCGGTTCAAGTCAGCCGTGATGTTAAGCCCTGCCTCCCCGCCACACCAGTCGGGCCCGCACAGTCGGGCCCGCACGGGTCGCCCCCAAAATCACGCTCCCACGGCTGGCCTGCTGCAGATCGTCGGCGGATCTTCGGCTTGCTGCCTCAAGCCGATTCTGCTATTAAGTCCGCTCCCTTCATTGACCATCTACGGAAGCTGATCCATGGCCGACGATACCCTGCACAAGCAATTCCCGCCCTACGTCCCAGCCGCCGGCGAGGAGTACATGAGCGAGAAGCAGCTGGCCCACTTCCGCGAAATCCTGAATTCGCTCAAGGCCGAGCTCGTGGATGACATCGAGCGTACGGTCCATACCATGCAGGACGAAGCCACTGTCTTTGCCGACCCCAACGATCGCGCGAGCCAGGAGTCCGACATCGCTCTCGAGCTGCGCAACCGCGACCGCGAACGCAAGCTCATCAAGAAGATCGACGAGGCGATTGGCCGCATCGACGAGGGCGAATACGGCTATTGCGACAGCTGTGGCGTCGAGATTGGTCTCAAGCGCCTGGAGGCGCGACCGACCGCAACAATGTGTATCGATTGCAAGACGCTCGAGGAAATGCGCGAACGCCAGGTCGCCAAATAAGGCACGACTGGCTTCACCATCGACAAGGGGCGCCGAGGCGCCCCTTTTTTCAGGTCGTCAGACCACGCCGACCGAAGCTAGCTGGGATTCAAAACGAAGAAGGACGCCTAGGCGTCCTTCTTCGTTTCTACAGCGTGCAGCGGATGACCCGCTGCCACCTCATCACGCTGCGCTGTCGTTCAGCAGGGCCTTCATGCTGAGACGGATCTTGCCGCGCTCATCGGTCTCGAGCACCTTGACGCGCACGACCTGGCCTTCCTTGACGTAGTCCGACACGTTGTTCACGCGCTCGTTGGCGATCTGCGAAACGTGCAGCAAGCCGTCGCGGCCCGGCATGATGTTCACGATCGCGCCAAAATCAAGCAGGCGCACCACAGGACCTTCGTAGACCTTGCCCACCTCGACTTCGGCAGTGATCGCCTCGATCTTCGCCTTCGCGGCCTGGGCACCCTCGGCGCTGACCGACGAGATCTTGATCGAACCGTCATCCTCGATCTCGATCACCGTACCCGTCTCTTCCTGCATCGCGCGAATCACCGCACCGCCCTTGCCGATCACGTCGCGGATCTTCTCGGGGTTGATCTTCATGTTGATCATGCGCGGAGCGTACTCGGACACCTCGCCACGGCTGCTGCTCAGGGCCTGCTGCATCAGACCGAGGATGTGCAGGCGGCCTTCCTTGGCCTGCTCCAGCGCGGCGTGCATGATCTCCTTGGTGATGCCCTGGATCTTGATGTCCATCTGCAGGCCGGTGATGCCGTTCTCGGTACCGGCGACCTTGAAGTCCATGTCGCCAAGGTGGTCCTCGTCGCCCAGGATGTCGGTCAGCACCGCGAAGCGGTTACCGTCCTTGATCAGGCCCATGGCAATGCCGGCGACGTGGTTCTTCAGCGGTACGCCGGCGTCCATCATGGCGAGAGAGCCGCCGCACACCGAGGCCATCGACGAGGAACCGTTGGATTCCGTGATCTCGGAAACCACACGCACGGTGTAGGAAAACTCTTCCGCCTTCGGCAGCATGGCGACGAGCGAGCGCTTGGCCAGGCGGCCATGGCCCACTTCACGACGCTTGGTGATGCCGAAGCGGCCGGTTTCGCCGGTGCAGAACGGCGGGAAGTTGTAGTGGAGCAGGAAGCGCTCCTTGTACTCACCAGCGATGGCGTCGATGATCTGCTCGTCGCGGCCCGTGCCCAGCGTGGCCACGACCAGCGCCTGGGTTTCACCACGGGTAAACAGCGCCGAGCCGTGGGTACGCGGCAGCACGCCGGTGCGGATCTCGATCGGACGCACCGTGCGGGTATTGCGCCCGTCGATGCGCGGCTCGCCATTGAGGATGCGGCTGCGGACGATGCCCGACTCGAGGTTGAAGAAGATGTCCTTGATCTCGTTGACCGAGGGTGCGTTCTCCACGCCTTCGGTGAGCTGGCCGATCACGCGCTTGCGGATCTCGGACAGACGGCCCGAGCGCTCCTGCTTGCTGGTGATGCGGAAGGCCTCTTCCATCTCGCCCTTGGCGAGCTCGGTGACCTTGGCGATCAGCGCCTCGTTGGCGGGCGGCGCCTGCCAGTCCCACTCGGGCTTGCCGGCGACTTCGACCAGCTCGTTGATGGCCTGGATCGCGGTCTGCATCTGCTCATGGCCGAACACCACGGCGCCGAGCATCACGTCTTCCGCCAGTTCCTGGGCTTCCGACTCGACCATCAGCACTGCGGTCTGGGTGCCTGCCACAACCAGGTTCATCTGGCTGGACTGCAGTTCAGTGGCAGTCGGATTGAGGACGTACTTGCCATCCAGGTAACCGACGCGCGCGGCCCCGACCGGGCCGTTGAAGGGCAAACCGGAGATCGCCAGCGCGGCCGAGGCACCGATCATCGCCGGGATGTCGGAATCGATCTCGGGGTTTAGCGACAGCACGGTGACAATGACCTGGACTTCGTTCATGAAGCCTTCAGGGAAAAGCGGGCGGATCGGACGGTCGATCAGGCGCGAGGTGAGGATTTCCTTCTCGCTCGGACGACCTTCGCGCTTGAAGAAGCCGCCGGGGATACGACCCGCAGCGTAGAACTTCTCGACGTAGTCGACGGTGAGCGGGAAGAAGTCCTGGCCCGGGCGGGCTTCCTTGGCGCCGACCACGGTGGCCAGCACCACGGTCTCGTCCATGTTCACGATGACGGCGCCGCCGGCCTGGCGGGCGACCTCGCCGGTTTCCAGGGTGACGGTGTGGGCGCCGTAGGCGAAGGTTTTCTTGATTGCGGTAGGCAAGGTTCTTTTCCTTATTCGATGGATGCAGCGAACTACAACTGCTTGCGGCGGGCTTTCCAAGATGGAGGCCAGAGCACCGAGAAAAGACGGGCCCGGACAGGTCGGTCGATGCAGGATCTGCGTGCGGGAAGCCTGTATGGCAAAAAGCCGGTGAGGCCGCAGGGGCACACACCGGCTTTGCTGGCTTACTTCGCCCTGATCGGCGCTGTCTGGCTCGTCATGGACGGCAATTACTTGCGCAGGCCCAGACGCTCGATCAGATTGCGGTAGCTGTCAGCGTTGCGGCCTTTCAGGTAGTCCAGCAGCTTGCGGCGCTGGCTAACCATCTTCAGCAGGCCGCGGCGGGAGTGATGATCCTTGCCGTGAGCCTTGAAGTGGGGGGCAAGCCCGTTGATGCGGGCGGTCAGGAGTGCAACCTGGACTTCCGGCGAGCCGGTGTCGCCCTGGGCGCGCTGGAAGTCGGAGACGATCTGCGACTTGGATGCGGTATCAAGAGCCATGTGTGTCTTTACTCGTGTTTTTCTGCCAATCAGAAGCGCCGGATTATACCCAAAAGCGTTCGACGAATTCAATCGAAATCACGCATTTGCGGCGAGCTTGTCGCCGCAGGTCGCGATCAGCCGCTTCGCGGCAAGCCGTCCGTCGTGCTGCCGCGCGGCCAGGCCGAGGAAACCCTGGGGTCCGAATACCCGCAGCAGCACGCCCTCCACCCCTTCAAGGCTGAGATCGAGCACCCTGCCCTGCAGCAGCGCAATTGCGCCAGCCTGGTCGAGATCGAGTCGCGGGAACTCGGCAACCAGGGCGTCCACCGGTGCCAACAAGGCCTCGCGGACGGCTTCCGCTGTCGCCTCGAGCGCCGCGAGCGAGACCGCCCCCTGCAGCGTGAAGCGGCCGATTCCGGTACGCCGCAGCGCGGTCAGATGCGCACCGCAGCCCAGCGCAGCGCCAATGTCCATGGCGAGGCTGCGGATGTAGGTGCCCTTGCTGCAATGAACGCGAAGGCGGAAGCGGTCGCCCTCGAAGTCGAGCAGATCGAGCGCGTGGATCGTGACCTGGCGCGCTTCGCGCTCGAGCTCGATGCCCTCGCGTGCGTATTCGTACAGCGCCTTGCCGTCGCGCTTGAGCGCCGAAAACATCGGCGGCACCTGCTCGATCGGACCGCGAAAGCGCTCCAGCACACGCTCGAGCCGGGCCCGATCTACAGCGACCGGGTGCGTCGCGAGCACCCTGCCCTCGGCATCGCCGCTGTCCGTTTCCACCCCGAGCAACACGTCGGCCTCGTAGGTCTTGTCGGCATCCAGCAGCATCTGCGAGAACTTGGTGGCCTCACCGAAGGTGAGCGGCAGCAGGCCGCTCGCCATCGGGTCCAAGGTACCGGTGTGGCCAGCCTTGGCGGCATTGAGCAAGCGACGCGCCGTCTGCAAGGCACCGTTCGAGCTCACGCCCTGCGGCTTGTCGAGCAGAAGCACACCGTCGACCTGGCGACGGGGGATCTTGCGCTGTATCTGACGCGGACGTCTCGCCGGCGTGGCTGCCTCCACCACGGAATCAGCGCCCATCCCTGTCGTCGGCGCCATCGCCTTCACCCTCGTGCCGCGCTTCGTCGTCCTTGACCACCGCATCGATCAGCTGGGAGAGACGCGAGCCCTCTTCCACCGAGCGGTCGTAGTGAAAATGCAGTTCCGGAATGGTGTGGATGCGGATGCGACGGCCGAGCTCACGCCGCAGGAAGCCACTGGCGCGGCGCAGACCCTGCAGGATCTCGGGCACGTCGTCCTCGCCAGTCATGTTGGTGAAATACACCTTGGCATGGGCGTAGTCGGGCGTGATCTCGACGTCGGTCAGGGTAATGAAGCCGACACGTGGATCCTTGACTTCGAGCCGGATCAGCTCCGCCAGCTCGCGGCGGATCTGCTCCACCACGCGCTGGCTGCGGGAATACTCCTTGGGCATCGCTTACAGGGTCCTCGCGACTTCCTTGATCTCGAACACCTCAAGCTGGTCGCCTTCATGGATGTCATTGTAGTTCCGGAGCTGCAGACCGCACTCGTAACCGAACTTGACTTCCTTGACATCGTCCTTGAAGCGCTTGAGCGATTCGAGCTCACCGGTCCACACGACGGTGTGGTTACGCAGCAGACGGACATGCGAACCGCGCCGCACCACGCCTTCGAGCACGTAGCAGCCCGCGATCGAGCCGACCTTGGAGATCGTGAACACCTGGCGGATCTCGACCAGGCCAATCACTTCCTCGCGTTTCTCCGGTGCGAGCATGCCGGACAGCGCCGCTCTTACTTCATCCACTGCGTCATAGATGATGTTGTAGTAACGGATATCGACGTCGAACGTCTCTGCCAGCTTGCGCGCACCTGCATCGGCGCGGGTATTGAAGCCGATGATGACTGCACCCGAGGCCTGCGCCAGGTTGACGTCGGATTCGCTGATCGCGCCCACCGCGCCGTGGATGACATTGACGCGGACCTCGTCGGTGGAGAGCTTCTGCAGCGATTGCACCAGCGCTTCCTGCGAACCCTGCACGTCGGCCTTGATGATCAGCGGCAGGGTCTTGACCTCTCCCTCCGTCATCTGGTCCATCAGCGTCTCGAGCTTCGCCGCCTGCTGCTTCGCGAGCTTCACGTCGCGATACTTGCCCTGGCGGAAGAGGGCGATCTCGCGCGCCTTCTTCTCGTCGGTGAGCGCAATCGCCTCGTCTCCTGCGGAAGGCACATCCGACAGACCGAGGATCTCGACCGGAATGGAGGGGCCGGCTTCCTCGATCTGCTTGCCATTCTCGTCCAGCATCGCGCGGATGCGGCCGAAGGTAGCGCCGGCCAGCAGCACGTCGCCTTTGCGCAGCGTGCCGGACTGCACCAGCAGGGAAGCGACCGGGCCACGACCCTTGTCCAGGCGTGCCTCGATGATCAGGCCCTTGGCAGGGGTATCCTTCGGCGCAGTCAACTCCAGCACCTCGGCCTGCAGCAGCACCGCTTCGAGCAGCTCGTCGATGCCGATACCCTTCTTGGCCGAAACCGGCACGAACATGGTCTCGCCGCCGTAGGCCTCGGGGATGACCTCTTCCGCGATCAGTTCCTGCGTCACCCGATCCGGGTTGGCCTCGGGCTTGTCGATCTTGTTGATCGCAACGACCAGCGGCACACCGGCCGCCTTCGCATGGTGGATGGCTTCGCGCGTCTGCGGCATCACGCCGTCGTCGGCGGCAACCACCAGGATGACGATGTCGGTCGCTTTCGCACCGCGGGCACGCATGGCCGTGAACGCCTCGTGACCCGGGGTATCGAGGAAGGTGACCATGCCACGCGCAGTCTCGACGTGGTAGGCACCGATATGCTGCGTGATGCCGCCGAATTCACCCGCCGCCACCTTCGCGGTACGGATGTAGTCCAGCAGCGAGGTCTTGCCGTGGTCGACGTGACCCATGACGGTGACGACCGGTGCGCGCGGCAGAACTTCTGCGTCCTTGTGTGCTTCATGCTCCTCCAGGAAGGCATCCGGGTCGTCGAGTTTGGCGGCGACGGCAACGTGCCCCATTTCCTCGACGATGATCATCGCGGTTTCCTGGTCCAGCACCTGGTTGATCGTGACCATCGAGCCCATCTTCATCAGGGCCTTGATCACTTCGGTCGCCTTGACCGCCATCTTGTGTGCCAGATCGGCCACGGTGATGGTTTCAGGTACGTGCACTTCGCGCACGATCGGCTCGGTAGGCGCCTGGAAGTTGGTGCGATCGTCCTGCCGACGGGCATTTCGTCCACCGCCCTTGCCCGCACCGCGCCAACCGCTGCCTGCTCCGACTTCACCGCGCGTCTTCATGCCGCCACGGCGCTTGCTCGCCGCGTCTGCTTCGCGGGCAGGCGCCGCCGGGCTGCGCTTGCCGTCGCGCGTCGCGGGCGTCTTGTCCTCAGCCTTGGCCGGACGATGCAGGGTCCCGGTGGTCGGCTTGGCCGCCTTGGCGGGCTCGTCCTTCTTCTGCTGTTCCGCACGCAGGCGGGCTTCCTCCTCGGCCTTGCGCGCCTCGGATGCTGCACGCGCCGCGGCTTCCCGCTCCTGTCGGGCGCGCAGGTCGGCTGCCTGGCGCTCCTTCAGCGCGCGCTGACGCTCCTCGTCGCGCTTGCGCGCCGCGATCTCTTCCTCGCTGAGGATCTCCGACAGCGGCAAGGGCTTGCTCAGCACGGTCGTGACGGCAGGCGCTTCGACCGGCGCCTCGCTGCGCGGCTTGCCACGCTTGCGATCGTTTCCTGCAGCCGTAGCCGGAGCAACGACCGGCTCGGCAGCTTCGGCGCTCTCGACCGCTGCAGGCACCTCCTGAGGCGCATCGACCCTGGACTCTGCCTCGACGGGCGACTGCACTGGGACCTCCGGTGCGACAACCTCAGCCACGTTCGCGGGCTCAGACGGTGCAACCTCGGCAACCGCCTCCTCAGGCGCTTGCGGAGCCGGAGCCTGCTCGACAGCAGCGACGGGCGCCAGCTCGACCGGCGCGGAGACCTCACCAGCGACGCTTGCGGCAACGGCGTCTTCCGTCTCTGCGGCGACCGCTGCAGCCTGTTCGGCCAGTTCATCTCGTTTCACGAAAGTGCGTTTCTTGCGCACCTCCACTTGCACCGTGCGCGCACGACCGGTGGAGTCGGTGGCACGAATCTCGGTCGTTTCCTTCCGGGTAAGGGTGATCTTGCCCTTCGGTTGGGTGTCGCCGTGCGAACGCCGGAGAAATTCCAGCAGCTTCGCCTTGTCCTGTTCGGTCAGCAGATCCGCCGCACCGGTCTTCTCGACACCCGCGCGCTTCAACTGCTCGAGCAGCGCCACGGCCGGCATCTTCAGTTCGCCGGCAAACTGGGTCACGCTCATCTGTTCCATTACAGCCCTCCCATCATTCTTCGAACCAATGGGCGCGCGCAACGGAAATCAGCGCCTTGGCTCTTTCTTCGTCGATCCCGGCCATCTCGACCAGCTCGTCGACCGCAAGGTCGGCCAGGTCGTCACGGGTACGAATGCCCTGCTGGGCCAGCGTTGCGGCAAGGGATTTCTCCATGCCGTCGAGGTTGAGCAGATCATCGGAGACCTTCTCGATCTGCTCCTCGGTGACGATCGCTTCGGTCAGCAGCACATTGCGCGCACGGTTGCGCAGCTCGTTGACCGTATCCTCGTCGAAGGCCTCGATCTCCAGCATCTCGGCCAGCGGCACGTACGCCACTTCCTCGAGCGAGGAGAAGCCTTCCTCGATCAGGATGTCGGCGACTTCTTCGTCCACATCCAGCTTTTCCATGAACAACGCACGCAGGCCCTGCTGCTCTTGCGCGGTCTTCTCGGCCGATTCCTGCTCGCTCATCAGATTGATCGTCCAGCCGGTCAGCTCGGAGGCGAGCTTCACGTTCTGGCCGCTGCGTCCGATCGCGATCGCGAGGTTGTTCTCGTCGACCACGACATCCATCGCATGCGAGTCTTCATCCACGACGATGGAAACCACCTCGGCGGGCTGCAGCGCGGCGACCACGAACTGGGCCGGATCGGCCGACCACACGATGATGTCGATCTGCTCGCCGCCGATCTCGTTGCGCACCGCGGTGACGCGGGAGCCCCGGAGTCCGACGCAGGTACCGATCGGATCGATGCGCTGATCGTTCGACTTGACTGCGATTTTGGCACGCAGGCCGGGATCGCGGGCGCAGGCCTTGAGCTCGAGCAGTCCGTCCTCGATCTCGGGGACCTCGAGCTCGAAGAGCTTCATCAGGAACTCGGGCGCGGTACGCGACAGCACCAGCTGCGGGCCGCGGGCGCCGCGGTCGATGCGCAGCAGGAAGGCCTTGACGCGGTCGCCCACACGCAGGTTCTCGCGCGGGATCTGCTGATCGCGCGGCAGCACGGCCTCCATACGGCCGACCTCGATGATCGCGTTGCCGCGTTCCATGCGCTTGATCGAGCCGGAGACGAGAAATTCCTTGCGGTCGAGGAAGTCGTTGAGCACCTGCTCACGCTCGGCGTCGCGGATCTTCTGCAGGATGACCTGCTTTGCGGCCTGGGCACCAATGCGCCCGAAGTCGATGGGCTCGAGCTCTTCCTCGATGTAGTCGCCGAGTTCGATGTCGGCACGCAGATCACGGGCGTCGATGATGCCCATCTCGCCCTCGTCGTTGGTGACCTCCTCGTCGAGCATCACCAGCCAGCGGCGCTTGGAGGTGTAATCACCGGAATCGCGATCGATCGACACCACCACGTCAGCGTCGTCGTGGATGCGCTTCTTGGTCGCGGAGGCCAAGGCGGTTTCGAGCGCGGAAAAAACGATCTCCTTGGCGACGTTCTTCTCGCGCGCCAAGGCATCGACAAGCAGCAGAATCTCGCGGCTCATTTCAGTAAAACCTCCACATCCACAGTCTCAAAATTGGGGTACCAGGCGTGCTTTCTCGATGTCTTCAAAGGGCAGCAGGACTTCGCCCTTCTCGGTGCGCAGCGCCACCGCGCCGTCCTGCACCCGCTCGATCACGCCGACGAAATTGCGTTGGTTGCCGATCGGCAGGGAAAGGCGCACCTGGGCCTGCTCGCCGGCAAAACGTTCGAAGTCGGCCAGTTTCTTCAGGGGGCGATCCAGCCCCGGCGACGACACCTCAAGGCGGTCGTAATCGACGTTCTCGACCTCAAACACGTGCTGCAGCTGATTGCTCACCGTGGCGCAGTCATCCACGGTGATCCCGCGCTCGATGTCGAGGAACACGCGCAGCAACCGGCCTTTGGGCGAGAACTCGACATCCACGAGTTCATACCCCAGCCCCGTCACCACCTGTTCGATCAGCTGCTCGACATCTGCACGCATGTATTCCGTCCGTCCCTCATGCCGCGCCCTGCTGGCGCCACAAATAAAAAATGGGCGAAACGCCCATCAAACCATTGCTCCTGCCGGAAAAAACCGCTGGCACAACCGGATGACAGACAGAAGCTGTCGCGCAGCAAGAGGGCGCAAACAGGAAGCCATCCATCAAAGCCGCGAGAGTATACAGCGAAAGGACGTGCACGAGCAAACACGCAAAGCATGGTGCGCCACCGGCAGCCGAAGCTGCCGTAGCGACCACGCCTCGCGTGGGACGGGCTCTGCGGCCTCGCGCCGCCGCTGCGCGGGTTCAGCGCGGCTTCGAGGGTGCACGCACCTGCGTGCGATGCATCTTGACCGGGCGCTTCGCGCGCTCGTCCTGCTGCCGGCTCTGCTGCGGCGGTGGCAGACCCGCGAGCGCGCAGGCCTCGGCCTCGGGCATCTCCATCCACATGCCACGCTTGAGGCGCGCAGGCAACTCTACGCTTCCGTAGCGCACGCGCATGAGCCGGCTCACGGTGAGGCCCACGGCTTCGAACATGCGCCGCACTTCACGGTTACGCCCTTCCGAAATCGTCACCCTGTACCAGTGGTTCGCGCCCTCTCCGCCCTCGTCACGCAGCACATTGAACTTTGCTGGACCATCCTCGAGCTGAATCCCGTCGATCAGGGACTTCGCCTGCTCCTCGCTCAAGGCACCGAGCACCCGTACGGCGTATTCGCGCTCGAGCGCGTAACGCGGATGCATCAGCTTGTTGGCAAGTTCGCCGTCATTCGTGAACAGCAGCAGCCCGGAAGTATTGAAATCCAGCCGCCCCACCGCCAGCCAGCGCCCCTTGCGCAACAGCGGGAGGCGCTCGAACACGGTCGGGCGCCCTTCGGGGTCCTCGCGCGAGACGATCTCGCCCTCCGGCTTGTGATAGATCAGAACCCGGGGCGAACGCTGGTTGAAGCGCAGCGGCACCAGTCGGCCATTGACCTTCACGCGGTCCCCCGGACCAATCTTCTGGCCAAGCGCAGCCGGCTCGCCATTGACCGTGATCCGACCCGCGACCACCCATTCCTCGATCTCGCGGCGCGAGGCAACGCCCGCCTGAGCCAGAACCTTCTGCAGACGCTCGGGCTCGACCGGCTCGGGCGGCGCACCGCGCCCTCCGGTCCTGCCGCCCTGCCCCCTGGCCTGAGCGGGTCGCGGCGCGCTAGGCGCATCCTGCGACCGTCCGCCCCCACGGGCGTCGCGCCGGCGGGACGGCACGCCGTCCTCGGACCACTCGCCCGTATCGCGGGCAGCATGCCCCTCCTGGCGGTCCGTGCGCTGCGCACGGGGGTCGCGATCGAGAATCTCGATCGCTTCAGACTTCTTCTTCAAGGGCGGGCGCAGTGGCCGGTTCGTTTTGCGAGACATCGATGAGGTCCATGATTTTTTCGATTTCGGTCAGCGCAGGCAGTTCGGTCAGACTGCGCAAGCCCATGTCATCGAGGAAGCGCCGGGTGGTGGCGAAAAGCGCCGGCCGCCCCGGGGTGTCGCGGTGGCCGACAACGTCGATCCACCCCCGCGATTCGAGGGTTTTCAAGATGTTGGGCGACACCGCCACTCCCCGGATATCCTCGATGTCACCGCGGGTGACCGGTTGCCGGTAGGCGATGATCGCCAGTGTTTCCATGACCGCACGCGAGTAACGCGGCGGCCTCTCCTCCTTCAGGCGGTCGAGATAGACCTGAACTTCGGCCCGCGTCTGGAAGCGCCAGCCGCTCGCCAGCTGCACGAGCTCCACCCCGCGCGCAGCATCGAACCACTCGGCGCGCAACTCGTCGAGCAGACGACGCACCAGGTCCGGACCCGGGTCCTCATCGAACAGCCTGCGCAGCTCGGCCACCGTCAGCGGGCCCGTGGCCGCCAGCAGTGCAGCCTCCACAATGCGCAGCCAGGCTTCAGGCGTCGTCGCGGGTTGCATCGGCAAGTTTCACGTAAATCGGCGCGAACGCCTCGTTCTGGGTCACTTCAACCAGCTTTTCCTTCACCAGCTCGAGCACGGCGAGAAAGCTCACCACCAGGCCCGCCGCACCGAGCTCGACCTCGAACAGCGTGTCGAAAACCACGAAGCCGCCTCCGCGCAGCCTGCGCAGGATCACCGTCATGTGCTCGCGCACCGAGAGCTGTTCGCGCTCCACGCGGTGCGTCTGCGTCAGACGGGCCTTCTTCATGATGCGAAGCCAGGCCAGCTGCAAGTCATGCAGACTCACCGCGGGCAAGCGCTCGACCACCTTCTCGGCGGCGAACACGCCGACCCATTCGAAATCCCGCTCGACACGCGGCAGCGCATCGATCCGCGCTGCGGCAAGCTTCATCTGCTCATATTCGAGCAATCGGCGAACCAGCTCCGCGCGCGGATCGACTTCCTCTGCATGCTCGCGTGGCGGCCGCGGCAGCAGCATGCGCGACTTGATTTCAAGCAGCATTGCCGCCATCAACAAGTACTCGGCGGCAAGCTCGAGATTGGAAGTCCGCATGGCTTCGACGTACTCGAGATACTGCGCGGTCAACGGCGCCATCGGGATGTCGAGCACGTCGAGGTTCGCCTTGCGGATCAGATACAGCAACAGATCCAGCGGCCCTTCGAATGCATCGAGGAAGACCTGCAGCGCGTCGGGCGGAATATACAGGTCTTTCGGCAGTTCGAGCAGGGGCTCGCCATGGATGCGCGCCAACACGTCGAGGGTGTCGGCGGTGTCGACCGGCGCCAGATCGAGCGGCAGATTCATCAGCAAGCCATGCCCGGACGGAAAACGACGTCCCGACCTCAGCCGTAGTCGAGGCCCATGGCCTCGCGCACGTCACGCATGGTTTCCTGTGCAAGTTTTCGCGCACGCTCGCAACCATCGGCCATGATGCTGCGTACCAGACTGGGGTCGTCCAGGTAGGGCTGCGCACCCTCGTGAAGCACCTCCTGCTCCTTCAGGATGGCCTCCAGCACCGGCTGCTTGCACTCCAGACAGCCGATACCGGCCTTGCGGCAGCCATCCTGCACCCAGCCCAGCGTGGACTCGTCGGAATAGATTGCGTGCAGTTGCCACACCGGACACCGCTCGGGCTCGCCGGGATCGGTACGGCGCATGCGTGCCGGGTCGGTCTGCATGGTACGTACCTTGCGCGTGACGCTCTCCGCATCCTCGCGCAGATTGATCGTATTGCCGTAGGACTTCGACATCTTCTGGCCGTCAAGGCCGGGCATGCGTCCGGCCGGGGTGAGCAGCGCCTCGGGCTCGACGAAGATCATCTTGCCGCTGCCCTCGAGATAGCCGTACAGGCGCTCACGGTCGCCGAGACTCAGGTTCTGGGTCTCGTCGAGCAGCGCCTTCGCCTGCTCGAGCGCATCCTCATCGCCTTCCTGCTGGAAGCGGGTGCGCAGCTCGTGGTATAGCCGTGCACGCTTGGCGCCGAGCTTGCGCACAGCATCCTTCGCCTTGTCCTCGAAACCGGGCTCGCGGCCGTACAGATGATTGAAGCGACGGGCAATCTCACGGGTGATCTCCACATGCGGCACCTGATCCTCGCCCACCGGCACCTTGTCGGCGCGATAGATCAGGATGTCCGCCGACTGCAGCAGCGGGTAGCCGAGGAAGCCGTAGGTCGACAGGTCGCGCCCCTCGATCTTCTCCTGCTGCTCCTTCCACGTCGGCACCCGCTCGAGCCATCCGAGCGGCGTCATCATCGACAGCAGCAGATGCAGCTCCGCATGCTCCGGAACGCGCGACTGGATGAACAGCGTCGCCTGCGCCGGATCCACGCCGGCTGCGAGCCAATCGATGAGCATGTTCCACACGTTCTGCTCGATCACCTCGGGCGTGTCGTAGTGCGTGGTCAGCGCATGCCAGTCGGCAACGAAGAACATGCAGGGGTATTCCTCCTGCAGCTTCACCCAGTTCTTCAACACGCCATGGTAGTGGCCAAGATGCAGACGCCCGCTGGGGCGCATGCCGGAAAGGACGCGTTCTGCGTACATGAGGGATCAGAAGCCGAAGAAGATCGAAAGCAGGTAACGGAAGCCGGCAATCAGCGGCCACAGGATGTCACCGAGGATCCCGGTGAAGAGGAGCACAAGCAGAATCGGGAAGCCGTAGGGCTCCAGCCGCGCATAGCGCCAGGCGAGCCGGTTGGGCAACAGGCTGACCGCGATGCGCCCGCCGTCGAGCGGGGGGATCGGGAGCAGGTTCAGCGCCATCAGCACCGCATTGATCTGGATGCCGGCATCGGCCATCTTCAGCATCGGAAGCGTGTAGGCGCCCGGCTCGCTCTTGGCCGCGATCGTAAACAGGATCGCCCACCCGATCGCCATGAGCAGATTCACGAAGGGGCCGGCGGCGGCCACCCAGAGCATGTCCGCCTTGGGGTTGCGCAACCGACCGAAATTGACCGGCACCGGCTTTGCCCACCCGAACAGGATGCCGCCCGCGCCAGCGATCGAACTGAGCGCAAGAATGCCTGCCGGCACCAGGATCGTGCCCACCGGGTCGATATGCCGCAACGGGTTCAGCGTGATGCGCCCCGCTAGGTCCGCAGTAGGATCGCCGAAATGCCGCGCCACATAGCCGTGCGCAGCCTCGTGCAGGGTGATGGCCAGCAGCACCGGGAGGGCCCAGATGGCCAGCGTGGAGATCAGCGAATCCATTCGAGTGTCGTTCGCAAACCGAGGATCTTACAGCCCGAGCGGCCCGAGCGGGCCGCGACCCTCGCGCACCAACTCAGGGACGCCCGAGGTCAGATCGACCACTGTCGTCGCCTCCGGGCCGCAGTACCCGGCCTCGATGACGAGATCCACCTGCTTGGCCAGACGGTCGCGAATCTCATCCACGTCGGTCAGGGGCAGTTCCTCGTCGGGCAACAGCAAGGTCGAACTCAGCAACGGCTCGCCGAGCTCGGCCAGCAAGGCCGAGACGACAGGATGGTCGGGGACGCGCAGACCGATGGTCTTGCGCTTGGGGTGCAACACGCGCCGGGGCAGTTCCTTCGTCCCTTCGAGAATGAACGTGTACGGCCCGGGCGTGATCGCCTTGAGCAGTCTGTACTGACTGTTGTCCACCCTGGCATAGGTACCGATCTCGGACAGATCACGGCACACGAGCGTGAAGTGGTGGCGTTCGTCCACGCCGCGGATACGCCGGATGCGCTCGAGCAGCGCGGCGTCTCCGACATGGCAGGCAAGCGCGTAAGCCGAGTCGGTGGGCAGCGCAACCAAGCCTCCGGCACGGATGATGTCCGCCGCCTGGCGGATCAGGCGCGGCTGGGGCTGTTCGGGGTGCAGCGAAAAGAACTGGGCCATGTCTTCTAGTTCGTCAAGGTTTGTGCGGGCGGCCAGAACCGTGACCACACCGGCTCGAGATCGGGCGGCAATGGCCGACAGCAGCCCACATCCACCACGCTCTCGTTCTCGCCGTGGAAGTCCGATGCACGCGACGCCAGCAGGCCACGCTGCCGCGCGAGGTGCGCGAAACGAAGCATCTCTTCCTCGGTATGCGCACCGGAGACGACCTCGACCGCTTCGCCCCCTGCCGCCATGAAGCGATCGAAGAGCAGCGCCAGCTGAGCGGAGGACAGCCGATAGCGCGCCGGATGCGCCACCACCGCCACGCCACCCGCAGCCCGGATCCATCCCACCGCTTCTTCAAGCGTGGCCCATTCATGCTCCACGAAGCCGGGCTTGCCGCGCACGAGGTAATGATCGAACACCGTCTTCACGTCCGGCATCACGCCACTCGCCACGAGGTGGCGGGCGAAATGCGCCCGGCTCACCAGGTCCGGGTTGCGCGCGAAACGCCTGGCGCCGCTGAGCGCATCGTGAATCCCGACGGCCTCGAGCGCCTCGCTCATGCGCTGCGCGCGCGCATCACGCCCGCTCCGCACCTGGGCCAGCCCATCGCGCAAGGCGGGGTGCCGGTGGTCGACATCGAGTCCGACGATATGAATGGTCGCGCCCGCGAACGACACCGAGATCTCCACCCCCGCCACGAAGGCGACGCCTTGCGCACGCGCGACGCGCGCGGCCGCATCGACACCGCCGACCTCGTCGTGATCGGTCAGCGCAAGCAACTCCACACCGTTCGCAACGGCGCGCCGAACCAGTTCCTCGGGCTCCAGCCAGCCGTCGGAGACAGTCGAATGGCAGTGCAGATCAGCGTTGATGGCGCGCAGCCCGGCGGCTGACGGATCGCTCATGCGTATCCTGTATCGAATCAGTAGGCTGGAATGATAGCAAATCCCGCCTTCAAACCCCGTGCAGGCTCCAGGCGAGCCTCGGCACCTGTCGCGTCTCGCGTGCAATTGCCGCAATCTCCCCGGCAGCGTGTGAGCCGGTATCATTTGCAGCCCCGTTCCTCCGAAGCGCACGATGTCCCCGCAAGCCGCAGACCAGCCCCCCGCTACCCCGACGCAAAAAACACCTCCGCCGCATGCGCGCACACCGGTGCCTCAGGCGCAGGCGCACACCGTGTTCGAAGACGTGCAGGGAGTGCTTACAGGCTGCCTGTTCGTGGCACTGGCAGTGCTCATGCTGCGTGAAAGCTCGCTCCTCACCGGAGGAACGACCGGGCTTGCCTTCCTCACGCATTACCTCGGCGGCTGGCCGCTGGGCATCGTGCTGTTCATGATCAACCTGCCGTTTTACGTGTTTGGCCTGCGCACCCTCGGCCGCACCTTCACCATCAAGACCTTCTGTGCCGTCGGCGTGCTCGCGCTGCAGACCGAACTGCTGCCGGCAGTGATCGGCTTCGAGCACCTGAACCCCGTCTTCTCCGCGATCATGGGCGGACTGCTCGCGGGAATCGGGATCCTGATCCTGATCCGCCACGGGGCCAGCCTGGGCGGGGTGACGATCCTCGCACTGTATTTTCAGAAACAACGCGGATGGCGGGCAGGCTGGGTGCAGATGGGCTTCGACTGCCTGATCCTGTCGCTCGGCCTGCTGGCGGTGAGCCCGGACAAGGTCGCACTCTCCGTGCTCGGCGCCGCAGCGCTGAACTTCGTGATCGCGGTCAACCACCGCCCGGGCCGGTACTTCGGCATCTGAGCGGGCACTGAAGCCTGCCCGCTCAATCCTCCCCCAAAGCCCCCGGCGCTTCGTCCTCCTCGCGTCGCAGGGCCTCGGCCGCCTGCGCCGCGGCAACCATCGCCGCACGCGTTTCGGGCGTCTCCAGGCTGATACGTCCCAGGGCGCCATCGCGGTAATCCTGCAGCAGGATCTGTGCAGCCTTCTCCAGGTCCAGCCCGCCCCCCTTCACCAGACAGCCGCGCCTGCGTCCCACGGCCTCGACCAGTGCCGGGCCGTCCATCACCGCCAATGCATCGGCGCCCAGGCGATAGCGTGCGCTCAGCTGCGCCGGATAGCGGGCGATCAGAATGTCGCCGAGAAAGGCCGCCACCTCCTCATCGATCACTGCGTTGCGGCCGATGGCATGGCTCGCAGCAAGCATGTAGCCGTCCGCGTCATATGCGATCTTCGGCCACATCATGCCGGGCGTGTCGGTCAGCGTCATGCCCGGCCCGAGATCCAGGGTCTGCTGGTGCTTGGTCACGGCAGGCTCGTCCCCCACCTTGGCCACCTTGCGTTTGAGCAGCGCATTCATGAGGGTCGATTTGCCCACATTGGGGATCCCCATGATCATCATGCGCAAGGGCTTGACGCCATCGTCGCGGTGCGGCGCGAGCTGAAGGCACAGCCCGGGAACGCGCGCGACCTCTGCCGGGTTTTTCGCCGAGATCGCCACCGCCTTCACGCCGGGCTGCCGGTTGTAGTGCTCCATCCAAGCGCGCGTCACCGCAGGGTCGGCCAGGTCCGACTTGTTGAGCAGCTTCAGGCAGGGGCGGTTACGGAAGCGGCGCAATTCGCTGATCATCGGATTGCTGCTCGCCTCGGGCAGGCGCGCGTCGGTGACCTCGATCACCACGTCGATGGACGCCATCGCCTCCGCTGCTTTCTTGCGTGCGGAGGCCATGTGTCCTGGAAACCACTGGATGGGCATGGGGAATTGCCTTCATGTTCGAAGCGGGGATTATCCCACCCGACGTTTTTTTGCGCGAACACCCAAATAAAATCGCGCACAGCCTGAAAAAGCGTGTATTGTGCCGGTCGCAGTCGATTCAAGCAGTGGTTGTTCTGGTGGTTGCCCAGCGTGTTCCAAGAGAGCGCGTGTCGGTTTGATGCCCCCTGATTACGTTTCTTGATCGTTCCTGCATTTCCGGGGCGCAAGCCCGCAATTTTTCATATGGAACGCAAAATGAGCACTCAAACCGGTACCGTGAAATGGTTCAACGACGCCAAGGGCTTCGGCTTCATCACCCCTGAAGGCGGCGGCGACGACCTGTTCGCCCACTTCTCGGAGATCCAGAGCAAGGGCTTCAAGAGCCTGGCCGAAAACCAGCGCGTCGAATTCGAAGTCAAGACCGGCCCGAAGGGCCTGCAGGCGGCCAACATCCGCCCGCTGTAATCGATCCGACGTCTCCGACGTCCTTCGATTGATCCGAAACGCGGCCTTGCGCCGCGTTTTTGCTTTTCCGGCGCCTGCCGCTGCTGACTCCAGCCTGATTCGCCCCACGGCGGCCACGAGCCGCTTTTTTCGTTTGCCGCGCCGGAATCGCCGATAATCGCGACTTCGCAGCGCTGCTGCACATCGCCGCCACCACAGCCCGACTGCCATGACCGACTCTGCCCGCACCGAACCCGCCAGCCCCGAGGCTACCCTGCGCTTCGCCGACCTCGACCTCCCGGCCCCGCTCCTTTCTGCGCTGGCCGAGGTCGGCTATGAAACGCCGTCGCCCATTCAGGCCGCCTGCATTCCTCAGTTGCTCGCAGGCCGCGACATCCTCGGCGAGGCGCAGACCGGCACCGGCAAGACCGCCGCCTTCGCGCTGCCGATGCTGGCCCGGCTCGACCTCGCCGACACGCGCCCTCAGGTGCTGGTGCTGACGCCAACGCGCGAGCTTGCAATCCAGGTCGCCGAGGCCTTCGCCAAGTACGCCCATCATCTGAAGAACTTCCATGTGCTGCCGATCTACGGCGGCCAGAGCATGGTGGTGCAACTGCGCCAGCTCTCGCGCGGTGCCCAGATCATCGTCGGCACCCCCGGCCGGGTCATGGACCACCTCGAGCGCGAGAGCCTCAAGCTCGACGCGCTCAAGGCCATCGTGCTCGACGAAGCCGACGAAATGCTGCGCATGGGCTTCATCGACGATGTCGAATGGATCCTCGAGCACACGCCGACCGAGCGCCAGACCGCGCTGTTTTCGGCAACGATGCCCAACGTAATCCGCGACGTCGCCCGCCGCCACCTGCGCGAGCCGCAGGAGATCAAGATCCGCGCCGCCACCTCGACCGTAGCCAAGATCAGCCAGCGCTACTGGCTGGTGCGCGGCGTCGACAAGCTCGACGCACTTACCCGCATTCTGGACGCCGAGGAAACCTTCGACGCCGCACTTGTCTTCGTGCGCACCAAGATCGCCACCGAGGAACTCGCCGACAAGCTTGCCGCCCGCGGCTACGCCGCCGCCGCCCTCAACGGCGACATGACACAGGGCCTGCGCGAACGCGTGATCGAGCAGCTCAAGAACGGCGCGCTCGACATCGTCATCGCCACCGACGTCGCTGCGCGCGGCATCGACGTACCGCGTGTGTCGCACGTCATCAACTACGACATCCCCTACGACACCGAAGCCTACGTGCACCGCATTGGCCGCACCGGCCGCGCGGGCCGCGAAGGGGTGGCGATCCTCTTCGTCGCACCGCGCGAGACGCGCATGCTGAAGATGATCGAGCGCGCAACCCGCCAGCCGATCACACCGATCGCCCTGCCAAGCACCGAGGAAGTCACGAATCTGCGGGTCGCCCAGTTCAAGCGCCAGGTCGTCGACGCGATCGCCAGCGAGGATCTGGGCTTCTTCATGGGCATCGTGAATGATCTGGTCGAAGAAAACGAACTCGACATCCACGAAGTTGCCGCCGCGCTCACCCTGCTCGCCCAGCGCGAGCGTCCGCTGCAGATCGAGCAATCCGGCCGCGGCTGGGACATCGCCACCGCACCCACCACCTTCGAGAACCGCCCGCCGCGCGCTGAACACTTCACCACAGGCGCTCCGCGCGAGCATGCGCCCCGCCCGAACCGGGACGAGATCCTGGCGCGTCGCCGCGCCTTCTCCGAAGGATCGCTCGTGCGCTACCGCATCGAGGTCGGTCGCATGCACGGCGCCAGCCCGAAGGAGATCGTCGGCGCAATCGCCAACGAAGGCGGCATCGAAGGCCGCTTCATCGGCCAGATCCACCTCTTCGACGCGTTCTCCACGGTGGAGCTGCCTTCCAGCCTGCCCGAGGACCTGCTCGCCACACTGCGGCGCACGCGCGTCCGCCAGATGCCGCTGAACATCCGGGCCCTGAGCGCCGCCGAGGAAGCCACCACCCCAACCCGACGCACACGGCCGGCGGACGATGCCCCCCGCGAGCGCCACGGCAAGAGTCGCGAAGCCAGCGGCGATCGACCGCGCGCGCCCTATCGCGAGGACAAGCCCTTCTCCGACCGGCCGCGCCCGACGCGCAAGCCCGAACCCGGGGAGAAAGCTCCCTTCGCCCCCCGGGGCGAGCCGCACAAACGCCCCCAGCGCGGCCCGGACCATGGTCGCCCCTCTTCCGGACCCAAGCGGCGGGACAAGTGATTCAATGACAACATCTTTCACCGGACAAGCGTGATTTCCGTCAACTTTTCGCGAGCGTGCTCCACCTAGAATAGGTCGCCTCATCGACGCGCCACACGCATGCCCGAAAACCTGCCCTGCTTTCCTCGATCCACTCGCTCCGTTGCGCCCTGCGCACATTGGAGCGAGCAGTGTCTGGCCGCGCGCCCCTGGCGGGCCGGCTGCGACGATGACTTGACCGAAGGGGCAAAGAACGCAGCATGAGGAAGCACCTCGCCCGAGCCCTGCTGCTTGTCCCGCTGTTGCTCTCCGCACTGGCGAATGCCGCCGAACCGCTCACGCTCGGCGTGTTCGCGCTACGCCCGAAGCCGATCGTGGAAGCCACGTGGCACGCATTTGCCGATTATCTTGGCGAAGGTCTGGGTGACCGCGAGGTACGGCTGCGCGTGCTCGACACGGAAGAGTTGCGCGGCGCCATCGACCGCCGCGAGGTCGACCTGCTGCTGACGAACCCGGCGCATTTCATCGAACTCAGGGCGTCCAGCCCCCTCTCCGGCGCCATCGCCACTCAGGTCAACCTCGACGGCGGCATCGAAGTCCGGACCTTCGGTGGCGTAGTCGTCGTGCGCAGGAAGGACGAACACCTGCGGTCGCTGGCCGACCTTGAGGGACGGCGCGTCGCCACGACCTCATCGAACTTCCTCGGCACCTACCCGGCGCAGGCGCTCGCGCTCAAGAAAGCCGGCGTCGATCTCGAGTCGCTTCGACTCAGGCCCTTTGGCCAGGATCAGGACAGCGTGATCGACGCACTGCTCGCCGGGCAGACCGATGCAGCCTTCGTGCGCACCGGGCTGATCGAGCGCCTGTCCCGCGAAGGCCGGGATATCTCCGGGCTGCGCGTGCTCAACCCGCTTACCTGGCCGGATCACCCCTACATGAGCTCCACCGAGCTCTATCCAGAGTGGCCACTGGTCGCCTTGGACCACGCCGACGAAAAGGTGGTGCGACGGGTAGCCGCGCTCGTCCTTGCGCTGCAGCCAGAGCATCCCGCGGCCGTCGCCGCCGGAATCGCGGGCTTCACCATCCCCTCGGACTACTCGCGCGTAGAAGAAGCGATGCGTGAACTGCGCCTGCCGCCCTTCGACAGCAGTCCCGAGTTCACTTGGTTGGACATCTGGGAGAAGTACCAAGAGTGGCTGTTCGCGTTCGCACTTGCGGCGATCACCATCGTCCTGCTGCTCGTCCGGATGCTGCAGAACAACGGCCGGCTCGAGCGAGCGAACGAAGCCGCACGCATGCTCGCCGTGCAGGTCGATCTCGAACGCCACCATCTGCGCAATGTGGTCGAAGCCAGCCGCGCTGGAAGCTGGGAGTGGAATCTGACGACCGGCGAGTGGGTTGTCGACCGGCGCATGGCCGAAATGCTAGGCATGCCGGAAACGGCGAGCCGCCAGCTCGATCGTTCGCACTGGCGCGTGATCGTCCACCCCGACGACCTTGCAGCCGCCGAATGCGAGCTCAAGCGCCATATCGACGGCGAAACCCCCTGCTACGAGCTGGACCTGCGCCTGCGCCACACCGACGGGCACTGGATCTGGGTGCATGACCGCGCGATCGCCGTGCAGCGTAACGCGCGAGGTACTGCCGAACTGATCACCGGCGCGCAGATCGACATCACCCGCCGCAAGGCCAACGAAGAGAATCTTCAACTCGCGGCCAGCGTCTTCTCCTCCAGCTACGAGGCGATCGTCATCACCGATCCGCGCAACCGGATCGTGGACGTCAATCCTGCCTTCACCCGCATCACCGGTTTCAGTCGCGACGAGACGATCGGCCGCGATCCGAGCATGCTCAGTTCCGGTCGGCAGAGTCCGGAGTTCTACAAGAAGATGTGGGACGAGCTCGAGCGGAACGACCACTGGCGCGGCGAGCTTTGGAACCGGCGCAAGGACGGCGGGGAGTTCGCCGAAGTGCTCTCAATCAGCAGGGTGCGTGACAGCAGCGGACGACTGCTCCATCACCTGGCAATGTTCTCGGATATCAGCCGTCTTAAACGCCACCAGGAAGAGCTGAACCGCATCGCGTACTTCGATCCGCTCACCGGCGCGCCGAACCGGCGCCTGCTAGACGATCGCATGCGACAGGCGATTGCCCACGCGAACCGGAGCGGAGACAAGCTCGCCGTCTGCGTGATCGATCTCGACGGCTTCAAGCCGATCAACGACCTCCACGGACACAAGGCGGGCGACCAGGTTCTGGTGGGTATCGTGGATCGCCTCAACCAGCTCCTGCGCGCCAGTGACACCGTAGCCCGTCTGGGCGGTGATGAGTTCGTGCTGCTGCTGGAGGACGTGCAGGGCAACACCGTGCTCGAACGCATCCTCGAAGCGATCCGCGCGCCGTTCGTGTTAGGCCGCGAGCGGGTCAGCGTATCGGCGAGCATCGGTGTCACGCTCTATCCCGAGGACAAGTCCGACCCCGATACCCTCCTGCGCCATGCTGACCAGGCGATGTACCGCGCCAAGCAGCGCGGACGGAACTGCATTCAATACTTCGACGCCGGCATCGAAGACGCGCAACGTCGCCGCAAGCAGCGCACCGAACGCCTCGCCCTCGCCCTGAAGCAGCGGGAATTCGTGCTGCACTATCAGCCGCAGGTGGACATCAATCGCGGGCGGCTCGTAGGCCTAGAGGCGCTGATCCGCTGGCAACACCCCGAGCGGGGACTGCTGCCGCCGGCCGAGTTTCTGGATGACATCGAAGGTACGGACCTGGAGGTCGATCTGGGGCAGTGGGTCATCGACAGTGCCCTCGCCCAGTTGCGCATCTGCCGCCAGGCGGGCGTGGACATCAGCGTGAGCGTCAACATCGGCACCGGCCTGATGTTGATGCCCGGCTTCGTGGAGGTTGTGCGCGGTGCGCTGGAGCGCCATCCGACCATCCCCCCCTCCAAGCTCGAGCTCGAGATCCTCGAGTCCACCGCCCTCGACGACATGGTGCATGCGATGGAGATCCTGCACGCCTGCCGTCGTCTTGGTGTACGGATCGCACTGGACGACTTCGGCACTGGCTATGCATCACTTCGCCACTTCCGCCAACTCCCGGTCGACCTGCTGAAAATCGACCGCAGCTTCGTCCTCGACATGCTCACGGACGAGGAGGCGCACGCGATCGTCGGGGCCGTGGTGCAACTTGCCGAAACCTTCGGGCGCGACGTCATCGCCGAAGGGGTGGAAACACCGGCGCATGCCGAAGCCCTCTCTGCGCTCGGCTGCCGACTCGGGCAAGGCTTCGGCATCGCACGCCCGATGCCTGCGGAGCACCTGCTCGCCTGGCACGCGTGGTATGAGGACGGCACGGGCACGCCAGCGTCGGCCGCGTGCCGCGACAACACGCCAGCCTCCTGGGACGCGGACGCGTCCTGTACCCTCTGATCGACCCAGTTGCAGCCCCTGGCTGCGATGCGAATCCCCCCAAGCGATGAAACTGCTTTCCTGGACCCACCAGAGCAGCGCCGGCTTCACGCTGCGCGGCCACTACACTGTGCCGAGCGGACGCCCGGTCATCCACTTCCTCCACGGCAACGGCTATTGCGGCCTCGTCTATGCGCCGATGCTAAAGGGTCTGAGCGAGCACTTCGACCTCTTTCTTTCCGATACCCAAGGGCACGGCGAGAGCGAACACGGCGGTCGCTTCACGGGCTGGAACCGCTGCGCCGAACTCGCCCTGGAGGCCTGGCATGCGCATGCCCCCTTGTTCGGTCGTGCGCCTGTCCACGCGGTTGGCCACAGCTTCGGCAGCGTCATCACCTGCCTCATGCTCGCACGCGCACCCGGGCAGTTCTCACGCGCCGTGCTGCTCGACCCTGTGTTGTTCTCTCCGGCGATGATCGGGCTGATGGCGCTCTCGGACGTTGTCGGCCTCTACTCGCGCAACCAACTCGCCACGCGCGCGCGCCGTCGTCGCCACCACTGGCCCGACCGCGCCGCTGCACGTGCCAACCTGCATGGACGCGGCATGTTCCGCGGCTGGCGCGAGGACGCCCTCGACGCATACGTCGAGCACGCCCTGCGGGATGTCCCGGGCGGGGGCGTCGAGCTCAAGTGTCTGCCTTCGCGCGAGGCCGAAATCTTCGGTTCCTACCCACGCCGGCTGTGGTCCTCGCTCGCTCGCATCGAGATCCCGGTACAGGTGCTGCGCGGGCGCGACAGCTACCCCTTCGCCGCACGCGCAATCCAGCGCTGGGCGGAGCGGCGCGCCAACGTGCGCTGGAGCGAGGTGCCCGGTGGGCATTGCTTCATGCAGGAGGACCCGGACGCCGCTGCCGGTGCGGTGCGCGGCGCACTGCTCGGTAGCAACGCCTGAGCGTTGCGCGGCCTCAGCGCCCCGGCTTGCCGAGCAGGAAGCGCGGCTCGACCAGCACCTGCTCCCGCCCGTTCGTAACCCAGGCCTGTCCGTCCTGAATACTCACCTGCAGGCGCATGCTGCGCTCGGCCAGGCGAGCCAGCGCAGCCGTCGCCTCGCGGTCGAGCTCCAGCACGCGCAGCCCGTCGTGACGCGCGAGCTTCGGCGCGACGCCGTTCCACCAGACATCCAGCGCACGGCCGTAGCCGACGACGACCACTTCGCGCGCGCGCCCGCAAGCCTTGCGGATCCACTTCTCATCGGGCTGCCCCACGTCGATCCAGCGCTCGATCACACCCGTGAGATCCTTCTGCCACAGATCCGGCTCGTCCTCCACGCACAAACCCTTGCCGAAGGCGAGCGCCGGGTCGGCGAAGAGCGCGAACGCCAGCAGCCGGACCATCATGCGCTCGTCGGTCTCGGACGGGTGGCGCGCCAGCGTGAGGCTGTAGTCCGCGTAATGGTGTCGGTCCATGTCGGCCACCTGCAGGTCGGCCTTGAAGATCGTAGCCTTGAGTGCCATCAGTGAACCTGCCCGTTGGCCGTTCGCAAGGCTTGCTGCCAGGCAATCACCGCCCGCGCGGAGTGGGCCATGACCAGCTCGCGCTGACTGCCCGGCAGCTCGCGCACCAGGGCCGCGAACAAGGCCTGCGTGGCCTCCTGGCCGATGCCTTCGCTCGCCAGCCCTTCCGACAGGCAGCGGATCTGGATGAAGGCCAGCGCGTCGGCCACCAGGCGCCAGCCCGCGACCGGCATCTCGCGCGTGAGCGCCAGCAGGTGGCTGCCCAGCTGCCCCGCAAGGCGCAGTGCCTCCTCCCGATTCTCGCTGGCGATCGAGGCGTGCCAGAGCGCGAGGTGAACCCCGCGTCGCAGCTCGACCTTGAATTCGATGGCACATTCCTCGACGCTACCGATCTCATCGAAATGGCGCAGGAAACGGGACTCCGCGCGCGCGCCCAGCCCGGTGCGCAGGGCGCCGATGAGCTCGCTCAGTGCGGGGATCGACACCAGGCCAAAGGCCCGGCTCCAGGCCAGCCCCCACTGGTCCAGACCATAGAGCAGCAGGGCGATTCGCGCCGCCTGCGCCTCCCCTGCCTCCCCCGCCTTCCCGCGCAGGCTCCAGTCGGCGAGGTCGCCCTGCAGTTGCTCCACGCCCTTGCGTCGTGCGGCGTCGTCCTCATTGACGCTGAGCCGGAACACGCGTGCAAAGGTCTGCTCTGCCATGCCTGCGGCCTGACGCTGCGCGTCGGGGTCGACCAGCGCGGCCATCGGGTCGGGAGGAAGGATCTTCTCGGACGAATTCATGCTCGCTCCTTCACGCGCTGTCACGCGACCAGAGCGAGGGCGCCACCGTGCCCACCTGGTTGCGCTTCCCATCGCGGAAGCCCTGCAGCACACGCCGCAACGCGCCCTCATCTTCCGCAGTGAAGCCACGTTTGAAATCGGTGAGGATCAGTCGCGGGCGCGAAAGCCAGTTACCGGGCGCATCATCGATCGCACACCAGGCCGCATCGCCAGGACTGGCCTCGTGCTGCGCCAGCCACACCATCGCCTCGCGTTCGCGCAGGCCATGCAGTTCCGCCCCCGTCTTCGGTAGCAGTTGCGGCGTAACCCCTGCGATCTGCGCGCGAACGTCCTCGGCAAAGCGCGTGATCAGTCTGGACAGCGAGAACAGCATGCGCCAGTCCGATGCGATCACGATGCGTGCTTCGGAGAACTCGCGCACGACGGCTTCGATCCTCGGCAGGCAGCGGAAATCCTCCGCCTCCCCCCACGGGTGGGTTACGCCGTCGAAGTCCATGAAGATGTAGGTGGGTCGTGACATATTTGGACGGGGGACAAATTATCCCCGCACGCTCCAGGAGATTGTTGCAATGCGCAATATACTGCATGCACCATAGTGGCGCCGCGTGCCCGATGTCACGATCGACCGGAATCAAGCCCCGGCGGCACCCTCAAGGGCATTTTCGTTGCACTGCAACAACACATCCATCAAGGAACGCTTCAACATGAAACCTATCGTCAGCCTGGAAGGCAAGGTCGGACTGATCACCGGAATCGCCAACGAGAAATCCATCTCCACCGGCGTGGCCGAGGCCTGCATAGAGGCCGGAGCCAAGGTCGTCATCACCTACCAGAACGAGAAGACGCGTGCGTTCATCGAGCCGGTCGTGCATCGACTCGGGGTCGAGGACGTGGTGCTGCTCGACGTCACCCGCCCCGAAACCATGGCGGACGTGTTCACCCAGATCGACGCCCGCCATGGCAAGCTCGACTTCGCCATCCACAGCATGGCCTTCGCCAAGCGCGACGACCTGCATGGACGCGTCGTGGACAGTTCGCCCGACGGCTTCGCGCTCGCAATGGACGTATCCACCCACTCCTTCGTGCGCATGGCGAAAATGGCAGAACCCCTGCTCATGAAGGCTGGCGGCGGCGCGCTGGTGACGATGACCTATCTCGGTTCGGAGAAGGTGATCCCGAACTACGGCGTGATGGGTCTGTGCAAGGCGGCGCTGGAGGCAGCCACCCGCTACATGGCAGCCGAACTGGGCACAAAGGGCATCCGCGTGAATGCGGTTTCTCCCGGCCCGCTCATGACCCGCGCAGCCTCGGGCATTGCCGGGTTCGACGGGCTGATGGCGGCCGCGGTCGAACGTTCGCCAATGCACGCGCTGGTGACCCCCGAGGACATCGGCGCCCTTACCGCCTTCCTCGTGTCGGATGCGGGCCGTCTGGTGACCGGTGGCGTGCATTTCGTGGACGCCGGTTATAACATCATGGCCTGACGTCCTGGAGATGGCACGATGGATTTTTCCGCAGCACGCGAGTTGATCGGACGGCAGACCGTCCTCCTTCCCGACCCGGTTCCGGAACACCCCTTGCTCGACGGGAAAAAGGAAATCGGGCGCGGCGAATACTCCATCGTGCTCGACAAGGGCGACGGCGAGCGGGTGTACAAGATTGTCAGCTCGCCCGCGGATTATTTTCTCTACACGGCCGAGGATCGCCCCCGCGGTGAGCACTTCCCCATCATCCACGCAGACCACGGCATCGTCGGCCGCGCGCAGTCGGGCTACCCTCTGCACCTGCTCGAGATGGAAAAGCTCTACCCGCTGGCCGAGGATGCGCCCGCGGCGGAGCTCGCACGGCGCCTGATCGAGGTGTATTGGTCGGCCTGCCAGCAATGGAGCCGGCTCGGCGCGGACATGGGGCGCATCGCCCTCTACGACATGACCATGAATCCGCTTGCGCTCGGCACCGGCATGCAGAAGGCGGTCAAGGCGCTGTCCGATTTCGTCGAGGACTACCAAGTACTACCCGATATCCTCAACGCCAACAACCTCATGATGCGCAAGGACGGCACCCTGGTGTTCTCCGACCCGGTCTTCATCGCATGAGCCCGCCTTCCCCACCCTGCGCATCGCAGGCGCACCTCTCGCAACCAAGTCCCCGCACATGAGCGCGCAGCGTGCAGATGCCTGCGATCACGAGCACCCGGCGCCAGCCCGGCCCGCCTCGATCGGGATCGCCCGCAGCGGGCACTTCGATGGCCCTGCGTTCGAGCGGGCCGTGACAGAGCTGTTGCGCGCCGCCGGCATTGACCCCGACAACTCCCACACGGGCCGCACCGCGCAGCGCGTGCGCGAACTCTGGCAGCGCCGGTTGCTCGGCGGCTATGAGCTCGATCCCGCCGAGGCGCTTGGCGAAGGCTTCGAGGATGCACGCCGCGACATGGTCGTGATCCGCGGCATCGCGGTGCACGGGGTCTGCCCACACCATCTCGTCCCCTTCCGGGGCGTCGCGCATGTCGCCTACCTGCCGGGCGGTCGTCTGCATGGATTCGGCCGCATCGCCCGCATGGTCGACGCGATCGGGCACCGCTTCACCTATCAGGAATGGATGACGCGCGACATTGCCGATGCGCTCGTGACCCACGGCATGGCCGACGGCGCCGCCTGCGTGATCGAGGCCGAGCAGCTGTGCCTGTTGCTCGGTGAGGACCGGCGCGGAGACGAGCGGGTGGTGACGCAGGCGTTCGCGGGATCGTTCGCACACTCACCGCAGGCGCGCAACGAATTCCTTCACGCCATCGAGGACCGTCGGCGCTGATCAGCGCCAACGGCCAGCAGCTCCGCGGGTCTAGCCTTCCTGCTGGAAATCGATGATCACGGCGCGGCGCGCGAGCCTGTGCGCACTCACATCCACAAGCACCACCTCGCGTCCCTCGATCACGACAGTGCCACGGTAACGATCATCGCCGCTCACCGAGTACTCGAAGTCGAAGCCCCGCCGCAGCACCATGTGCCCACGGTCGTTGCGCGCAAAGCGCAGCCCATGCCCCACCACGGTTTCGTCGAGCAACTGCACGCCCTCGCGCTGGCAGGCACGGCGCGCCGCCGCAATGCCGGCCTCGCGCGCCTTCAGACTGTCAAGCCAGAACCAGACCACACTACCGGTCAGCAACAGCACGAAGAGTTCGGTGAGGGTCATGTCGGAAAGTGGCACACGCTGCATTCGCGCGAACGCAGGCGCGCGGGGAAGGCCTCTCCGCTGGCGCTCACGGCAGCATCATGCCGCGAATCGTGAAGAACAGCATCGCAGCCATCAACGCGGAAGCCGGCACCGTGATCACCCAGGCCGCAGCGATGCGCATCAGCTGTGAGCGCTTCACGAGCTCGCGGCGGTACACCTTCTTCAGATCCTTGCGCTCGCCCTTGGAGAAGTGGGCCGGATCCTCGGCGTTCTTCGAGCGCTGCTTCAGATCCTCGAGCATGGCCCCCTTCTCCTCGAGCGTGGCCTTGTCGAAGCGCTGGATGAACGCCTCGATCGCGACGATGTCGCCCTCAGGGTGGTGCGCCTTGATCTCGGCCAGCATGCGGTCGTAGTTGCTTTTGAGATATTCGCGCAGGAAGCCCACGCCGAACACGCCACCGACCGCGATGTGCGTCGAGCTGACCGGCAGCCCGAACTGGCTCGCAAAGATCACGGTGATGGTCGCGGCCATGGCAATGCAGTAGGCCCGCATCTGATCCAGTTCGGTGATCTCCGAACCCACGGTACGGATCACCTTGGGTCCGAACAGCGCCAGCCCCAGCGCGATGCCGATCGCCCCCACCATCATCACCCAGGTCGGGATCGGCGCCGCCTTGTGGATCTCCCCCCCCGAGCTCACCACATCGACGATCGCAGCCAGCGGACCCACCGCGTTCGCAACGTCATTCGAGCCGTGTGCAAAACTGAGCAGCGCCGCAGCGAAGATCAGCGGCACCGTGAACAGCCGGTTCACGCTTTGCTTGGTGTTGGCCACAACGGACTGGCGCTGGGCGAGCACGCGCCGCAGCACCAGCGTGACCACCAGACCAAGCACGAAGCCATAGGCCAGCGCCTCACCGAAGCTCACCTTCCAAACCTTGCCCAGGCCCTTGAGCATGAGGTAGGTCGAGAAGGTCCACGCCATCAGGCCCACCAGCAGCGGCACCATGCGCCGTGCGGCCTCGGCCATGTCCACCTGATAGGTGATGCTGCGCTTGACCAGATACAGGAAGCCTGCGGCGAACAAGCCGCCAAGCAAGGGAGAGATCACCCAACTCGCGGCGATGCTGCCCATCGTGTTCCAGTCGACGATCGAAGGCCCGGCTGCCGCCATGCCTGCGCCGAGCACCGCGCCGACGATCGAGTGCGTGGTCGACACCGGAGCCCCCACCGCGGTGGCAAGATTGAGCCACAAGGCCCCGGCCAGGAGTGCGGCCAGCATCACCCAGACGAACACATCCGGGTCGGAGATGAGGTCCGGATTGATGATGCCGTTGCGGATCGTGCCTACCACCTCGCCGCCTGCAATCAGCGCCCCCGCGGCCTCGAATACCGCTGCGATCACCAGCGCGCCCGCCAGGGTGAGCGCGCGCGAGCCGACCGCGGGGCCGACGTTGTTGGCGACGTCGTTGGCACCGATATTCATGGCCATATAGCCACCGATCATGGCCGCCATGACCAGCACCAGGCTGCCTTCTCCAGCCCCCCGCATAGCCGAGTAGAACATCACACCGACGATGAAGAGCACACCCATGCCGAGGCGGAATATCTCTCCGCGGCCCTTCTGGGCCGCACGCTCGATGTCGGTGATGTGCTGCAAGTCCACGATGGGAGTCCGTTCAATACGAAAGCGCGTATTGTTTCAGAAAATTTGCAATGGCCCAATCCATTCCTGCTGCAGCACCGCAAATTGCCATCCCCTCCCCTGGGGTCGGCTCCGGGGAGGTCTTACAGGCGGTTGTACTTGTCGGCCCTGCCGCGCGCGAGTTCGACCGGGTAGCGTTCCGCGTTGATGCGGATCTTGCGCTGCGCCGCGTCGGCGAGGTCCACACCCAGCACATCGCTCAGGCGGACCAGGTAAAGCAGCACGTCCGCCATCTCCAGCGCCACCGCTTCGTGGGTGTCCACAGGCAGGCGCGCAGACTGCTCGGGGGTGAGCCACTGGAAGTGCTCGAGCAGTTCCCCCGCTTCGCCAGCCAGCGCCATGGCAAGATTCTTCGGTGTGTGGAACGGCGTCCACTCGCGCTCGGTCGTGAAGCGGCGCATGGCCTCGCGCAACTCGTCCAGCGCGTCTCCCGAAGGTCGCATCTCGCTCATTCGATGTGATGCTCCAGGTCGAAGCCGGCCGATTCATCTACGCCAAGTTGCCGCACCAGCCATGGCAGGGCCGCCTCCAGCCGCTCGGGCAACACCCAGGGCGGGTTGATCACGTACAGCCCGCTGCCAAACATGCCGAACCCGTCGCGCGGCGGAGCAGATACGGCCAGGCGCACGTCCAGCCAGCTCTCGGCGCCGATCTCGGCGAGCTTCTGTGGCAAGGCACGGGCCTCGGGGCGCGCCAGCATCGGATACCACACCGCAAAAGTACCGGTTGGGAAGCGTCGCAACGCCTCACGCACGGTGTCGACCGTGCGGCGGTAGTCTTCCTTGACCTCGTAAGGCGGATCGATGAGCACCACGGCACGCCGGGTGGGCGGTGGCAGCAAGCCCTTGAGCGCACCGAAGCCGTCGCTGCGCTGCACCTGCACGCGCTCGCGTTCGGTAGTGAAGGTGCGCTGCAGCGATTCGTGATCGGCCGGATGGAGCTCGAACAGACGCAGCCTGTCCTGCGCGCGCGCCTTGGTCATGGCCAGTGCGGGCGAGCCTGGGTAGAACAGGAGCCGGCCATGCGGGTTGAACTGGCGCACGGCATCGAGGTACGGCCCGAGCGCCGGAGGGACGTCATCCCTGTCCCACAGTCGCCCGATCCCGGCCGCCGCCTCGGCGGTCTTGCCGGCCTGCTCGCTGTCGAGCGCATAGCAGCCGCCACCGGCATGCGTGTCGATATAAACCCAGGGTTTATCCTTGCGGTTGTAGTAGTCGAGCAATTCGAGCAGCACGAAGTGCTTGAGCACATCCGCGTGATTGCCCGCATGGAAGGCGTGTCGATAGCTGAGCATGGGTGTTGTCCGTTCGCGGCCGGCATCGTAGCACCCCGCAGGGCGCGGCAAAACCCTTGGCAGATCAGCCACATTGACACAATCACCGTGTTTGCACGCCAGAGCGCAGTTGTTATGATGCGCGCCCCGACATGCCGCAGTACGCTGTGGCACGAGACAGACATAGCGAGAACAACACATGAGCATCTATGCCCTGGGCGATCGCCGCCCCAGCTTCGGTCAAGGCAGCTGGATCGCCCACAACGCAACCGTGGTGGGCGCAGTGCACGCCGGGCGCAACGTGAGCATCTGGTACAACGTGGTGATGCGCGGCGACAACGACCCGATCACCATCGGTGACGACACCAACATCCAGGACGGCACGGTGCTGCACAACGACAAGGGCGTTCCGCTTCACATCGGCAGCGGCGTCACCATCGGCCACATGGCCATGCTGCATGGCTGCACGATCGGCGATGGCAGCCTGATCGGCATCAACGCGGTGATCCTGAACCGTGCCGTCATCGGCAGCCAGTGCATCATCGGCGCGAATGCCCTGATCCCCGAGGGCAAGGTCATTCCCGACCGCTCGCTCGTCGTCGGGTCTCCGGGCCGCGTCATCCGCACCCTGACGGAGGATGAGATCGAGCACCTGAAGTGGAACGCGCAACATTACATCGAGAACGCGCGTCTGTACGAGAAGGATCTGTGCGCACTCGAACCCGCCAGCGTCATCGAAGGGGCCGCTTGATGAAACCCGCCCTGCTCGCCCTGGTCGCGGCATTCAACATCGCCGTGGCTGTGCCTGCCGCCGCCGAGGCCGGCGCGCCGCTCACGGTCGAGTTATCCGCGCAGGCCAGCACCGCGGCTGCCAACGACCTCGCCACCGCGGTACTGTATGTCGAGCGCTCCGGTGCCGACGCCGCGGTGCTTGCCGACGAGGTGAACCGCGCCATCGCCGGGGCGCTGGAAACCGTGCGCGCGGAGAAAACGGTCAAGGCGCAGACCGGCAGCATCTCCACCTGGCCGGTCTACGACAAGGACGACCGTGGCCGCATCACGTCGTGGCGCATGCGCTCGGAGATCCGCCTCGAAAGCATGGACCTGGCGGCGATGTCCGCGCTGGTCGGACGACTGCAGGCCGGTCTGGCGCTCGCCCATGTCGGCATGGAGCCTGCCCCCGCCACGCGGCGCAAGGCGCTCGACGCGGCCACCGTCGACGCGCTACAGGCTTTCGAGGCCCGCGCCGGACTGATCGCCGGCACCCTGGGTCGGAAACACCGCATCGTCCACCTCAGCGTCGGTGACAGCGGCTTCTCGCCCCCCCCGATGCCCCGCATGCGCATGGCGACCATGGCCGCCGCCGATGCCGCACCCGCACCGCTTGAAGGCGGCGAGAGCCAGGTATCGGTGCATGTGAGCGGGCGCATCGAGTTGACGGACTGACAGCCTGAAGGACCCGTGGCGTGAAGCCCGCCGCTGGACCGTCTCCAAGGCCTGCTTTATCTTTGCGCACATGAGATCGAAGAACTCCGCGCGCAAGGCAATTCACCCCCGGCAGGCAAGCCTGCGACGGTTCGCCTGCCTCAGCGCAGTCATGCTGCTAGCCGCCTGCAGCACGGTCCCCGAGGCACCCCGCCACAGCACCGCTGCGCCACAGACGCCGGCGCCCGCGCGCAGCAGCTATTTTGCCTTCCCCGACGAGCAGCATGCCCAGGAGATGGTGCTGTTCGCCCTCGGTCTCCTCGACACCGGCTATCGCTTCGGCGGCCGCAACCCCGAGGCCGGGCTCGACTGCAGCGGAATGGTCGCGTACGTCGTGGAGAATATCAGCGGCCAGCGCCTGCCCCACAACGCGGCTCAGATCGCAGAACGGACCCGGCCCATCCCGGTCGAGGCGCTCGCGCCCGGCGATCTCGTGTTCTTCAACACGCTCAAGCGCCGACATTCACACATGGGGATCTACATCGGTGATGGCCGGTTCGTGCATGCGCCGTCGAGCCGTGGAAAGGTTCGCGTCGAGCGCCTGGACAACCGCTACTTCGCACAGCGCATCGACGGCGCCCGCACCCTGCTTGCCAACTGAAGGCTACAAGCCCGGCGCCGCCCAGAGAACACTCAGCGCTGCGGCACCTGCACGTAGATCTCGCCCGGCTTGGTCAGCCCGAGTTCGAAACGGGCGCGCTCCTCGATTGCCTCATTACCCGACTTGAGGTCATTCACCTCGGCCGCGAGGCTTGCGTTGCGCTGCTCGAGGCGCAGATTCTCATCTCGCTGCGCCTGCAACTGGCGATCGACGTCCCACACGCGCAGCCATCCGCCCTTCCCCAGCCAGAGCGGGTACTGCAGCAGCACGACGAGTGCGAGCAGGATCAGGATGGGCCAGCGCATCAAGCAGAAAAACTCGAGATTGGATTGCCGCAGGGCCGGCCACCGCGTTCGCGGACAGGCCCACTCCCCGTGGCGGGGCGGGCCTGCATTCCGGTTATACCGGGCTTGCCCACGAAGGCCCGGTCAGCACCGATTCGGCGAGGTCGGCGACAAGAGCGCCGACCTCGCCGCAGGACGACGGTCAGCGCAGGTTGTAGAACGCGCGCTTGCCCGGGTAGGCCGCGGTATCGCCGAGGTCTTCCTCGATACGCAGCAGCTGGTTGTACTTGGAGATGCGGTCCGAGCGGCTCAGCGAACCGGTCTTGATTTGCATCGCGCGCAAGCCCACGGCGATGTCGGCGATGGTCGAATCGTCGGTCTCGCCCGAGCGGTGCGAGATCACCGCGGTGTAGCCAGCGAGCTTGGCCATCTCGACGGCGGCGAAGGTCTCGGTGAGCGTGCCGATCTGGTTGATCTTGATGAGGATCGAGTTGGCCACGCCCTGCTCGATGCCCTGCGCAAGGATGCGGGTGTTGGTGACGAAGAGGTCGTCACCCACCAGCTGCACACGCTTGCCCAGGCGCTCGGTGAGGATCTTCCAGCCGTCCCAGTCGCCCTCGGCCATGGCGTCCTCGATCGAGACGATCGGGAACTTGTCGCACAGGGTCTCGAGGTAGTCGGTGAAGCCCTCCGCGGTGAGCGACAGGCCCTCGCCCTTGAGCTCGTACTTGCCGTCCTTGTAGAACTCGGATGCAGCGCAGTCGAGCGCCAGCAGCACATCCTGGCCGGGCACGTAGCCGGCGGCGACGATGGCTTCCTGGATCAGGTTGAGCGCTTCCTCGGTGCCCGAGACGTTGGGGGCGAAGCCGCCCTCGTCGCCAACGGTGGTGGGGTAGCCCTTGCCGTCCACGATCTTCTTGAGGTGGTGGAAGATCTCGGCACCGCAGCGCAGCGCCTCGCGGAAGCTGCCCATGCTCACCGGCATGATCATGCATTCCTGGATGTCCAGGCTGTTGTTGGCGTGCTCGCCGCCATTGATGACATTCATCATCGGCACCGGCATCACCATCGGACTGGAGCCGCCGAAGTAGCGGTACAGCGGCAGGCCGGCCTCTTCGGCGGCGGCCTTGGCCACCGCCATCGACACCGCCAGCATGGCGTTGGCGCCCAGGCGCGACTTGTTCTCAGTGCCGTCGAGCTCGATCAGGGTGCGGTCGATGAAGGCCTGCTCCTCGGCGTCGAGGCCGATGATCGCTTCGGCGATCTCGGTGTTCACGTTCTCGACCGCGCGCAGCACGCCCTTGCCGAGGAAGCGCGACTTGTCGCCGTCACGCAGCTCGATCGCCTCGCGCGAACCGGTGGAGGCGCCCGACGGCACCGCGGCGCGGCCCATCACGCCGGATTCCAGCAGCACGTCGGCTTCGACGGTGGGGTTGCCGCGTGAGTCGAGAATCTCGCGGGCGATCACATCAACGATTGCACTCATGTGTAGTCCTGTTGCAGTTACTGGGATTGGGGGAATTCGAAGCTCAGAGCGTGGTCTCGAGGAAGCCCTGGCGCTTTACCAGCGCGTCGATGTCCTTGAGGGTGGTCAGCAGCGCCTTCATCTTCGGCAGCGGCCAGGCGTTGGGACCGTCGGACAGCGCCTTGGCGGGGTCCGGGTGGGTCTCCATGAAGAGACCCGCCACGCCCACCGCGACTGCGGCGCGCGCCAGCACCGGCACGAACTCGCGCTGGCCGCCCGAGGCCGTGCCCTGCCCGCCCGGCAGCTGCACCGAGTGGGTGGCGTCGAACACCACCGGGCAGCCGGTGTCGCGCATGATCGCCAGCGAGCGCATGTCGGAGACGAGGTTGTTGTAGCCGAAGGACGCACCGCGCTCGCACACCATGATGGTGTCGGCGCCGCCGTTCGCTTCCCTGGCCTTGTCGGCGACATTCTTCATGTCGCCCGGCGCAAGGAACTGGCCCTTCTTGATGTTCACCGGTTTGCCACTGGCCGCCACCGCGTGGATGAAATCGGTCTGGCGGCACAGGAAGGCCGGGGTCTGCAGCACGTCGACGACCGACGCCACCGCAGGGATTTCCTCGATCGTGTGCACGTCGGTCAGCACCGGCAGGCCGAGCTGCTTCTTCACCGCCTCGAGCATCTTGAGGCCGGCGTCCATGCCGTGGCCGCGGAAGCTCTTGCCCGAGCTGCGGTTGGCCTTGTCGTAGGACGCCTTGAAGATGTACGGGATGCCCAGCTCGGCGCAGATTTCCTTCATCTGGCCGGCGATGTCCAGGCACATCTGCTCGGATTCGGCCACACAGGGGCCGGAGATCAGGAAAATCGGCTTGTCCAGGCCAACATCGAAACCGCAGAGGTTCATGCTTCGCTCCTTCAGGCCGCGGCCTGCTTGCGCGCAATCGCCGCCTTCACGTAGGCGGTGAACAGCGGATGGCCCTTGCGCGGGTTGGAGGTGAATTCGGGGTGGAACTGGCAGCCGACGAACCACGGATGGACGTCGGCGGGCAGCTCGACCATCTCGCACAGGTCGGTGACGGGCGCGCGCCCCGACACCACCAGTCCCTTCTCTTCCAGCTTGGCGAGCAGGGTGTTGTTCACCTCGTAGCGATGGCGGTGGCGCTCCATGACCTCGGGGGCGCCGTAGATCGCGCGCGCCAGCGTGCCTTCCTTGAGCTGGCAGAGCTGGCCGCCGAGGCGCATGGTGCCGCCGAGGTCGGACTCTTCCGAGCGCTTCTCGATCTTGCCCGTGCGATCCTTCCACTCTGTGATCAGGCCGATCACCGGGTACTTGGTGTCGCGCTCGAACTCTGTAGAGTGGGCGCCTTCCATGCCGGCGACGTCGCGAGCGAACTCCACCACCGCGAGCTGCATGCCGAGGCAGATGCCCAGGTACGGCACCTTGTTCTCGCGCGCGTAGCGGATCGCGGCGATCTTGCCCTCGGTGCCGCGCTTGCCGAAGCCGCCGGGCACCAGGATCGCGTCCATGGCCTGCAGCACGCCGCAGCCGTCGCGCTCGATGTCCTCGGAGTCGATGTAGTGGATCTTCACCTTCGACTCGGTGTGCATGCCGGCGTGGTTGAGCGACTCGATCAGCGACTTGTAGGACTCGGTGAGGTCGACGTACTTGCCGACAAAGCCGATGTCGACCGACTGCTTCGGGTTCTCGAGCGCGTGGATCAGCTTCTCCCACACCGAGAGATCTGCCGCGCGTGCGAGGATGTCGAGCTTGTGGCAGACGATCTGGTCGAGCATCTGGTCGTGCAGCATGCCCGGGATCTTGTAGATGGAGTCGGCGTCGAGCACCTCGATCACCGCCTCGGGCATCACGTTGCAGAACAGCGCGATCTTGCGGCGCTCGTCCACCGGAATCGAGCGATCGGCGCGGCACAGCAGGATGTCGGGCTGGATGCCGATCTCGCGCAGCTCCTTCACCGAGTGCTGGGTCGGCTTGGTCTTGAGCTCGCCGGCGGTCGGGATGTAGGGCAGCAGCGTGAGGTGGATGAAGCAGGTGCCGTTGCGGCCTTCCTCGAAGCCCATCTGGCGGATGGCCTCCAGGAAGGGCAGCGACTCGATGTCGCCCACCGTGCCGCCGACCTCGATGATCGCCACGTCGGCGCCCTCGGCGCCGCGCTTGACGTAGGCCTTGATCTCGTCGGTGATGTGCGGGATGACCTGCACGGTCTTGCCCAGGTACTCGCCACGGCGCTCCTTCTTCAGCACCGACTCATAGATCTGACCGGTGGTGAAGTTGTTGCGCTTGCTCATCTTGGCGCTGGTGAAGCGCTCGTAATGGCCGAGGTCGAGGTCGGTTTCCGCACCGTCTTCGGTGACGAAGACTTCGCCGTGCTGGAACGGGCTCATGGTGCCCGGATCGACGTTGATGTACGGGTCCAGCTTGAGGTGCGTGACCTTGATGCCACGGGACTCGAGAATGGCCCCCAAAGAGGCCGCCGCGATGCCTTTGCCCAGGGAGGACACGACACCGCCGGTAACGAAGACGTATTTGGTCATGGGAGATGTGCTGCGGGAAAGCGCGATGATAACCGAAGCGCCGGACATGCGTCAGCAGTCCGGCGCTCGCTCCGCCCCTGTTCGGCGCCCAGGCCGGACCCCGCGCCGCCCCACGGGAATCGCATGATCCAGCCTCCGGTCGGGGGCCTCGCTGCTCAGGCCATGCCTCTCAGGTCATACCGCGCAGCTCGCGCAGCAGCACCGACAGCATCGCCAGGTCAATGTTCTGCGCACCACGGATCTCTCCGAGCAGGTGCTGGTATCGGTCCAGGGCCGCGGCAGCACGAGCGCGCCATGCCGCGAGCCGGGCCGCCGTGTCGCCGCCCTCCGGCGCCAGGCGGATGGCCTCCGCAGCGAGCGTGCGCGCGAGCATCGACAGGTCGGTACGCAAGGCGCCCCGGGCGAGATTCTGCCAGCGCGTCTCCGCCGGCAGCGCCGAGATCTGCCGCCCCAGCCAGTGCAACTCCAGCTCGCCACCGAGCGCAAAATACACCCGTGCCACCGCCGCCTCATCCTGTCCGGTCTCGGCGGCAATCTCGACCAGGTCGAGCGCCGAGTACAGCTCGTCCAATGCCGCCACGCGCCGCGCCAGCGCCTCGGGCACGCCCTGCTCCACCCAGCGTGCCACTGCAGCATCGAGCTCTTCCCGGTAAGCAGGGCCGACATCGTCGTGCAGCCGACCGGCCAGCGCTGCGACGCCCGGCGAAAAGTGGGCCAGCGTCGCCTGCAGATCGGCCAGCCAGCGCCGGTTGCGCAGGAACCACAAGGTACCGCGCTGCACCAGCCGGCCGGAGGCCAAGATCAGTTCCAGCTGCACCGCATTGTCGATGCGGTTGTCCAGCGCCTCGGTATCCTGCCACACCCCCACCAGCCCGAAGACCTCGCGCGTAGCCATGTAGGCGCGCACGATATCGGCGGCAGGCACACCCATCTCGGTCTTCAACCGATGCACGAAAGTCGGCCCGACACGGTTGATCATGCTATTGATGACGTGCGTGGAGATGATTTCGCGCCGCAGCGGATGCGCCTGGATCTGGACGGCGAAGCGCTCGCGCAGGGGTCCCGGGAAGTAGCGCTCCAGCGCGGTGCGGATGTAGGGATCCTCCGGCACGTCGGACGCCAGCACCTCGTCGTAGAGTTCGATCTTGCTGTAGGCGAGCAGCACGGCCAGCTCAGGATGGGTGAGACCGGCGCGCGCGGCCTTGCGCTGCGCAAGCTCCTCATCCATCGGCAGGAACTCGAGCTTGCGGTTGAGCCGCCCGGCGTGGGCGAGGCGGCGCATGAAGTCCGCCTGCTCGTCGAGCAACGCCACGCCCCGCGCCCATGTCACCGAGAGGATCTGCGTCTGCGCGTAGTTGTCCCGCAGCACCAGCGTCGCGACCTCATCGGTCATGTCTGCGAGCAGCTTGTTGCGCTGCTTCAGGGTGAGCTCGCCCTCGGCCACCACGGCACCGAGCAGGATCTTGATGTTGACCTCGTGATCCGAGCAATCCACGCCACCGGAGTTATCGATCGCGTCGGTGTTGACGCGGCCGCCGCCCAGCGCGAACTCGATCCGGCCGAGCTGGGTGGCCCCCAGGTTGCCGCCCTCGCCCAGCACCTTGCAGCGCAGCTCGCCGCCATTGACGCGCACGGCGTCGTTGGCGCGGTCGCCCACCGCGGCGTCGGCCTCGGCGCTGGCCTTGATGTAGGTGCCGATACCACCGTTGTAGAGAAGTTCCACCGGCGCGGTGAGGATGGCGCGGATGAGCTCGGTGGGTGTGAGCTGCGCGGCCTGGAGATCGAGCGCGGCACGCACCTCGGGCGAGAGCTTGATCGACTTTGCGCTGCGCGGCCACACGCCGCCACCCTGCGAGATCAGCGCCTTGTCGTAGTCATCCCAACTCGAGCGCGGCAGCGCGAACAGGCGCGCGCGCTCTTCCCAAGAGCGCGCGGGGTCGGGATCGGGGTCGATGAAGATGTGGCGATGGTCGAAGGCCGCGATCAGTCTCGTCTGCTTCGACAGCAGCATGCCGTTGCCGAACACGTCGCCCGACATGTCGCCCACGCCGGCCGCGGTGAAGGGCTCTTCCTGGATGTCCTTGCCCATCTCGCGGAAGTGGCGCTTGACCGCCTCCCAGGCGCCGCGCGCGGTGATGCCCATCTTCTTGTGGTCGTAGCCCACCGAGCCGCCGGAGGCAAAGGCGTCGGCCAGCCAGAAGCCGTATTCGGCCGAAACCTCGTTGGCATAGTCCGAGAAGGTCGCCGTGCCCTTGTCGGCCGCCACCACCAGGTAGGGGTCGTCCTCATCGTGGCGCACCACGTCGGCCGGCGGCACCACGGCGCCCTGCACCAGGTTATCGGTGAGATCGAGCAGACCGCGCAGGAAATTGCGGTAGCAGGCCACGCCCTCGGCGACCAGCGCCTCGCGTCCGCCCTCGGCGGGCGGACACTTGACCACGAAGCCGCCCTTCGAGCCTACCGGCACGATCACCGCATTCTTGACGATCTGCGCCTTCACCAGGCCAAGGATCTCGGTGCGGAAATCCTCCATGCGGTCGGACCAGCGCAGGCCGCCACGCGCCACCTTGCCGCCGCGCAGATGCACGCCCTCGAAGCGCGGCGAGTATACGAAGATCTCGAACATCGGCAGGGGCTGCGGCAGGCTGGGAATCTTCGCCGGCGAGAACTTGAACGAGGTGTAGGTCTTGGCTGCGCCGTCCTTGTCGCGCTGGAACCAGTTGGTGCGCAGCGTGGCGAGGATCATGGCGAGGAACTGGCGCAGGATGCGGTCCTCGTCGAGATTGGCGACGGTGTTGAGTTCGGCCTCGATCGCCGCCACCTGCGCCGCGCATTGCGCGTCGCGATCGCCGCCCAGCGCCGGATCGAAGCGGGTGCGGAAGAGCTCGAACAGCGCGCGCGCGAGCTTCGGATACGCCGCGAGCGTCTGCTCCATGTAGGCGAGACTGAAGGTGAAGGCCGCCTGCCGCATGTACTTCGCGTAGGCGCGCAGCACGCTGACCTCGCGCCATGAAAGACCGGCGAGCAGCACGAGGCGGTTGAAGTCGTCGTTTTCCACCTCGCCGCGCCAGGCGCGCAGGAAGGCGTCCTGGAACAGCGGCCGCAGGGCGTGGATGTCCAGGCTCTCGGCGCCCGCGTACTGCAGGCCGAAGTCGTGCAGCCACACCGTGCTGCCATCCAGACGCTCGATCTCGGCAGGGCGCTCGTCGATCACCTTCACACCCATCTTCTCGAGCATGGGCAGGCTGTGCGACAGCGCCACCGGCGCACCGAGGTGATACAGGCGCAGGTTCAGGCGCCCTTGCTGCGCCTCCAGCGGCACATGCAGGTTGAGCGCCAGCGCGTCATCGTCGCGCAACGCCTCCATCTGTTCGATATCGAACACCGCCATGCGCGCCGAATAGTCCTCACGGTAGCCGGCCGGGAACCCGCTGCCGTAGCGACGCAGCAGTTTCATGCCGCGCTCCTCGCCGCACTGCTCGACCAGCGCCTGCTGCAACTCATCCTCCCAGCGCCGCGCGGCGCGGATCAGGCGCTGCTCCAGTTCGCGGGTATCGAAGGGTGGAATGATCGAGTCCCGCGTACGTACCGTGATCAGGATGCGCGCCAGAGCGGAATCCGAGAACTGCACGTCGAACTCGGACGAGGTCCCGTTGAACGCATCCATCAGCACCGCCTGCATGCGCTTGCGCTGGTCGGTGTTGTAGTGTTCGCGCGGCACATAGACGAGGCAGGACACGAAGCGCGCAAACGGGTCGATGCGCACGAAGAGCCGGGTGCGCAGCCGCTCGCCGAGGCGGAGGATACCCATCGCGTGGGCGTGCAGTTCTTCCGGATCGATCTGGAACAGCTCGTCGCGCGGATAGCGCTCGAGCAAGGTCTGCAGCGCCTTGGCGGCATGACCTCCGGGCAGCAGGCCAGCGCGCTCGAACACCGCGTCGACCTTGCGGCGCAGCAGCGGGATCTGGCGCGGGCTGGTGCTGTAGGCGGTAGATGCCAACAGGCCGATGACCCGACGCTCACCGGCCACCCTGCCCTCGCCGTCGAAGGTCTTGATGCCGATGAAGTCCAGATAGCCCGGCCGATGTACCGTCGAGCGGGAATTCGACTTGGTGATCGTGAGCAGTCGCGGCAGATGGGCCTGCGCACGCAACTGCGGCGGCAAGGCCGCGAAGGAGCGTGACTGGCCATCCTCACCCTCGCCGCGCAGCAAACCCAGCCCCGAGTTGGGGACGATGCGCAGTTCGTTCCCCTCCTCCGTACTCGCCAGCGTGTAGTCACGGCAGCCGAGCAGCACGAAATTGTCCTGGGCCAGCCATTGCAGGAAGGCCTTCACCTCCGTGGCATCGGCCGACTCCAGCACAGCCGGCAGCGTATCGAGCCCGGCGGTGATCTCCTGCAGCCGGGTGCGCATCGCGGGCCAGTCGCTCACCGCAACACGCACATCGGCCAGCACGTGCTCGATGCCCGCCTGCAGCGCGGCCAGATCTGCGGGGTCGGTACGACGGTCGACCTCCAGGTGCATGATGGATTCGAAGCCGGCGCCCTTGCCTCCCGCCCCCTTGCCTCCCGCCCCCTTGCCTCCCGCCCCCTCGGCGCCTGCACCCGCAGCGTCTGCGCCGTCGCCGCCGAAGCGGACAAAGCGGCCCTGCGCATCACGCTGCACCTTGATGACCGGATGGATGATCAGATGCAGGGTCAGTCCCTGGCGCGCCACCTCCATGGTGATCGAGTCGACCAGAAAAGGCATGTCCTCGCCGACGATCTCGATGACGGTGTGCGGACACTCCCATCCGCTCTCATCCACGCGTGGGTTGAACACGCGCACGCAGCTTGCTTCCTTGCGGCGAGCGATGAAATGCCACTGGCTCAACACCGCGCCGTAGAGGTCGGTGACGGGCAGAGCTTCGAGTTCGTCCGGATCCATCTGGGCGAAGTAGCGGGCGGCAAAGTCGCTCACCACCGCTGCCTGGTCCGCCGGCAGCCGTGCGGCAATCTGCTCGATCACCGCATCGATCTGTGCCGTAAGCCTGCCTGTCTCCCGCTTTTCCATCTCGACCTCCGCACGTGCGTGTTGGGGCACGGTGCGACGATGCGGGCTCCTGCGGATTGCGTGGCGAGAACCCGGATCGCAGCGCCGTGGAACAGATCGGTCAGGTTAGGTCAAAGGATCTGCCGGTCATAGGCACGTTTTCCCGTACCCGCCGCCACAGGCACGAAAAAAAAGCGCGCCCCCTCCTTCAGGTCGGCGCGCCGTCTTGCGGCCCTTCGGGCCACCGCATTCAGCGGATGAAGTCGCGGTTCACTTCACGGAACAGATCCGTTCCGCCGCGCTGGAGCCACTCGAAAGCGACCATCTCGCGCGACACGATCTCGATGCCGTGCCCACGCATGCGCTCGAAGGCGAGGTCGCGGTTGGCCGGGTCGCGCGAACCCGAGGCTTCGGCGACGATGAAGACATCCTTGCCGGCCTGGCGCAGGTCAAGTGCGGTCTGCTGCACGCACACATGCGCCTCGGTACCACACACGATCACCTGCTTGCGCTGCTCCACCGCCGTGCCCGCAAAGCAGCCATCGGCCTGCGCGGAGAAGAACTGCTTGCCGACGTATTGCGCGTTGGCGGTCACCGCGCGCACCGAATCCACAGTGCCACCGATCTTCTCGGGGAAATGCTCGGTCACCACCACCGGCACACCGATCCGCTCGGCCACCTGGGCGAGCCAGGCGCAGTTCTCCGCCACCTGCTCGCCCTGGTGAATATAGGGTGCGAGCCGCGCCTGCACATCCACGATCAGCAACACGGATCTATCGGGATTCATCAGCATGGTCTTTCCTCCTCAGTCGGCCAGCTCGGCGCGTTCGCGGAAATGCGCCAGCGCCTCGGGGTTGGCCAGGGCCTCCTGATTCTTGACCGGGCGGCCATGCACTACGTTCCGCACCGCCAGTTCGACGATCTTGCCGCTCTTGGTGCGCGGGATGTCTGCCACCTGAAGCACCTTGGCCGGCACGTGGCGCGGCGTGGTGTTGTCGCGAATGGTCTGCTTGATCCGTCTGACCAGATCGTCGTCGAGCGTCAGCCCTTCGCGCAGCTTCACGAACAGCACCACGCGTACATCGTTCGGATTCTGCGGCGGCCAGTCCTGGCCGATCACCAGCGACTCGACAACCTCGTGCAGCTTCTCGACCTGGCGGTAGATCTCGGCGGTGCCGATGCGCACCCCGCCCGGGTTGAGCGTGGCGTCCGACCTTCCGTAGATGATCAGCCCGCCATGCGCGGTGATCTCGCAGAAATCCCCGTGGCACCACACGTTGTCGAAGCGATCGAAGTAGGCAGCGTGGTACTTGGCGCCGTCGGCGTCGTTCCAGAAGCCAATCGGCATCACCGGGAAGGGCTTGCTGCACACCAGCTCCCCCTTCTCGCCGCACACCGGGCGACCCTCGTCGTCCCACACGTCCACCGCCATGCCCAGGCCGCGGCACTGGATCTCGCCGCGCCACACCGGCAGCACCGGGCTGCCGAGCACGAAGCAGGAAATGATGTCGGTACCGCCCGAGATGGACGAGAGCTGCAGGTCGGCCTTGATGTCGCGGTAGACGTAGTCGAAGCCTTCCGGCACGAGCGGACTGCCGGTGCTCATCATGGCGCGCACGCTGTCGAGCTTGTGGGTCTCACGCGGCTTGAGTCCGAACTTCGCGGCCGCATCGAGGTACTTGGCCGAGGTGCCGAAGTGCGTCATCTGCTCGGCGTCGGCATAGTCAAAGAGGATCTGGTTGTCGCCGGCGAAGGGCGAGCCGTCATAGAGCAGCAGCGTAGCCTCTGCGGCGAGCGCGGAGACCAGCCAGTTCCACATCATCCAGCCGCAGGTGGTGAAGTAGAACACGCGGTCGCCCGGCTTCACGTCGCCGTGCAGCGTGTGTTCCTTCAGGTGCTGCAGCAGCGCGCCGCCGGCGCAGTGCACGATGCACTTCGGGACGCCGGTGGTGCCCGAGGAGTACATGATGTACAGCGGGTGGTCGAAGGGCAGCTCGGCGAACTCGATGTCGTCCACGAAGTGGAAGGGGGCGATGAAATCCGCGTACATGCGCGCATGCGGCACATGCGACAGGTCGTGGTCGTGATGAACGTAAGGCACGACCACGACGCGCTGCACGGACGGCAACTGACCGACGATGTCGCCGAGCTTGCCGAGCACGTCGACCGTCTTGCCGCCGTAGTAATAGCCGTCGCAGGCGATCAAAACCTTGGGCTCGGTTTGGCCGAAGCGGTCGAGCACGCCCTGCACACCGAAGTCGGGCGAGGCCGAGGTGAAGATGGCGCCGATACTCGCCGCGGCCAGCATGGCGATGGCGGTCTCGGGCAGGTTGGGCATGTAGGCGGCGACGCGGTCACCGGCGACCACGCCCTGTTCCCTCAGGGCGGCGGCGAAGTGCGCAACGGCGCGATAAAGCTCGCCGTGGCTCATGCGGTTCTTCACCCGGTCCTCGCCCCAGAACACGATGGCATCGTGCGCATCGCGCGAACGCAGCAGGTTGCGGGCAAAGTTGAAGCGTGCATCGGGAAACCACTGCGCGCCGGGCATGCGGTGACCATCGACCAGCACGCGCTGACCGCGCGCGCCGATCACGCCGGCGCCAGTCCCATCCCCTTCCCAGACGCTCACCCAGAACTGCTCGGGCTGCGCCACCGACCAGTCGTAGAGCGCCGCATAGTCGGGCAGCGTGACGCCCCACCGCTTCTCCGCGGCAAGACGGAAGGCGGTGACGTTGGCGTCCGCCACACGCTCGGCCGACGGCGTCCAGAGCGGCTTCTGTTCTGCAAGCTGATTCATCGTGTCTCCTCTCACTGAATGCATGCCACTTCGGTGGCCTCGTCTTTTTCTGTACAGCCAGTCGCTATGTCACGTGCAGGTACGGCCTGCTTCAGGCGGGCGCGTCCTCGAACAGCGCACGGATGAAATCGGGAATCGGCGCCGACTTGCCGGTGCGCATGTCCATCCACACCGTCTTGGCCGCGCCCTCTGCGTACAATCGCTCGTCGCCTTCGACGAAAAGTTCATACCAGGTCATCACGCTCGACCGCCCCGGCTCACCGACGTACATCTTCACAACGACCGTTGAAGGATAATTCACCGGAATCAGGAACGTGCAGCTCGCGTTGATGATCACCGGCCCTACGGCCTCGTCCGGACGCACGCGGACACCGACCTTTTCCAGCCACTCGCAGCGGGCCTGCTCGAGGAAGCGGAAGTACACCGTATTGTTGACGTGCCCGTAGGCGTCCATGTCTCCCCAGCGCACGGGGATGCGCGCAGTGTAGATGAGCTTGCCGTGCTCCTTCATGTTGCATCTCCTCTTGTATGTTGAGCGCGCTAATGTAACATACGGCCCCGTATGTTTGCGCAAGGCGCCTGCGTGCCGGATGATCGTCGGCGCATGCGCGAGCGCGCACGGGTTTAAACTGGCGCCAGCGACAGCTCGCGCACACGCCGAAATGATGGGACAGGAGGACAGGATGGAACGCGAATCGATGGAATTCGATGTACTGATCGTCGGCGGCGGCCCTGCAGGCCTCGCCGCGGCGATCCGTTTGAAGCAACAGGCCGAGGCAAAAGGGCAGGACCTTGCGGTGTGCCTGATCGAGAAAGGCGCGGAAATCGGTGCCCACATCCTCTCCGGCGCGGTGATCGACCCGCGTTCGCTCAACGAGCTGATCCCCGACTGGAAGGAAAAGGGGGCTCCGCTGACGACCGCCGTGACCGAAGATCAGGTCATCTTTCTCACCGAAAAGGGCTCGTTCCGCAACCCGCCTGCGCTCACGCCGGACTGTTTCGACAACCACGGCAACTACATCATCCGCCTGGGCAACCTCGTCAAATGGCTGGGCGAGCAGGCCGAAGCTGCCGGTATCGAGGTCTATCCGGGCTTCGCCGCGGCCGAGATCCTCTACGACGAGCACGGTGCGGTCAAAGGCATCGCCACCGGTGACATGGGTCTGAACCGCGACGGCACACCCGGCCCGCAGCACCAGCCCGGCATGGAACTGCACGCCAAGTACACGCTGTTTGCCGAAGGCTGTCGTGGCCACCTCGGCAAGCAGCTCGAAGCGAAATTCAACCTGCGCGACGGCGTCGATCCGCAGACCTACGGCATCGGCGTCAAGGAGTTGTGGGAAGTCAGCCCGGAGATGCATCGCCCCGGCCTGGTCGTGCACACTGCCGGCTGGCCGATGGACAACCGCACCTACGGTGGCGGCTTCATCTACCACCTCGAGGACAACCTCGTCGCGCTCGGCTTCGTGGTCGGCCTCAACTATGAAAACCCGCACCTGTCCCCCTTCGAAGAGATGCAGCGATGGAAGACCCACGCCGCGGTGCGCAAGCACATCGAGGGCGGCAAGCGCCTGTCCTACGGTGCACGTGCCATCGCCACCGGCAACATCCAGAGCCTGCCGCGCCTGGTGTTCCCGGGCGGTGCGCTGATCGGTGACGACGCGGGTTTCCTGAACGCCGCGCGCATCAAGGGTGTGCATGCAGCGATCAAGTCCGGCATGCTCGCCGCCGAAGCAGCCTTCGAGGCGCTGGCCGCCGAACGCCAGCGCGACGCGCTGACGGGCTACCCGGCCGCCTTCCGCGATTCGTGGCTCTATGCAGAGCTGCACAAATCGCGCAACTTCAAGCCGCTGATGAAGAAGGGCCTGATCATGGGCTCCTTCCTGTTCGGCATGGACCAGATGCTGTTCCGCGGCAAAGCCCCCTGGACCCTGCACAACAGCGCCGATCACGAGAAGCTGAAGCCGGCGTCCGAGTGCCCGAAGATAAACTACCCCAAACCCGACGGGGTACTCACCTTCGACCGGCTCTCGTCCGTGTTCCTGTCGAACACGAACCACGAGGAAGAGCAGCCCTGCCATCTGCAGCTGAAGGACCCCTCGGTAGCCATCTCGATCAACCTCGCCCGGTACGACGCCCCGGAACAGCGCTACTGTCCGGCCGGCGTGTACGAGATCGTCGAGGAAGAAGGCAAGCCCCGTCTGCAGATCAACGCGCAGAACTGCATCCACTGCAAGACCTGCGACATCAAGGACCCGACCCAGAACATCAACTGGGTCGTGCCGCAGGGCGGCGAAGGGCCGATCTACCAGGGCATGTAATCTGTCCACTCGACGCAGCCACCGCGCTGCGTCATCCCCTTCGGGAGGTTCAGAATGGCTGGCGCTGCAGATGCGGAACCCCTCCCCGGCTCGGGCATCACGTCCGGACAGGACGGGGTTCTCCGCTGGGTGCATGAGGTCAATCTGTGGAAGAACCCGACGATCCTCATCACCGTCGCAAAGGTCATGCTGTTTGCGGCCCTGGTGCCGGCGCTGCTCGTTGGCGTCCTCACCCTCTTCGACGGTGACGGTGTGGTCGCGGCGCTGCGCACCTTCGCGGAGGTGGGTGGTCTCTCGATCGGCATCGTGGTCGTCCTGACGCTGATTGCCTACCCGCTGCTCGCATTGCTGATGGGCGGACGCTATTGCGTCGTCTTCGAGATGGACGCGCGCGGCGTCAATCACGTCCAGTTGCGCAAACAGTTCGAGCGCAACCAGGCCCGGATGCTGGTCACCATGCTCGCAGGCATCGCCGGCAGCAGCCCACAGACCACCGGGGCCGGCCTGCTCGCGGCGTCGCGCCAGTCCCTGCACACGACCTTCACCAAGGTCCGGCAGATCCGGATCAACGAGCGCCGCGGGGTCATCTACCTCGCGGAGAAGTTCAGCCGCAACCAGGTCTACGCCGCGCCGGAAGACTTCGCCTTCGTGCGCGACTACATCGTTTCGCGCTGCCCGAAGGCGTTGGTGCGGGGCCACTCCGGAGGCCGCGGAAGGTGAGCCATCTGGCCACCGGGCTGCGTACAGCCGTTCTCGCATGCGCCCTCGCCTCGTCGATGGCGCACACCGCGGGAGCGGTCGATCCCGCACAGCTGGCCGAAGCGCGCGCAGCCTATCAGGCCGCCTTCGAGCATTACACGCGCCTGCTCACCACGCCGGGTGCAGACGGCGATCGCAAGGCTGCGCTCCAGGCCTATCGCGAGGCTTCGACGCGCTACAGAACCCTTCAGTCGAAACTCGAAGCAGCCGGGATTCATCCGGCGCCAACGTCCGCCGCGTCCCCGACGCTCGATACCCAAGGCATACGCGGAATCGTGGACATCGACAACGACGCCAGTACCTCCGACCATCCCAGCGACCCGAGAGTCAGGCTTGAATCGGACGCGCAAGCCGGCACACCCCGCGCACAGATGCTGCTCGGCCTGCTTCTGCTCAAGGGCACAGGCGAGCGCACTGCGCCCGAGGCCGGCATCGAATGGCTCGAGCGGGCCGCGGCTGGCGGTGACCCGGACGCGATGGCGATGCTCGCAGACGAACTCGATTCGGGCCTGTGGGTGGCGGCCGATCCGCAACGCGCACGCACACTGCGCGAGCAGGCTGCACGCCTCGGCTCCGCGCTGGCGGAATGGGGGCGCTGAAAACCATGGCACAGCGCAAACCCGCCGTTCGCCTCACTGCGGCCGCACCCAGGCGGACGGATCCCGTTCGGGCGCCCTTGTGCCAGCCCGCACTGCTCGGCGTGCTGGTCGGCCTGGTGGTCGGCACCAGCAGCACGTCGCTGTTCGCCCAGGGGCCACAGGACGACCCAGACTGGGCCAAACGTGCAACCAAGGTCGAGGCGGGAAAGACCAGCGTCCGTTTCGCGGCCGACACGGTCAACGATCTGCTGCGGCGGTTCAGCAGCGACGAAACGGTTCGTCGACAAGTCGCTGCCGAACTGAATGCGGCTGCCGACGTGCTGGTGAACAACGCCTCGGCCGCTGCGCAGTTCTGGGGGGATCTCCGCAAGGTTCAGAGCCGCGACGCATTGCGTACGCTGGTGGAGCAGAAGCGCCTGCGCGCGTATGCCGCCTCGCTGATCCGCGATCATGCGGACGGACTCGCGGGCAAGGGCGACGACGTGCTGCGGCGGATCGTGGCCCACTCGGATGAGGGCCTCGACGAAGCCGGCCGCGAGGCTCTCACACTCCTCCGCCAGGCCGAAACACAGCTCGCCAGCACCGGCCGCATCACCCGCGAGCTCGACGAGAAGCTGGTCGATGTGCTGGCAAAACTGCCCCCCGAGCGCGCCCTCGCCGGCCAGCGCCTAGTGCGCAACCAATTGGCTGCGCGAGGCGTAAGCGGCTTCGACATGTTCATGCGCACCGGCGTAGACGCATTGTTCGTGGCCGGCGACATCCTGGGTATTGCGGCACTCGACAGCCCTCAGGAGAAGGCCGCACGCAGTAGCGGCACCCTTGTGACCTATGGCCTGGAGACCGGCGCGAACGTCGCGGTTCGGGCGCTGGGAGGCGGGCTGTTCCTGCACGGCCTGGTGGTGAGCCTGTCGGCCGCCGCAGTGGGCGAGCTGACCAGCGAGATCATTCAGCTGCATTACGATCGTCAGAACGCAGCGATCGCCGAGCAGCAAGCAGCACTGGCGATGCGGGCCAGCGTACTGCAGGGCCTGCTGCGAACGGACGAGCTGATCAAGGCTGGAAAGCTTGCCAAGGCGCGCAGCTATCTCGGCAAGCTGCGTGCCTTCTACGCCACGAAAGACGAGCCCGACAGTTGGGTACTGGGCAAACTGCTCGAACTCGACCGCAACATCGAAGACGCTCGCGATCTCCTGCAGGCCAACCGCATCATCGCGGAGGCCCGGGTTCACTACAACGCCGGCTACGGTCTCGCGCGCCAAGGGCGCCAGCTCCGCCAGGCACGCGAGCACATGCTCGATGCGCGCAAGATTCTCGAGGAAGGCCTGGCGGTCTATCCCATGCTGCGGCCGGCGCTGGACCGCACCAACCAGGTGATCGGTCTGATCGAACGCCTGATCGCCGAGGCGCCTACCCTCCAAGGGGTCGACGTCAGCGGCCCGACGTCCGCACCTGCGGGCGAGTGGGTGAGCTTCATTTTGCAGGCCCGCGGCGGCGTTCAGGACTTCAGCGCGGTCGGCATCGAGTCGACGCCTCTCGCAGGTGGCGCCATCGCCAGCCTGCGTGCGCCCTCCAGCCCGGGCATGCACACGCTCGAATTCACCCTGCGCGACCACCTCGGGCGCAGTGTGCGAGCACAGGCCGTGCTGAACGTGCAAGCGGCGGAAAGGCCGGATTGGCCACAGCCCCCGGCAGACACCCCGTGCGAGAGAACCGTTTTCGAAGCCCGCGTCACGCACGCCGACCGCGCACGCACCGAATTCAGCTTCCTGCTGATGCCGCGCGACGAGGTCGTTCGTCTCGCCCAGGAACGCGCAAGCAAGCCGCTCCAGGAACACGAGATCGAACGCTTGCTCACGCAGACCTACCGCAGCTCGATGCCCGACGACGCATCCCAGGCCGCGATCGCTGCGGCCATGCCCAGGCACTGCCATACGTTGCTGACGACACGCCAGCTCTTCATCATGTGGCACGGCACCCGCACCGAGATCAACGCGGCCGGCAGCACACGCTACCAGGCGGAGTTTCGCCAAGGCTATCGGGTACGCACGCTGGTCGAGCACTCGCCCGAACCCACACCTGCAGGGCAGCCAGTGGGCGGCGTGCCGGTCGGCGGCGGGTTCGCGCCGCGCTGAGCCTACTGCACCACAGCACTACGCACGCGGGGCCAGCGTCTGCATCGCCTCATGTGCGGGCAGCGGCGCGCCACAGTGCGGACAGGCGGTCGTGCGCCTCTCACCCTTGATCACCCCGCCACAGGCGATGCACACCCTGCGCCCCGCATCGGGCTCCCATTTTTCCGGCCACTCGAAGCCGTCGAGCTTGAACACCGCATCTCCCGGCGCGAAGTAATCGAACAGGGGTGAGGACACCCGCAGCTTGCGTTGCTTCCCATGTTTCAGCGCCAGCACCAGCGTCCCGCCCGCGCCCTGCTCCGAAGGCTGTTTGTCCACAACCACAGCCCGCCAGGCGGCGCTCGTCTGCCGCCGCGAGCCCAGGGCGAGCGCCAGAAACACAAGGATGAAGAAGGCGAGCGAGCCCAGCAGCTCGTCGTTGAGCTCGCCCACCTCCAGCCAGATCACCAGCAACACCACCGGGATCACCGCGGCGAAGAACAGCCAGGCATACAGCCGGCTCTGGCGACGGTAGCCGAGAAGCCAGCGCAGCGATTGATCGACCGTCATGGCCGTAGCGGCACCGTGCGTGACGCTCGCGCGGCCGAGCCGACTTCCCGCCCCCCGGCTGCTCACGCGCCGCGCAGGCGCACTGCTCGCGCCTTTTCGCGCACGGGTCAGCCACAGGATCAGCAGCGCGGCGCCCAGCGTGGCGACCGTCCCCGCATCGAAGCCGGCCTCCTTGCGCAGCACGTTGAGCCACGGCGCCGAAGCCAGATAGACCACCGGCTCGACCCTCGCGTATCCACGCGGGCCAGTGTCATGCGCCAACACCCGCGTATGTCCCCCATGGACCTTGCCGTCGGCCGCCCTGAACTCATAGGCCACCACCCACCAGTACTGGTTGAACCACTGCGGCTCGGCACCGCCGGTGCGACGCACCTCCGTGATGGTCGCCGTGGAACCGGCACCGATCCTCAGCAGGACGGGGCCGAGCAGCCCGTAGGCGATCAGCATCAGCACGATCAGCCACACCACGAACGGCCGGCCGCTTTCGACGCGCGTATTCATCCCGCGCCGCCGTCAAGATGGGCGCTGCAGCACCTCGCCGGTACGAAGGTGCCGACCCCTCGCCGGGCATCGGCACCCCACTTGTGCAAGTCGTCAGCCCAGGGTAGCTGGAGCACAATATTCAAGGCTGACGGGAACACTCGGGCAAGGTCTCGATAAGCTTCATGCACGCGTTAATGTCGCCGGCCTGCAGCCGCACCTGCTGCGGCGCGCCGCTGCCGTGCTTCATCACGGTGTGCTGCCCGTTGCCACGCGTATCGACGCACACGCACACGCCCGCAGATGTTTCGGGCGCCCTCGGCTCGAACTCACGCAGCTTGAGCGCAAGCAACTGCAAGGTCTCGATGCTGCCCTCCGGCAGCGCCTGCTTGCCGCCCGCATGCGCCACCAACCACGCCTCGATCCCCACTGCATCCGCCGCGTAGAGGTCGAGGCTCTGGGCGCGCAACTGGAGCGCAAGCGCGTCGTGCTTGGGCTCCAGCTGGCCAAAGCCGCGCAGGGCACGCACCGTGAGATTGCCTTGAGCGGCCAGCGCCACCAGTTCGGGCGCGCGCTTGTCCGCTGCAGGCGCTGCGACGGCCGCTGCAGCCGGAACCGGGGCACCGATCGCGGCCGGATTTGCATTCTCCAGCCAGCGCAGAGCCGGCGCATCACCGCTACCCAAACCGGGCTCATCCTGAACGAGCAGGTCACCACGTGCCGAAGCCACCAGTGCGGCGAAACGGTTGTTCACCAGCCCCTGCTCCGGTACCACCTCCTGAAAGACCCCTTCAGCAGAGTAGATCCAGAAGCCGTCTTCTGCATCATCAAACACATACACCCGGCCGATGCCGTCCGTCGCAAGGTGCTCGATGCTGAAGTACTGCCTCGACTCCCCCGGCAGCGGATCGAAGCCGGTTCCCGTATAGGTCCATTCCGCGATCTGCTGGCCCTGCGCGTCTAGACGCACGATCCGGTCTGCCCGATCACCGTCCACGCCGAGCACCACGCCGCCATCCGGCATACGCGCGGCAGCGTGGTGTTGGGGCAAGGCGATCTCGGTGAGAATCTCGCCCGCTGCAGAAAGCGTCATGAGCACGGGGGCATTGTCGCTTGCTCGTTGGCCGGTCAGCCAAAGCTCACCCGCCTCGCCGACCCACAAACTGCGAATCTCCTTCAGTCCGCGCTCAGGCAGGGTCTTCCGATCGAGCGCATGCGCCGCAACCGGCCTGCCATCGCGTTCGAAAATGCGGATGACCGGATCCCCATAGCCACCATCGACCAGGTAGACGCGCCCCTCCGGCCCGAAGGCGAGCCCCTTGCCCTCCTTGAAGGCATCGGGTGGCGACGGCTCATTATAGGCATGCTTGCTTCCCCACTCGTGCATCACGCTGCCATCGGCCGCGAACACCAGCACCCTTGCGTGCTTCCAGTCCCCCAGCGCCACTGCGCCATCGGGCGCGACCGCTGGCCCGAACGTGTACTTGAGCTTGTCGCCATCGACCAGATAGGTGATCTCGCGCAGGGGACGCAGGGGCGGCTGGCGATCTTCGACGGCCTCGGCAAGCATGGCCTTGATTGCAGCGGTGTGCGCGTCGAAAAAAGTGCTCGTACCCGCCAGCATCGCTGCCTGGAACATTCCGTCCGCATCCGGTTCACGCGCGATCATCATGTTCAGATCCAGCCGCACGCTCAGTCCTTCCCGGACCTGCTGATCGCCACCAACACGCAGCAGGACGGCCGGACGACTGCCCAGCATCGCGTCCTCCTGGGTCAGCGAGAAGTTGCTCACCTTTTCGTCCTCACCCATCTTCTTGAACTGCCCGAGGATGTCATCGAGTGTTCCGCCGCGTTTCGGCGGGCGCTCACGACCAACGTGGACCATGCCAAACGGCAGCCTGGAAAAATCCTCCTCGCTCATCCCCTCCGGGATGTCCTCGGTCTTGGCCTCCGGATGGCGGGCGCTGTAGTAGCCGACCCCGCCATCGTCCATTCGCGGCCGCCAGTTCGCCGGTACCTGTACATGGAAGGGCGGCATCCATCGCCACACACGCTCGCCCTCCGCTGCCTGCGCGGCGTCCGCTTGCGATAGTCCGAGCAGGGGCAGCGCAAGCATGGCTGCCATGCATAGATCGGTCGCCCGCACACGCCACCATCGTTGCCTCTTCGTGGTGCGGTGGACAACGGCCCGGCAGCCTTGCATTTCGCTTCGCATCATCATGATCTACTCCGTTGCGGGCAGTTGCCCGTCAGGTCCGAGTGAGTCTTCACTGCTTCGCCGCGGCGGCAGGGTGATCCGCAAGCCGCGACGGGGGGTCCTTCATCAGGCGGGCAAAACCCTGGCGGATTCGCTCCACATCCACCTGTCCACCGTTCATCGCGGCGAACTGCTCGAGCATCGCCAGGCGCTGCGCCTCGCTCACCTTATGGCCGCCGCTGGCAGCGGCCATCGACTGGTACTTCTCGTCCAGCGTCGCACCCGGCGCCGAGGCGAGCACCGAAGTCATCTGGCCCTCGACCATCTTCGCCATATCGGTGACCGCCTTGCGGTTCGCGGCGTTCTCCGGCCCGGTGCCAGCCAGTGTGTGCACCACGACCAGCGTGCCGCCCGCCGCGACCAGCGCGCCGGTATCACCGTCGTACAACAGCGCACGCACCATGCACGAATCCTCGCTGCGGAAGTTGCGGACCAGCCTTCCCTCCGCGCTCTGCCACACCTGTGTGGTATCGCTGAACTCCCACACAAAGACCGGTTTGCGCGGCATCAGACGCGGCGGCAGGCTGGCCGGAATCACCGTGTCCTCGTTCGCAAATGCGAACACCACCGCCGGCAATCTCAGTGCCGCCAGCGGCCCGAGCGCGGGCAGCTCAAGTTGGAGGGTGAAGTCGAGCGGATCGCTTCGGCCCTCTAGGCGCAGTTCGACCCCGAAGCCCAGGCTGCCGCCGGTGACGTCCTTGCCCACCTTGGCCGCGACCCAGTGCATCTCACTGTCGCCGCGGACCAGCGCCCGCCCGGGCTGGGCCTGGGTGTCGAGCACCTCGAGGCGGGGCTCGAGGCTGCGGGCCTGAAGGCGGTAGGCGGGCTGCGGCAACTCGCTCAAGTTGAGCACCCGAAGCGGAATGCGCACGCGCTCGCCCGCCTGCGGCACCCCATCGGCGTTGTTGGGCAGGCCCTCGGCGCGGGCGTCGTCCACCGGCCCGTCGATCACCACGGTCAGCGTCTCGCCCGGAACGACCTTGAGCGGCAGCACCGGCTGCACCACGTCCGCGCGACCACCCACACGCGCCTGCAACTCGACGCGGGCGTCCTCCTCCTTGCCCACGGGACGCGCCTCGACGCGCACCGGCGCAAGCACGAGCGGCTTGCCGCGGGCAAGCCGTGCCACCTCCTGCGGCCGCATGTCGGGGTCCAGTGCGAGCGGCGCGGCAGTCATGGGCGTGATCACCAGCCCCGCGATCGGCGTCGGCTCGAAGGTCTCCAGCGTCATCGTCAGCGCGGCGCGCTCGCCCCCCTCCAGGCTCGCGGTTCGCGGCGCGGCGTCGGGCTCGTCCACCGGGCGCAGTGCGTGCTCGGCGATTACCAGGCTCAGCAGATAGTCGAAATCCACGCTGAACGCACGCTCCCTGCGCTTGCGCTGGTCGGCCACACTCAACTGCACGGTGTGGCGCCCCGCCCCCGGCGTTTGCCGGTCGAAGCGGTGCTCGAGGTGCAGCGTGCGTCCCTGGTCCTCGACCTTGATCACGGGCTCCAGCTTCAGCCCACCGATGGCAGCGCGCACGCTGTTCGCGTCCCAGACCGTCTCCCGTGCCTGCAGCCGGAGGGTCAGTCTGGCGGCTTGTTCACGGGTCGCCGGCTCGAAGCGCGCCTCCAGCTTGACCGGCTCCTGCACCCATAGAGGCACGCGCAGGCTACGCTCCGAGGCCTCCCCGCGCGGCGAGGTCACCGCGAAGTCGAGCACCAGCTCGCCCTCCTCATCCACCGGCGCAGCACCGAGCGCGAACGGCAGCTCGAACTCGGCCGGCGCGCCGGGTGAGAGCCGGGCTTCGTTCAGGCTCGCCGCGCCAGGCCTTGCCCAGGAGGGGCCCTGCACCCGCAGCAGCTTGAGTCCCCAGGTCTGCGCAGCGTCCGCCTCCGCGGCGGTTTCGACCTTCACCGCCAGCAGGTTGTCGCCCGTCTCCGCGCTCACTCCGAACGGCCGCACCGCCCCCGCAACCGATGCCGCCGCGGCGTCGCCCGGCCACTGCACCCGCCCCAGGGCCTGCAGCTTGTCGCCCCCTTCGGCGCGTCCCGCCCACGCCACCGCAAGCCCCTCGTCACGGATCACTTCGACCCGGCCGGCGGTCTTGTACTTGTGCGTGCGCCGGTAATCGGCAGGAATCGGGCAGTGCGGGCAGTAGGGCGAGTACTGCAGCGCCCAGTCGAACTCCACCAGATAGGTCCCCGGCTCGCTCAAGGCAAGCGCCCATTCATGCTCCGCCTGGTCCAGGGTGCAGAAAGCGTCTTCCTGACGCAGCGTCACCAGATCGTCGCCCTCCTCGCGCGACAGCGTCCAGCTGCATTTCACCTGTTCGTAGACGTAGGTGCCCTCGCGTCCGTCGGTGCCGCCGAGAAAGCCCAGTTCCCGGCGGATCGACTCATTCGCCTCCCGCACCACCTTCCACTCGCCCTTGGAGCGCACGCTGGCCTTGACCTCCACCACCGGCGCATCCGCACCGTCGCGCGCAGCCGCCAGGCGCGCGGGATCGGGCGAGAACCCAACCAGGAAGGGCTGGGTCGTCAGGAAAGTGTCGAGGCTGAGCAAGGCCGTCTCCAGGCTATCCTGCATCGCGACCCGCTCGGTCAGCCACAGCTGCAGGATCGGCACCGAGCAGCGGCTCACCAGCGCATCGCGGCGACCTTCGTCGGCCTTGCGCAGGGTCTCGCCACGCTCGGCGCCATAGTCGCGCTGGGTCGCCTGATCAGCGAAATAGAACACCCGGTCGCGTACCGAAGAGACCTTGGCGTAGCGCTCCGCCAGATCCCGCGCGGTGACGTTCGCCTTCAGGAAACCCTCGGAGCCCTTGACCTGGGAGATGCCGGCGAGCAGGTTGTCGCAGTCCTGCGTCATCGACACCATGCCGTAACCGAAGGACTTGGCTTCCTCCAGGATGGCGTCCACCGCGGTAGCCAGCGCCCCCAGCGGCAGGCTGGCGATCATCGCCACCTCGATGCCGGCCTGCTTCGCCGCCGCGAGCATGCCCTCCTCGCCGGCCTTGGCGGCGACACCCGCCACCGCGCGGTAGCTGGCATAGGCCACCACCGCCTTGATCAGGACCGTCCCCGCCCGCGCCATCTGGTCGACCGGGAGCTTGAGCTGCAGCTCGCTCAAGGTCGTGCGCAGCTTGGTCCAGCGCGGGTGCGGGTCGGTCAGCACGTGCTTGAAGAGCTGACGCTCCTTGCCGCCCATGCGCAGGTAGCCCTCGATCAGACGTCCTTCGCTGTAGGCGTTGGCCAGCGCCCGCTGCACCCGCCCGGACTTCAGCAGCGCCTTCGCATCCTCCGGCTTCATGCTCTGCAGGCTGCGCACCAGCATGTCCAGTTCGCCGGTGACGGCGCTGTTGCCCAGCCGAAGCAGGTTGCGCGCCTTCTTGATGTCGCCGAGCGCACGCTGCAGATGTTTGCCCACCTTGCCCGGATCGCCGACATCGAGCGCATCGCGCCCCTTGTCCAGCCACTGGAAGGCGTTGCTGATCGAGCCCTCGGGGGTGAAGTTCATCGCCCCCTGGCCAAAGTGATAGAGCTCGGCGCTGTTGACCCACACCCGTCCGTTGCGACTGTAGATGAGCTTGCCGGTCTGGCGCTCGTAGGACTGCACGTAGGCGGCCTTGCCGCTGCCCCAGATGCCGTCGGCAGCCTTCTTCTCGATGTCCTTGAGCGACATGGTGGTGTCGGGATCGATCGCCAGGTTCGGGAAGCCCTTGAGCTCGTCACGGAAGATGCGCGCGGCCTGGCTCGCATCCTCCGCATGCGCGACAAGCTGTTCGGGCGGATACACGTTGATCGTGCCGAGCACCCGGTGTCCGCGCGTGCCCGGCGCGATCGAGCCGTACTTGCGCTTGACCGCCTCGCGGATGCTGTCCTGGGTCTTGCGCCATTTGGCCAGCGCCGAGGCGTCGTCCATGCCCTCCGACACCAGCAGCTTCATGTCGTGATCGGAAACGCTGTCCAGGCTTTTGGTCGCATGCTCGGCCGCGAGCGGATCCTTGTACTTCTTGTTGCCGCCGGTCCATGAGCCGATGCCCATGAGCGCGACATCCGGGTCGCGCGCCACCACATCCTTGAGGATGACCATCAGCTCTTCGTTGGTGCGCTGCGCCCAGACCGGCAGCGCAATCGCCAGCAGCAGCCCGAAGCAGGCAACCCGGAACAGCGCCGCCCTTGGCGCACGCCGCACGGCTGCCTCTCCAGCCCCGGAGAACCAGGACTGCACCCACAGCAAGGGCTCGTACACGATCATCCTCCTCCCGCTGGCCGAGGCCCTTCCGTCCCCAGCCGCACACGCGCAAGCCGCAGCAGATCCGGCAGACGCACCAGCGTGGTCGCGTCCACCTCGACATCGGGGCTCAAGCCCCGTCCCGAGCAGCTCTGCCCATCGGGCAGCAGCACCTCGAGGTTGGTGAAGCGCAGCACCGAGCCATCCGAGAGCCGGGCATCGGTCTGTGAGCTGCACTTGCCGAAACTGTGTCCCCCGATCAGGACGGCGCGCCCATGGGCCTGGAGCGTACCGGCGAACACCTCTGCCGCGCTCGCGGTATCGGGGCCGATCAGCAACGCGAGCGGCATGTCGAGCTTGGGCCCGCCCGGCGCCCGGACCTCGCGCGGCGGCGCCGAGCGTGAACGCAAGGTGCCGAGCAGCGCCCCCTGCGGCAGAAAAGCGGCGGCCAGATCGAACGCCTCGTAGAGATCGCCCCCCGGCGCCGCACGCAGGTCGATCACCAGCGCGGGCGGCGCGCCCTCGGAGTGCCCCCGGCCAAGATGGGCCACCGTCGCCAGCGCCGCCGTGCGCGTGATGCTGCCGACGAAGTCGCGTATGCGCAGCACCGGCAGCGCCCCCGCCTCCACCAGTTCCACCTCGAGCGGGGTGAAGCGCGCACGCTCGAGCGTCACCGTCCGGCGACGTCCATCGCCATCGGCAAACGCAATGCGCACCCGGCTGTCCACCTCTCCGCGCAACAGCACGGCCACCTCCTGCACTGCACGGCCACCCAGCGCGCGGCCATCCACCTCGAGCAGCCGCGCGCCATCCGGAATGCCGGCACGATCGGCCGGCCCCCCCTGGTAGACGTCGAGCAACACCGCATCGCCCTGCGCCAGCAGCCGCGCGCCGATGCCGCTCGATTCCGCCGCGCCCAGCAGCGGCGAACGATAGGCATCGGCCGCGAAATAGCGCGCGTGGCGATCGATCGCCCGCAGGGCAGCGTCGAATGCGTCGGGCGCCCCCGCCTGCACCGCGGGCGCGCGCCCGGTGGCATCGAGCCCCGCCAGCCGGGCGAGCGCCTGCTCGTCCGGCGGATCGACGAGCGCGCTCGCCAGCAGGGCACGAATCTCATCCACCGGCGCAGCCCGCACCGTCGTCACGCCGCCCGCCCAAACCAGAAGCGCGGACAACAGGAGCGGACGGAGCGTGGCCAAAGGCATCAGCGTGCGAGCTCCAGCTGCATCTTCATGAGCAGGTCGTACTCGCGCTGCAGCGCACGGCGCTGCTCCTCGAGCTGGCTGCGGCGCAGATCGGTTTCGGCGTCGCCCAAGCCGCTGCCCTCGAGCGCGTCGAGCGCACTCGTCTGCTGCGCGCTCTTGCGCTTGAGCTCCGCGAGCCGCGACTGCAGCTCGCCAACGCGCTGCGCATCCGCACCCTGCTGGGTCGTCATCGTGCCGACCTTCTTCTCCAGGCCTGCGATGTCGGCGTCGAGCTTCTTCACCCGCGCACGCTCGGCGGCAAGCTGGCGTCCGGCGTCGGATTTGCGCGACTCGAGCTGGGTCCGCTCCATCTCGAGCCCGCGCTGCGTCTCGCGCAACTGCGCCAGGCGGTCCTCACGCTCGACCACGCGGGCCTCATAGGCGCCCGAACTCAAGCCCGAAACGCCCCCCAGAAACCCGCCCTCGCGCGGATCGGTGGACAGGTTCGCGCACCCGGTCAGCGCCACGGCCGCTGCAACGGCCGCTGCAACGGCGGCCAGCCGAATCGTCGCACTCATACCGAGAGCCTCTGGTCGATGCGCGCGAGCTGGCTGCTGCCCTCACGCAGCTTGTCGAGGTTCTTCTGCAGCTCCGCAACCTCCTTCTCCAGACGTGCGATGTGGGCATCGCCGGCCGGACGGCTCCCGCGCTCCTCGGCGAGGATCGCGTTCTGCACCTCCAACTCCTTGGCCAGCGTCTGCTCGAGCTTGTTGCTGTCGTCGATGCGCTTCTGCAGATCGGTGCGCTTGGCGACCAGGACCTCCTTCTTCACCTTGCCGCTGTCGTAGCGCGCGCGCAGGGTCTTGGTCTCCTTCTCCAGCGCGGCGACCTCCGTATTCAGCTTCTTGTTGTAGGCGACTGCGGTGGCGTTGAACTCATCGGTGCGGGCGATCTCGGCATCGAGAAACTCTTCGGTGCTCGCGTAGGCCTGCTTGCGCTTGGCAACCTCGTTGCCCACCAGCAAGCCGAGCCCGCCACCGACCGCGGCACCGATTGCCGCACCCTTGCCGTCACCACTGACGGCATAGCCGACCACGGCGCCGAGCAGCGCACCGATCCCGGCGCCCTCGGCCTGGGTGCGCGAAGGGTCGTCCATGTTTGCACAGCCGAACGAGAGGCTTGCCACCAGGGCGGCGATGAGGCTGAGTCTTGCGGTTTTCATGATCTGGATTCTCCTTGTCGAAAGCGTCTGCAACGTTCCTGCTCACGAAGACAACGGCCAGGCGGCCTGCCGTCCTCAACTGTCGGTAAAACCCTTGAAGCGGGCGCGGAAATCCTCCATCCAGCGCTCGGGATCCGCGCGGCGCGTCTCCTCGAACACCTTCGCGTGCTGCTTGAGCACCTCGAGCACCGTCCGCTCGCGCCGCGTGGGCTCACGCCCCTCCAGGGTCTGAAAAGCCAGCGCAACGTGCGCCTTGTCGTATTCGCCAAGCTTGGCCAGCTTGTCGCGGTAGCCGTCGAGCTGTTCGCGCGCAGCGGTTTCCAGCTCAGCCATCGAGGTCTCGACCGCCTTGACCTGCTCGTCGTAGCGGGTGGACATGGCGGCGAGCTCCTTCGCGGTGGTCAGCGTCACCGCGAGGCGCTCCAGCCTGGACAGGTACACCGACAGGTTCACGCCGTTGCGCGCAGCATCCTGCGCGAGGCCACGCGCGTTCTCGCGCTGCGCGAGTTCGAGCTGCTCGCGCGCCTTGCCCATGGTGGCCTGCACCGCGGCGAGCGGCTCGCGCAGCGCCGCGTTCTCCTTCATCAAACGGTCGAGAATCGGGTCGACCGAATCGATCTGCACCGAGGCCTGCGCGACCAGGTTGTCGAGCGTGCGCCCGACCGGGGTGCTGCGCCGCAGATCGGCGCGGTAGGCTTCGTATTCCTTCTCGATCTGCGCGAACTGGGCGGTGCTCACCACCACGTTGGCACCGATCGCCATGCGCGCACCCGAGTTGAAGGAGCGCCGCTCCTCCATCTTCTTCTGGTCGGCGTTCCATGCGTACACGTCGAGCTCGGCCCGCTGTGCGCTGCGCAACTCGGCCGCGGGCGTGGAAACCGAACCGCCCCGCACCGCGACCCCGCCCGGCTTGCCCTGCCAGATCTCGGGGCGGAACACGCCAGCGCTCATCTCCTGCACGTTGCCGAACAGGTCATGCAGGCCGAAGGCCCCCGCCTTGCGCAGACCGACCGGCCGCAGTTGGTGACGTGCATTGCCCAGATGCCAGGCGTATTCGTTGATCTCACCAGCCGGCATCGGCAGGCGATCGTCGAAGCGTCCCGCTTCGATCGCCTGCAGCCCGCCGCGAGCGGCGTACTCCCACTCTTCCTCCGTCGGCAGCCGAATGAAGCCGGGAACACCCTCAAGGCGTGGCAACCCCTGGACGCGTTCAGGATGCGCAGGATCGAACAACCACTGGTTGTAGCGTCGCATGAAGGCGAGCACGTCCTGATAGCTGACGAAGGCCAGCGGTTTCATCAGCGCGTCCCGCAGCGCCCGCCCCTGCAGCGTCGGGAGCTTCTGGTCCTCGGGGTCGCCGCTGGCGGTCAGCAGCGCCTCCATGCCCATCACGGCCACGAACTGGCCGCGTGTGAGCTCGTACTTGCCGAGCACGATCTCCCATCGCTTGCCATCGGCCGCGGGGAAGGAGCCGCTCACCTGCGTGCGCTGAAGCCCCTCGAAGATGCCGCCACTGGCGTCACCGAGCTGGATGATGCGCGCCCGGTCGCCCCAGAAACCCTCGCCGGGCACGGGAATGCGACGGAAGACCATTTCTGCGCCATCGGGCATCGGCAGCACCAGGTCGCCCTCGGCCGGCTTGGGGTTCCACGCGCTCGGCGCAGCGTCCTGGGCCGCAGCCACAGGCGCACCCAAGGCGAGCGTCAGCAGCACCGCCAGCCAGGCAGCACGGCGCTGCAGCGGCTGCCTGGCTCGGGAAGAGTATTGAAGGGCGTTCATGTACGGGCCTCTCGTGAATCGATGCTATTGCTCTCGGATCGCTTCGGCGGGGTCGACCCGCGTCGTCCGCCAGGCGGCCGCCAGCGAGGCGAACGCCGCCAGCGCAAGCGTCACGCCGCCCGCCAGCGGCAGATAGGCTGCCGGCAGGGAGCAGAAGGCTTCACCCGGTGCCAGCTCACTGGCAAAGCTGCGGTCGATCACCTCGGCGAGCAGGCCGTAGCCGGCAAAGGAGGCCCCCAGCCCGAGCGTGGCGATCATCAGCCCCTGTGCAACCGGGAAGAAAAACACATGCGCGCGTGACAAACCCAGCAGGCGCAGCACGCCAAGGTCGCGCCGGCGACGCTCCACGGCGGCATACAGGCTCGCGACCAGCACGGCCGTGCCGCCGCTGATGCTGAGCACGGCGATCAGCCAGAACAGGCGCGTCAGACCGGTGTCGAGCACCTGGATACGCTCGATCGCCTCCACTTCCGCAATCGTTTCAATGCCTTCAGCCGCGAGCGCGTGATACAGGCCCGGCACGTCGTCGATGCTGCGCGCGTAGAGGCGAAAGCCGCGGTAGCCGCCGCGCGCCATCTCGAACCGGCCGCTGCTTGCGTCGAACAGCACCGCACGTTGACGCGCGGTGCGCAGGATGCCCAGCAGTTCCACCGGCACCACCGCATGATCGAAGCCGCTGTCGCCGACAGGGAGCAGGCTGAAGTCCATGCCGACCACACCCTCCGCCGACAAGCGCACTGCCCCCGCCTGCGCACCCGGGCCCGATTGCGCAGGCCACAGCACGCTGCGCTGGCGCTCCGGCGTGGCCGCCGCTGGGGCGAATCCGCCCCAGGGCGGCGCCGCGACACCGAGGCGGGCCGCCTGCTCCGCGTCCACGGACAAACCGACGAGCTGCAAAGGCTCGCCGCCGGCATCCCGTACCTTGAGGTCGCTCACGTAGGGCAGCAGGATGCGCTGCTCACCACGCAGCTTCTGCTCGATCGCACGCAGGCTGGACACGGTGATGGCCGCCCCGGGCGTATGCAGGTCGTACGCGGCGAAGCCGCCGGAGGGGGTGAAACCGAGGCGTTCGGCCACCTGCTCCGGTGCAAGTTCGGTGATACGACCGAAGCCGGTATTGATGATGAGCCCGCTGCGACGGATCGGTGACAGCGGAGCATCGAGCAACAGCACCGCGCCATCGAAGCTCAGGTATGGCTCCGGGGTATCTCCGGCCCAACCACGGGCGGGGGCGCCATAGCCCTCCTTGTAGGCTTCGACATCGAGCACGAAGGCGAGCGGCGCATACACCCGCGCCAGGCTGCCGGCGCGCGCGTCGAGCACCGCCGCGACCCGCAGCGCCGCCTGCGCAAGCTCGTTGTGCCCCGCCCGGCTGCGGCTCACCCTGGCCTGCACCACATCACCCGCCTTCACGCCCACGCGCCGCGCCGCCTCCGCGCTGAGAACGAGCTCGTCAGCGCCCGGAATCACCCCGCCATTCTCGAGCAGCAGCGGGTCGCCAGGTGCCGTAGGCACGAGGTCGAGCAGCTCCGGGCGGCCGCCCGTGGCAGGCTCCACACCGAGCACGGAAGACAGGGGCAGGACGGTCGGGGTGAGGAAGGCAATCTCCCCACGTGTCCGCCAGGCCTCGAACCATTCGGGCGGGTATTCGCGTGTCTGCGCAGGGCGGATCTCGCGGAACACGGGGTCTTCAACGAGCCGGTCGCGCAAGGTCTCGATGGTGCCGTGCTTGAGCCCGAGCAGGACCAGCAGCGGCGCAATCACGGCGGCGAGCGCGATCACCAGGCACAGGGTGAGGATCCACTCGTGCCACAGGCTGTGTGCAGCCAGCGACGACACCAGGCGCGCGGGACGGCGCGGACGGGCAGCGGGCGCGGGAGTGGGCGCGGGAGTGGGCATGTGCATCATCGCAGCCGCTCCATGCGCCGGCATAGCGAGCGCGTCACCTGGGCCGAAACCTGCTCCACTTCGAAGCCGTAGATCCGGTCGGCACGTCCGGCGAGCAGCTCGACATCATGCGTGACCACCACCACGGCGACGGTTTCGTCGCGTGCGAGCGCCTCCATGTCGTCGATGATGGCGCGGGCACGCGCCTTGTCGACCGCGGCCGTAGGCTCGTCGGCGAGCACCAGGCGCGGGCCATGCGCCAGTGCGCGCAGGATCGCAGCGCGCTGGCGCTGCCCGATCGACAGCGCCGAGGGCATGCGATCGAGGCATTCCTGCACGCCGAGCCGGCTCGCCAGGCGTTCGAGCCGCTCACCCCGCTCGTCCAGGCCCTTGATCCGTCCGGGCAGCGCGATGTTGTCGCGCACCGACAGGAAGGGCAGCAAGCCCCCCGTCTGCAGCACGTAGCCCAGGTAATCGCGGCGCAGGCCTGCGAGGGCAGCTTCGTCCGCACGCGCCCACAAGGCCTGCACGTCGAAGTCGCCTGGTCCGTCGCCAGGGTGCAGCTCGAAGCGGCCGACCTCGGTCGGCTCCATCACCAGCGCCAGCATGTCAAGCAGCGTGCTCTTGCCACAACCGCTCTGGCCGACGACGGCGACCAACTCGCCCGCCTCCACGTCGAAGGCGGGCACCGCGAGCTCGAACACGCTCTCGCCCTGGGTGCGCAGCTTTCGCAGTCCATCCATGCGAACCCTGAATCCACCGCTCTTGCGCACAGACATCGCCGCTTGCTCCGCTTCGCCCTTCACGCAACCCCGGTGTCCCGTCACGCTCAGGGCAGATAGTCCAGATGCAGGGGATACACCAGCTCCTTGTCCGGGTCGGCGTCGTTGAGCCGGAACCAGGCATCGACCTGTTCGTTGATGGCGCGGTACTGCTCGAGCTTGGCGAGGATGCTCCACTCCAGCTTCGAGCGTTGCTCGGCGGTCATGCTGGCGAACATGTCGTCGGTCAGCGAAAGGATGTCGCTGCGGTACGGCAGACTCTGGATGAACGCCGGCAACAGCCCGCTGTCGGCCAGACGCGCACCGGCCCCGATGTCCTCGGGACGTTTCATCGTCTGCCCCGCCACGCCCTGCAGTGCCTCGAAGAACTGCACCTGGGTGACTTCGGCGCGCATCAGCGCCTGCACTACCTGGTCGAGCGCCTGTGCCAGCGAGGAGAGCTGATCGCGCGTCACCAGCACGCGCACGTCCAGCGCCCGGTCGGCCGGATTCACCAGGTCGCGGTCCAGCGCCCAGGCGACGATGTCCTTGGGCGGCGAGGCCTCCTTGCCGATGTACTCGATGAGCGCCGCATCCCACACCTTGCTGAGCGACTCGGGCACCTCGATCGCATCGGCGCCACTGGCCACGCCCATGGCCTCGTCCAGCTTCTGCCCGATGCCCCGGGTGACACGATCGACCAACGCACGGTATTCCGCTTCCTCGAAGGCATTGACCGTTTCCAGCGCCGACTGGTCCTGCGAGCCGCGCACGCGCGCGAGGTGGCCGAACTGCGCCACCGCCGTCGGGTGGTCTTCCTTCGCACGCGGGTCCTGCAGATGAATGGCGAGCAGGTGCACCTGCTGGTCGTCATACTCGCGGCGCAGGTCGGTCTCGTCCTTGCTGGTCTTGTTTTGCGCGTGGCCCTTGGGGTGGGCGCTGGCGTCACCGACCAGGATCACGAAGCGCAACGCGCCCTCACGCCATTTCGACGAGAGCGCGGTTTCGACGCCGGCGAAGGCCTCTTCGGCGTAATCGAGGCTGCCGACCGCCGTCGCGCGCGCGTCGTTTTCTAGCAGACCGGCGAGCGTGCCGGCATCGACCAGTTCGGGGGTCAGGTTGCGGGTGAGGTATTCGAGCTGCGGCACGGCCTCGAGCGAATCCCGATACACCACCAGGCCGAAGCGCACGCGGTCGGCCTTGTCGCCGGTGAAGCGGCGCGCCATCTCGGCCACCGCCTCGCGGGTCATGTCGATGAAGGGCTGCATGCTGCGCGTGGTGTCGACCACGAACACGATGTCGGCCTTTACGTCTCGCAAGGCCGCACCCGCTGCATCACGCCCCACTTCGGCCTGGCTGCGGTACTCGGGGTTCTCGAGGCTGTCCGCACCCCGGCTGCGTGGCACCGCCGCCGCGAGCTGCACCAGGCGCGCGTCGTCGCCGTTGATCTGGGTCTGCGACCACTGCAGGATCGGCAGCATGTAGAAATTCTGCGTGATGTCGACGAAGCGCTTGGGCTCCATGCTCACCACCGCATCGGGCGTGTTTCCGGCGTCGATCTCCTTGTACAGGGCCTCTGCGCGCCCCGCCATGTCCATGTCGTCGACAATGCCCTGCAGTCCGGTCTGGTCGCGGAACATCAGCACCGGACGGCGCCCCTCGAGCGGGTTGCCGGGGTGGGTGTAGGACAGCAGCAGCGCCTGGCGCCATTCCAGCACGTCACGGGCCTGCATCCAGCCTTCTGCCGCATCACGCGCCGTGCCGACGCGGTACCAGCCCTGCGGTTCGGTGGGGTTGCTCAGATCCAGCCCCTTGCGCTCGAACACGTACAGCGGCTTGAAGGCCGGCAGGTTTGCCCGGGCAACGCCGTCTGCGCTGGCTTGCGCCTCGCGGTACAGGCTGGAAAACGGGCGCGGCAGCACCCTCAGCGGCAGTTGGGTGACCGTCTCGATACAGGGTCCGGTCCCCTCGCACTGAACCCCGTCAGCCACGGCGGGCACCGCTGCCCCGGGCTGAACTGCGGACACGCCTTCGAGCGCATCCGCGCCCGCGGCGGGCGCATGGCCCTCCTTGCCCTCCAGCGCAGACAGCTGCGCAGCAGCCAGACCACTCGCGCACAGGGAAACGACGGCAACGCCCCAACGCAAGCGGTGGGCCACACGACGAACGGTTTGTCGGCTCATGACGGCATTCACTCTCATGACATGAGGCATCGATGACGCCTCGATCAAAACAAGCCACCCAATTCGGGCACAACCCGCGCAGAACAACGGAAAACGGGCTCACCGCCATTCTTTCACGTACGGACGATGCGATTCGTGATTCAAGCCACAGTGCCGCTAAAGAATAATGGGGCCGTTGCAAGGCCAAACACCGAAAATGGGGCAAACCGAACGACGGCACTCGATCAAGAGGTCAAGACCATGCCCGACCGCCTCATCGTCCCCTGCTCCAGCTCCTTTCCCACCCCCCGCCCCACCCGAGCGCAAAGCGGTCTGCTGCCACGCCCGCACCGCACGCTCCTGAGTCTGGCGACCAGCGCCTGCCTGGCCACCGCTCTGATGAACAGCCCCGCCGCGCTGGGCCAACCCGCTGCACAGGGCGCCGGCGCGGGCGAGCGCGCCATGCAGGGTCAGCAGGACACCGCCGGTGCACTGCGCGATCTCGTTGGCCGCGACGCCCTCACGGTTCGCGCGCTGGTCGCCTTCAACCGCATCCCCGCCAGCGTCCTTGCACCACTGGCCGGACTACGTGCGCGCGGCATCGATGTGCTCGGCGCATCCCCCGAAGCCCTCGCCCGCATGCTCGACGATCCCGCGCTCGATGCCCATCAGCGCACGGCGCTCGGCAAGGCGCTGGAGGTGATCCGCGAGGTCGAAACCGAGGTGGCAGGCGGCAGCGCCAGCACAGCCTCGGCCCCTGACTCCCTGGCCGTGACCCGCCCGCTGCCCCCACCCCTGCCCCCCTTCGCCATGCCAACGGCCCTGCCCATGGTCGAACTCGGCAGCGCGCAGTACGCAGGCATGATCACCACCGCCAAGGAAGCCACCCTGGCCCTGATGGGCCCACTCTCACAAGCGGACGCGGCACGCGTCGAGCAGCGCTGGGCGGGGTACTACGCCTTTCCCGCAGACGACATCCTGCAGTATTTCCGTCGCGCCACACCCATTCTGTCCGAGCTGCTGAACATCCGTGAAGCGATCGCACTCACTGCAGCCGCCTTCGACGACGCCTGGGCCGAAGCGAACATAGCGGCCCAGTACGAGAACGAAGCCTACGCCGGAGCCGCATTGACGCAGGCCGCGCTGCTGAAGGACTACCTCGTCGCCCTCGAGGCGCGCGCGCAGAAGCTCGCCGAGGCCATGCAGGCCCTCGGCGAAGCGCCGGACCCGATCGCCGCACAGGACGCCGCCGCAACCGGTCACCGCAAGGCCACCGACACCCTGCTCGGCCTGCTCACCCCGGCAACAGGCCCCGAGGGCATCTGGTTCGGCGTGTACCAGAACGAGGAGGACCTGTGGATCGACGATCTCGTCGAGCAACCCCTGCTGTTCGTCGTCTACGCCGTTGGCCCGGCCTCCGCGCCGCGTTACCGGGCACTGTCCCTGGACGCCGAGGAGTACGACGAGAAAACCGACCCGTACATCGACGTCCTCGAGATGCACGAGGACGATGGGCAGCCCATGCCCTCGCTGCTGCCCTACCTCAAGGGTGGCGAGATCCGGCAAACCTTCGAGTTGTCCGACACGGACGAGGACGGCGAAACCAGCACCTGGACCACGACCGTCAAGGCCCGCGCCCTGCCCGAAGGGCAGGCAGTGCAGTATCCCGAATCGCTCGAACTCTCCCGTGTGGCGGCGGCGAGGGACGCCACGATCGCACGGTCTGCAAAGGAGCGCGCGCAGGAAGCCGCCGCCGCGCAGCAGGGCGGCTCAGGCGGTGATGACCCGGTCGCTGCTGCCGGGCAGGCCATCGAGCAGAATGTCCTGGCGCTTGGGGCAGCGGTCGGGGACGCCATCATCAAGGGTTTGACGAAGTCACAGTACGAAGACATCGCACGCCACCATGCGCTCACGCCCGCCTTCGTGGCTGCAGCGCGCCAATGGCTGCAAGAGCGACCCTTCTCGGAAGACACGACCCTGGCAGAGGACAGGGCACGCCTTTCCGCCCTGGTCGCAGCGCGCGACGGTGGCGGGGTCGCCGCCCAGCGCGCGCCCGCAGTCGCCCCCGCCGCAGAGGAGCAGTCCCCCGCAGCGAAGGACGCCGCCGCCAAGGCGAGCGCGAAATCCGAAGCCGAAGCGAAGGCCTCGGCCGAAGCCCAGCGCGAGCGCATCGACTTCCACCGTCACAACATCCGCTTCGTCGAAGCCAACCTCGCACGCGATCGCACCGAGCTGGCCGCCGAAACCGACCCCGAGCGCCGCGCCGCGCTCGAGTTCCGCATCGTCGGTGCGCTGTCCGACATCCAGAGCGAGAAGGACCTCATCGCCTCGATCGAGACCGGCGAGCTCGTCCGCACCCGCTCGCCCTTCGACGACTATGCCCATGCCGGCTTCATCGCCAGCATCCGCGACAACCAGCAGCGCATGGAGCGCTTCCAGCGCGGCACAGCCTCGCTGTTGAAGCTCGCCTCCATGCTGCCCGGCGAGGAAGGCGAGAACGCGCGCGCCTTCGTCGAGCGCCAGCTCACCCCCGAGGTGCGCACCACGATGGACCAGGCGGCGATCCAGCAGATCGCCGATGCGCTCGGCAAGAAGGTGCAGGGCCACTACCTCGGCCAGCAGGCGCAGGACGAGGAAGCGGCCGCGCTGGCGAACTTCGGGCTGGAGGCCTCGGAGAACATCAAGACCGCCGCCGACACCGGCATGATGGTCGCCTCGCTCTTCGGCGGGCAGGCGGTGGACACCGCCTACCAGGCCGTCACCGGCTACATCGAGGGCGGCCCCACCGAGGCCGTGCTGCGCACCGTCAGCAGCATCGGACCGCGCACGGGCGCGGCGGTCGAGGCCCTGCGCGGCTACCGCGAGGGCGGGCTCACCGAGGCCGCAAAACGCGGCAGCATCTCCTTCATCACTTCGAAGGGCATTGAATATGGCATGGGCAAGGTCGTGGCTCGCGCCGGGCGCGGCGGAATCGATGCCGACGGCCCCGCCCCCACCGCCAAGGCCAAGGCCGCAGACGCCGCACCGCCTTCGAAAACAGGGACGAGCGATGCTGCGCCCGCCCCGATCGGCCCCACCGCCTTCGAGCGCGAGGCGCAAGCGCAATTCAACCGCGCGCGCAAGGAAGGCGAGGCCCTGGTGCAGGACCTGCGTACCGCCCAGCAACGCTTGGCCGACGCCGGCAGCGCCGGCCGCCCAGCCGCTGAACTGGCGCAGATCCAGAAGGAGATCCGCGACAAGGTCACGGCCATCAACGGCAACCCGAACGCAAAGAACTACCTCAAGTACAAGGGCGACCCCACCACCCAGCGCATGTACGTGCTGCAGCTCGAATCGGTACACGGCGACGTCGAACGACAGTTCCACCAGAACATGCGCGACCGCGGCTGGAACCAGCAGGCGCTGAAGGAGATGCGCAACGCTGCCAGCGCCGGCTCGGTGGGCATGGACTTCGACATCGGCCTCGACGAGGCGGCGATGAAGTCGCTCACCCGCAACGGTGAGCCCGCCAAGCTGCACACCTGGCAGAGCGAGGCACAAGAGGCCTGGGAAGCGGCCTACGCCAAGGTCACCGGCCGCAACGCCGAGCTCGCCTGGGAGAACGTCACCACCAGCAAGCACCTGGAGAGCTACCGCGACACCGCCTGGCTGGCCGCGGACAAGTCCAGGGTCAGCAAGGCCTGGGGACAGCAGGCCGCCGACGTCACCCGCTACAAGAGCTGGCACATGCTCAAGGACCAACCCGGGCTCAGCCACTTCGAGCGCCTGCAGGAAGTCAGCCGCGGCGCTGCGAAGGACTTCGACACCAAGGTCGCCCCCATGCTCGACCGCATCAAGCCGACTGCGGGCAGCGCCGACCACTTCAAGACCTCACGCCAGCACTGGCAGGAGGTGCGCCAGGTGCTGGCCGACTTCGGCAACAACACCATCGACCCCATCACCGCCAACCGCCGCATCCGCATGCTCACCGGCGGCAAGGACATCCCGCAGGTGGTCGACGAGATGGCGATGCTGATGGAGGCGGCGATCAAGTTCGGTCCGGGCGGCTGAGCTCCCTGCGCGCGGCCTCCATCACCGTGCGCACGAAGCGCGTCTTCGCCTTCGCGTAGGCGACGCGGTCGTCGGGGTGCTCGGCCGCGATGCGCTGCTTCAGCGCACCGTATTCACACGCCGCCTCCGGGTGGGCGCGCAGGTAATCACGGAACAGCAAGCGCGCCCACTCCGAGGAGCCCGGCTCCAGGCAGTGAATGTGATGCGTGCGCCGCCCCGCCGCATCACGACGGATGAACCACGCGTACGCGATCCCCGGCAGCCCACGCTCGCGGTCGCGCCAGAAGAACTCATAGCCCTGTCGCTTCAGCTCGGGCGCGATACGCTGCACCACATCGGCCATCGAGCGCACCTCGACCAGCATGTCGATGATCGGCTTTGCCGCCAGCCCCGGCACGGCGGTACTGCCGAAGTGCTCGATGCGCCCGATCAGCTCCGCCGGCAACTGCGCCCGCAGCCGCGCCGCCTCTTCCTCGAAACGCGCTGGCCAGGCGGGATCGTAAGGCACGATTTCCACCCGCTCCTGCAGCGCGCGTTGGACATGGCGGGGTTTTGCGCTCATGTAGCAATACCTAGGGCTTGGCTGCCCGAGCCGCTGCATCCTTGGCTGCTCGGGCCGCGTTGGCCTTGGCCGCCCGAGCCGCGACCGCCTCTTCGATGGCGGTCGTCACCTTCCTTTCGCCCGCAGCGACAACCTCCGCAGCGCAGCCCGTCCAGATGGCGGGATCAGAAGGCAGCGGGAACCGCAGGCAACCATAACCCTCCACGATGCAAGGCTCCCCCGGACGCTGACAAACATAGCGTTTGTCATAGCTCCCCCAGGTATCGGGATGATAGAAACGGGACGTCTGGGGGCTGCCCCACCCCGCCTTCGCGCACAGACAGTTCAGGAAGGCTTTCGGAGGCTGCACCCCCAGCACCTCCAGGACCTGTTTGAGCCGATCATGATCAAGGCCGAGAATCGGATTCAGCGGGGATGCCTTTCCTGCCATAGCGGGCAGCAAGGGTTTGCCCGTCTGCTCGCATTCGCCGCGAACGACATGAGTGACATATTTCTTCAATGTCGCCTGCTCAACCTGCAGCCTCGCAATGTCCTTCAGCGCGCGTGCCACCTTCCCGGTGTGATCGGCGATCACCTTGTTCTGCGCATCCTGGTAGCGTTGCAGTTCCTCGCCCCACGCACGGACGAACACGTTCTTTGCATTCGCCAGCTTGGCAACGAAGGCGGGCTCTTCGAGTCGGAATCTGTTTCCACCCGCCTCTCGCCGGATCGCATCGACGGCATCCGCGTGGCGTTTCTCGATGTCAAGACGGGCCTGACCATGGCTCAGATCAACCCGCATCATCTGATCGTCGAGCCCCTCCTTCGCAGCCTCGATCTCGGCCAACAAGCTGGCGCTCAAGTCCACGCGCGCCTTGTGCTGCGCCTGGAGATCGGTATCGGTCCATTTCTTGTCGCTTGCCTCGCGCCAGGCCTTGTAGGCCCAAACGCCGCTCTCGCTTTCGACCGTGCCTACGAAGTGGCGCTTCATGATGTGCCAGCTGTCCACGGCGTCGGTCAGGGTTCCAATCGGGCCGAAGTGATCATCCACCTTGAACAGGTAATCCAGCAGCGATGTCGACACCCCTACGCCGTCGGGCAGTATCCATTCGGCGGCAATCTTGAGCGCCATGACGCCCGGGTTTTCAATCTTCTCGAGGGCCGCCTCGACGCTCGTCTCCGCGCGACGCGAGTCAAGATAAAGAGCGGTCTCCAAGGCAGAAAGACAGGGATCCTTGACGGTCTTCAGCCGAGTCGCCACCTCCTGGAGCGTCTCTGCACTATAGGCCCACGGGTCGGCGACCTTCGGCATGGCATAGCCCTTCTCGCGCGCCTCCCGCAGTTGGGCGGCGACCGTATCACGCAGCGCATGCAGATCCTGCGCCCAGCCCTGCCCCACCACCAGCACCAGGCCGAACGCCACCAGGGTGCTTGCCACGACACCGCGAAACTTCTGCATGCTCACTTCTCCTGCGCGTCGATGAGGACGTCGAGGTACGCCTCTGGATCGAAGTCCTGCAGATCCACCAGTTCCATCCTTTCAAGGGCCGTCATCCCGTCAGGTGTCACCCACTGCGCATCCACCTGCCGCAACGCCATCCGTACCGGCCCGTTGCCGGCATCCGAGCGCGACTGGATGGCCATGGAGAGCTCGGCCCCTTTGGCGATGCCGATGAATCCCGTGCCGCGCATCGTGGTCACGCCCGGCAGATCGGCCACCACCGAGCCGGGCGACAGGTCGATGGTCAGCATGCCGTCCCATCGCGCCATCACCTCGGCCGGAATCCGGCGGCTCCAGTAGGCGTAGTAGTCACGGGTCAGCGTCAGCACATAGCTGCCCGCCTCGCGCCCCTCGGCGGTGCGGACCAGGGAGAGGGCGAGCAGGCTTCCCTTCTGCATGTCCGCCACCCGGTGGGGGGACAGCATCACCTGCGCGCCATCGGTCGCTGCAGGATCGAAGCGAAGGACCAGGCGGTAGGGTGTGCGCAGAATTCGCTGGTCCAGACGGGCGACCGGCGCGGGCGACAGGATGCCTGCCCGCCCGCCAGAGAAGCCACGCTCGACCGCCACCGTCAGCCCTTTGTCCGGATCCAGATGTCCGAATTTGGCGAAATCGACGCCCGCAAGGCCGAACGGCTCCCAGGGTGCGCCCGCATCGGGGAACAGACGGGTGACCGGCAGCGGCTCGACACCGGGCGCAGGCAGTGGCTGCGCAGGCTTCTGACCCGGCGTCCGGGTCATCGAGATGCGTTTCAGCACCATCGACACGGGATGCGCCCGGTCATCGGCGAGCGCGAGGATGAAGAGCCGCAGCCCCTGCCCGGTCCGGACATCGCCCCACGGTGCAAGATCGGTCGGAAATCCCTCGGCGATCACGCGAACGCCCTGCGGCGTGAGCTCCAGTTCGACGACCGCGGGCATCGCCGCCGGCGTCGCGTCGAGGCGCGCCTCCTCGCGGTCGAGCCAGCGCGAGGCACGAGTCGTGCCATCCGGCGCACGCACCCAGTCCAGTACGAAACGCGGCGGGTTCGGACCACCGTCCGAGAGGCTGTGCGGCGTCGCCAGCCCCAAGCGGAAGCCACGGGTTTCGGCGGCGTCGAACTCGAATCGCAGGCGCACGCTGGCCCCCGGACCAAAGCGGTCGAGCCAAACCACGGGTTCCGGGGCATAGATCCCGAGCAGGTTCTTGCCGTCGCCTTTCTCCGACACAACGCGCAGCCCTTCCCGGAGGCTTAGCTTCTCCGGCGCAATCCCGCCTCGCGGCAGCCCGTGACGCTGAAAATGCGGCGCCATCGTGCGTCCGTCGAACAGCGTGAGCGTCAGCGGCACATCCTCCAGCAGCACGCCCGGATCGTTGGGCACAAAACGCACCGTGTCCAGCCTCACCGTCCGCAGATCGAGGCGTGCAGGCGCACGTGCGTCGGGCGAACTGGCCGAGACCTGCAAGTGAAGATCCGTCGCGACCGGCGCATTCGCCATCCGGCCTTCGATGAGGATGCGCCCCTCCCCGTTGCCGACCAGGATCAGTCCGTCCGGCCGAAGCTCCAGCGCCAGCCCGGCGAGAACACCCGGATCGTCCAGCTTCAGCCGGGCCTGCACCTGTCGCTGCACCGCGAGCACCAGATGCGGCGCGCCATCGGCCGTCTGCTCCACCGCAAGCCAGATCTCGTGCACGGACCAATCCCACTTGCCCAACTGATCGCCAGGCACCAGCGCGAACACCGCGTTGCGCACGGTCTCCACGTCGAAGTCGAAGCCGAGCCGCACGACCTGATCGCCACCCGCTGGCGGCAGCTTCACCACCGGCGCCACCGTCTTCAGCCCGGTCGTCATCGCCCCCGAAGGCGACGCCACAGCCACGCGCAAGGCCCCGCCCTCCACGCGCGCGAAGGCATCGAAGTCTCCACCGCGGACGGCATGGGGCTGCCAGGCCTCGGTCATCTCGCCCTTGAAGAGCGGCTCGGCCTGCACGCTGGCAGGCGCGAGCGCGACAGCGGCCGGGCTGGCTCCTGCCCCTGCCCCTGCCGCCTCCTGCACCCGATGCAGAATCGCGAGCGCCTCTTCGAGTGCCGCGCGCTGCCGCGCATCGAGCGCGAGGGCGGGGTCTTCGAGCATGCGGGCGAGAGCTTCCGGCGTGGCCCCGAGCACATCGACACCGCCCGCCCCCAGGCCGGACAACGAGGCCAGCATACGGGTGGGGATGCGTCCGAAGGCCGCCACCGCGCGCACCGTGAGCTTGCCGCTGCGCACCAGTGCCTCCAGCGAAGCGTCGCCGGCCTGCGTGCCGGGTGGATTCGCGCCCACGCCGCGCACCCCGAGCGCCTCCTCAGCGAAGGCTGCAGGCCCCGCCATCAAGACAGCCAGCAAGCAGGCAGGGAGCAAGCGCGCAAGCGGGCGCAGATCGATCTTTCTGGGTACTTCGGGTGTGTCGGACAAGACTCTCACCTCGCTGTCCGCAGTGGCGGCGTACGGATGTCGGGCAGGAACACTGCGCTTTCGCCGTAAGCATGGATCGGAACTGCGTTTCGCGCCGTGGCCTGCTTCACGGATGGCGCCCCAGATGACCCCGGATGGCCCGAGCGTTCGGCCGCACGGGCGGGACTATAATCCCTGCAGGACTTCACCGCCCGGACGAGGACACCATGGCCCTGCCCCACCCCGTACCCCGCTTCACTGCCGACGACTACCTGCGCTGGGAAGCCGAGCAGCCCGAGAAGCATGAATACGTGCGCGGCGAGGCCTTCGCGATGGGTGGCGCCAGCCGCCGGCACGTGACGATCTCGCTCAACGTCGCCTCTGCCCTCGACGACGCCCTCGACGGCACACCCTGCCGTGCCTACATGGCCGACATGAAGGTCCAGGCGGCCGAAGACGAGGCCTACTTCTACCCCGACGTCCTCGTCACCTGCGACCCCGCCGACCACCGCGCCGACCAGTTCATGCGCGCACCCAAGCTCATCGTCGAGGTGCTCTCCCCGGCAACCGCCGCCTACGACCGCGGCGACAAATTCGCCGCCTACCGCCGCATCGCCTCGCTGCAGGATTTCATCCTCATCGACCCCGACACGCGCCGCATCGAGCACTACCGGCGCACGCAAGCCAACCGCTGGGAGCTGCAGGAAATCGAACCCGAGCAGCCGCTGCAGTTGCAGAGCCTGGACGTGGAGATTGCATGGCAGAAGGTGTTCCGTAACGTCGATTGAGCGCGAGCGGTCCCGCGTATAGCGATAGATTTCGTCAAGGCGATAGGACGCCGCTTCCTGGACGCGGACTTGCGCCATCGCAATCAAGCCTTGTTACGCGCGATCACGTCGCCCGCAGTCAGGCGCGTATAGGCCGACTCCTGCGCCGCGAAGGCATGGGCAAGTTCGATCCTGAGCCGCTCTTCCATCGCCTGCTCCAGACGCGTCTTGTCGCGGCGGATCAGGTCGCGGACGTACTCGCTGATGTTCTCGTAATCCCCCTGCTCGCCCACCTTCGCTGCCACGAACTCGCTGAGCGTCTCGTTCAGGCGAACCGTCATCGTCATTCCTCTGGACTGAGCCATGACCTACGACCGGTTGAGCACGGTCAGCAGTTGCTCCACACAGTCCTGCGGGCTGTGCTTGGCAGTCAACAACCGCACTTCAGGCGTCTCGGGGGGCTCATAAGGACTGTCGACGCCAGTGAAGTTCTTCAACTCTCCCTTGCGCGCCTTGGCGTACAGACCCTTCACGTCACGCTCCTCGCACTCGGCAATCGGCGTATCGACAAACACTTCGATGAACTCCCCTTCCTCAAACAGCTCACGCGCCATGCGCCGCTCGCTGCGAAAGGGGGAGATGAACGCCGCCAGCACGATGATGCCCGCATCCACCATCAGTTTCGCCACCTCAGCTACCCGACGGATGTTCTCCACCCGGTCGGCTTCGGTAAAGCCCAGATCGCGATTCAAACCGTGGCGCACGTTGTCGCCATCGAGCAGATAGGTGTGTTTACCCTCCGCGTGCAGGCGCTTTTCCAGCAGGTTGGCAATCGTCGTCTTTCCAGACCCCGACAGACCGGTGAACCAGATGCACCTTGGCGTTTGATTCTTCTGCGCAGACCGGGAGGCCTTGTTCAGTTCCAGCGCCTGCCAGTGGATATTGCTGGCGCGGCGCAGCGCAAAGTCGATCATGCCAGCACCCACAGTCTCGAAGGTCCGCTTGTCGATCAGGATGAAGCTACCCAACACCCGGTTCACGCCGTACGGCTCAAACACCAGCGGCACACTGGTCGACAGATTCACCGTCGCGATCTCGTTCAGCCCCAGCGTCTTGGCGGCAAGGTGCGCACCCGTATTCACATCCTCGCGGTACTTGATCTCGGTTACGGTGGCCGTCACCTCCTTCGTCGCAAGCTTCATCAGGTAGGGCCGCCCCGGTGTCATCGCGTGCTCGTGCATCCACAGCAAACGCGCCTCGAACTGGTCGGCCACCTCGGGTGGCTTCTCAGCCGCGACCAGCACGTCACCCCGGCTGGCGTCCACCTCTTCGGTCAGGGTCAGGGTAATGGCGTCGCCACTATGACCGACTTCAACTTCGTCGAAGCCGACAATGACGGCCTTGACCCGGGTCTGGACACCCGAAGGCAGCACGCGCACCACGTCACCCGGGCGCACCTGGCCCTCAGCGACTCGACCGCAGAAACCGCGGAAGTCCAGATTCGGGCGATTGACCCACTGCACCGGCATCCGGAAGGCATGGCGGTCACGGGTGTCACGCACGTCCACTGTGTCCAGGTAAGTCATCAGGCTCGGACCGTCGTACCAGGGGGTGCGCAAACTCACTTGCAGCACGTTGTCACCGTCCAGGCCCGAAAGCGGAATCGGTTGCACGCTGGCAAAGCCCAAACCGGCGGCAAACGCCCGGTAGTCGGCAACGATGGCATCAAACGTGGCTTGGCTGAAATCCACCAAGTCCATCTTATTCACTGCGAGCACTACGTGGCGTATGCCCATCATCGCCGCAATACGGCTATGGCGCCGGGTCTGCGTCAACACCCCCTTGCGCGCATCGATCAGGATCACAGCGAGGTCGGCGGTGGAGGCGCCAGTGGCCATGTTGCGGGTGTACTGCTCATGGCCCGGGGTGTCAGCCACAATGAAACGGCGTCGGTCGGTGGCGAAGAAGCGGTAGGCCACGTCGATGGTGATACCTTGCTCACGCTCGGCCTGCAGGCCATCCACCAGCAGCGCCAGGTCCATCCTTTCGGCTTGGGTGCCATACTTTTTCGAATCACTCTCCAAGCTGGCGAGTTGGTCGTCGAAGATCGCCTTGCTCTCGAACAGCAGGCGGCCGATCAGCGTGCTCTTGCCGTCGTCCACACTGCCGCAGGTGATGAAGCGCAGTGTTTCCTTGTTACGCTGGCTATCCAGAAACACGGCGATGTCTTGTGCTTTGAGGGTACTCATCAGAAGTAGCCCTCCTGCTTCTTCTTTTCCATGGAACCTGGCACATCCGAATCAATCAGCCGGCCTTGTCGCTCTGAACTGCGGGCGTTGAAGGTTTCGGCAATCACCGCTTCAAGCGTGTCTGCACCGCTCTCGATCGCAGCAGTCAGCGGCCAGCAGCCCAGGGTACGGAAACGCACCTTACGCATCTCGGCCTGCTCGCCCGGCGCAAAAGGAAAGCGCTCGTCGTCCACCATGATCCACTGCCCCCCGCGTTGAACCACCGGGCGCTCAGCAGCCAGGTACAAGGGCACGATGGGGATGCTTTCCTCGTGGATGTACTGCCAGATATCCAACTCCGTCCAGTTGCTGATCGGAAACACACGGATGGTCTCATCCGGTTGGATGCGGGTGTTGTAAAGGCTCCACAGCTCTGGGCGCTGCGCCTTCGGGTCCCAGCGGTGGCCTGGTGCGCGAAAGCTGAACACGCGCTCCTTGGCGCGGGACTTTTCCTCGTCGCGGCGCGCCCCCCCGAATACCACGTCAAAGCCGTGGGCATCCAAGGCCTGTTTGAGAGCCTGGGTTTTCATCACATCGGTATGGTAGTTGCTGCCGTGCGAGAACGGCCCTACGCCCTCGGCCAACCCTTGCGGGTTGGTGTGGGTGATCAGTTCCATACCCGACTCCTTCACCATGCGATCGCGGTGCGCGTACATGGCGGCAAACTTCCAGCCGGTGTCCACATGCAGCAGCGGAAACGGCGGCGGACCAGGGTAGAAGGCCTTGCGGGCCAAGTGCAGCATGACCGAGCTGTCCTTGCCGACGGAGTACATCATCACCGGGTTGCGCGCAGTCGCCACTGCCTCGCGGATGATTTCTATGGATTCGGATTCGATATTCTTCATGTGCAAGTACCCGTTCATGATGGACTTTGCTGCGGACTTGCGAGCGTCGCACCCCGTAGCCTACCTCTTACATCCAAAGCTGCGTACGCAGGACATCCACGGCCACACCCCACACCTCATCGCTTACCCCCCGCACCACTTTGCCCTGCGGTACAAGCGTTCAGCCACCGGCAATATCCCACGCTCAACGCGGCAAGACCGGCAAGGTTTGCCGAATTGGCACCAATAAACCGGCATTTTCCGGCCTTTGCGCGCCTCGCCGCCCCACTAGAATCGGTCTCGTCTGCTTGGCACGATATTCGCTAAGAGACTGCCAAGCACGACCACGTTCTGCCCCGGATCTGGCATTCCGACAACGCTGGCCGTACTGCAAAACGCAACGGACACCCTCGGAGATCAATCATGGCTCAAGTCATCAACACCAACGTTCAGTCGCTCAATGCGCAGCGCAACCTGAATACCTCAGCCGGCTCGCTCGCGACCTCGCTGCAGCGCCTGTCCTCGGGTCTGCGCATCAACAGCGCAAAGGACGACGCGGCGGGTCTGGCGATTTCGGAGCGCATGACTTCGCAAATTCGCGGTCAGGATCAGGCGCGGCGCAACGCCAACGACGGGATCTCGCTGGCGCAGACGGCTGAAGGCGCGCTCGAATCCGCGAGCACGACGCTTCAGCGCATTAGGGAACTTGCGGTCCAATCGGCCAACGCGTCAAACTCGGCTTCCGATCGTCAGGCCATTCAGGCTGAAGTCTCGCAACTCACCGCCGAACTCGACCGAATCGCACATACGACCGAGTTCAACGGGCTCAAACTGCTCGACGGCACGTTCGGCACTGCGAACTTCCAGGTTGGCGCAAACGCGAACCAGACCATCACCGCCTCCACCGGCAACTTCCGCACCTCCAACTACGGTAACAACAACGTCACCAGCGTGACCACCGCAGCAAACGTCACAGGCACCAGATCCGATGCCGAAGTGACGGCCAAGACCGGTATTCGTGCCGCAGACGCTTCCCTGCAGATCTTCGGCAACCTCGGCGCCAGCGGCACGATCAACGTTGCTGCCGGCTCCAGCGCCAAAACCGTCGCCGATCAGATCAATGCCGTTAGCAACAAGACCGGCGTGACAGCAACGGCGCGCACCGAAGGCACCACCACGTTCAGTGCCGCCGGCGCCTATTCCTTCGACATCGTATCGGACAACGCCGCTTCCGAGACCGTTCGGGTCTCCTTCACGATCGGCGGTGCCACCGGTGCCGACAATCTGGCCAACGCCGTCTCCGCGATCAATGACGTCTCGGGCAAGACCGGCGTCACCGCTTCGATCAACTCGAGCGGGCAACTCGTGATGACCAACGACAGTGGCAACGACATCTTCCTGCGCAACACGGTAACTGGAAATGCCAACGCGGGCACCGTCAGCTTTGGTGCAGGCACACTGGCCGCAGCCGGCGGGGCTGACAACAACATCGGCCTAACCGGGACGGTCTCGCTCAACTCCGAGAAGTCCTTCACGGCCACCGGCACCTTGAACTCGGTCCTGACTGCAGCGTCGGTCGGCTCCAGTCTTCAGTCCGTCGCCTCGCTGGACGTCACCACCTTCGACAACGCGACCAAGGCACTCAAGATCGTCGACTCCGCCCTCGCTGCGGTCAATGGTCAGCGCGCCAAGTTCGGCGCCCTGCAGTCGCGCTTCGAAACCACCATCGCGAACCTGCAGACCAGTGCCGAGAACATGTCGGCTTCGCGCAGCCGCATCCGCGACACTGACTTCGCCTCGGAAACTGCCAACCTGACCCGCGCCCAGATTCTGCAACAGGCCGGCACCGCAATGCTTTCGCAGGCCAACGCCCTCCCGCAGAACGTGCTTTCGCTCCTGCAAAGCTAAGTTGTAACGACTCACTAAGCAAAATCAGACAGCCCTCTCCAGCCACGACGCTGGAGAGGGCTGTCGCCATTTGGGAGGAGCAGAGCAAGTCGATCGTGCACTCCAAAATCCAACCCGAGAAAATGCCCTAAAGATTTCCCACGTTCGACCGTTACAGCAAGCAACGGCACGGAGATCACGCAGCAGTCGCTGACTCAAGGCGCGAATCGGCCGGGTTCATCGAAATTCGAAACCTAAAGGAGTCGATCATGGCACAAGTAATCAACACCAACGTCGCATCCCTGAACGCTCAGCGTCAACTCAGCACCAGCGGCAACTCACTCGCCACTTCCCTGCAACGCCTGTCTTCGGGCCTGCGCATCAACAGCGCGAAAGACGATGCCGCCGGCCTCGCGATTGCGGAGCGCTTTACCTCGCAGATTCGCGGCCTCGATCAGGCTCGCCGCAACGCCAACGACGGAATCTCGCTGGCGCAGACTGCTGAAGGCGCACTCCAGTCGTCTGGCGATGTCCTGCAGCGGATCCGCGAACTTGCCGTCCAATCGGCCAACGCATCGAACTCTTCCTCTGATCGTCAGGCGATTCAGGCTGAAGTCTCGCAACTCACATCCGAACTCGACCGCATTTCACGCACCACGGAATTCAACGGCCTGAAAATTCTAGACGGCACGTTCGGCACTGCGAACTTCCAGGTTGGCGCAAACGCGAACCAGACCATCACCGCCTCCACCGGCAACTTCCGCACCTCCAACTACGGTAACAACAACGTCACCAGCGTGACCACCGCAGCAAACGTCACAGGCACCAGAACCGATGCACAAGTAGGAGCGAAGGAAGGTGTCCGCATAGCCGACGCTACTCTGCAGATCTTCGGTAACCTCGGCGCCAGCGGCACGATCAACGTCGCTGCCAACTCCAGCGCAAAGACTGTCGCCGATCAGATCAATGCCGTCAGCAACAAGACCGGTGTGACCGCAACTGCACGCACCGAAGGCACAGTCACCTTCGGTGCCGGCGGCGCCTATTCGTTCGACATCGTCGCTGACAATGCTGCCAGTGATACCGTTCGGGTCTCCTTCACGATCGGCGGCGCCACCGGAGCCGACAACCTCGCCAACGCCGTCTCCGCAATCAATGACGTCTCGGGCAAGACCGGTGTCACCGCTTCGATCAACTCGAGCGGGCAACTCGTGATGACCAACGACAGCGGCAACGACATCTTCCTGCGCAACACGGTAACTGGAAATACCAATGCGGGCACCGTCAGTTTCGGGAACGGCGATCTTGCAGTAACCGGCGGGTCTGGCAACAACATCGGCCTGACCGGAACGGTTTCGCTCAATTCCGAGAAGTCTTTCACGGCCACCGGCACCGCGAACTCGGTCCTGACTGCAGCCTCGGTCGGCTCCAGTCTCCAGTCTGTCGCCTCGCTGGACGTCACCACCTTCGACAACGCGACCAAGGCACTCAAGATCGTCGACTCCGCCCTCGCTGCGGTCAATGGTCAGCGCGCCAAGTTCGGCGCCCTGCAGTCGCGCTTCGAAACCACCATCGCGAACCTGCAGACCAGTGCCGAGAACATGTCGGCTTCGCGCAGCCGCATCCGCGACACTGACTTCGCCTCGGAAACTGCCAACCTGACCCGCGCCCAGATTCTGCAACAGGCCGGCACCGCAATGCTTTCGCAGGCCAACGCCCTCCCGCAGAACGTGCTTTCGCTGCTCGGTTAAGCGGAGTAGGCTAACTCGTCAGGCACGGCGCGGGGTTCGCAAGGGCCCCGCGCCGTTACACCATCAGGGTGACCATCATGAACATCCCCTCGATCAACGCCTCGTCCCAGGCAGACAGCCTGATGGCGAGCACCGCTGGAACCACTCGATCACGGTTGGCAGAAGATGCGACGGCGGACAACACCCAGGCCTCTGGTATCAGCGGCGCACCGACGTCGATGAGCGCGGACTTGGTGACTGGCGGTACCGCGGCGAGTTCAGATGCCCTCGCGGCAAAGAAGCCGACGCCGCTCGAGCAGGTCCAGCAGGCCATGGAAGACGTCCGCAACGCGATTGCGCCAGTGGCACAGGACTTGCTTTTTTCCATCGACGAAGACACCGGCAAGACGATCGTGAAGGTCGTTGATGCCAGCACAGACGAGGTGATCCGCCAGATCCCCTCGGAAGAGATCATTTCCATCGCGAAGGCGCTGGACAAGTTGCAGGGCCTGCTGGTCGAACAGAAGGCCTGACCCGATTAGCAGAAAGGAGGACCCGACATGGCAACCATCACGAGCGGCGGTTCGATCATCGATGTAAACGCGATCGTCAGCGGACTGATGTCGGTCGAAAGTAGGCCATTGACGTTGCTGGCGCAGAAGGAGGCAAGCTACCAGGCGAAGCTTTCGGCATTCGGCCAGATCAAGAGCGCACTGTCCTCCCTGCAGACCGCGACGGACGGGCTGAAGACAGCGACCAGGTTTTCTGCGACGAAGGCGAGCGTCACGGGCGACGCTGGCTTCACAGCCAGTTCCAGCCCGGGTGCATCAAGCGGCAGCTATGCGGTTGACGTGCTGCAGATGGCCAAGATCCAGCGTGTCTCCACGCCGACAACCAGCAGCTTCACGCCTGCAGCTGGCAAGCTGACCATCGAGTTCGGCGCGGTCAAGGATGACGGTTCCGGGAAGACCTTCGAGAGCGACAGCCCGCCCCGAACGGCCAGCCTCGACTTCGAAGGCAGCACACTCGAAGAACTGCGTGATGCGATCAACGGCGACGCCACGCTCGGCATCAAGGCCAACATCATCAACAATGGCACGGCGAAGCAACTCGTACTGAGCGGAACCGCAACGGGTGCCGACATGGCATTCAAGCTGACTGGCGAGGGCGGACTCACGGATCTGAGCTTCGACCCCGCAGCGACGCCTGCGCCGACGGATCCGATGTACTCGGTACAGGCAGCGCAGGATGCCCGCATCCGCGTGGACGGCATCGAGGTCACGCGCGGCAAGAACACCATCACCGACGTCATCGACAACGTGACGCTCACGCTGAACAAGGAGCCCGTCTCCCCGGCGACCAGCCTGACCGGCACGCTGTCGGTCAGCGATGACCAGAGCGCGGCAAAAACTGCCGTCGAGGCATTCGTGAAGGCGTACAACGAAGTCGCCAGCACCTTGTCCAGCCTGACCTCCTACAATGCCGAGAACAAGACCGGAGCCGCACTGACCGGCGACTCGACCGCACGCAACATCCAGAATCAGCTGCGCAACGTGTTGGGCACGTCCATAGCGGGTCTTACGGGCGCCAGTTCTCTATCACAGGTTGGTGTCAGCTTCGGCAAGGATGGGAAACTTTCGCTCGACGACACGAAGTTCACGGCAGCCTTGGGCGATCCGGAAAAGGACGTCGCGGCTTTCTTCACGGGCAAGGATGGCGTCAAGGGCTTTGCCGAGACCCTCAGTACCCGACTCGACGCTTTCATCGACACCGATGGCCTGCTGAATAGTCGTACTGAAGGCATCAACTCGACCATCAAGTCCCTGACCAAGCAGTACGACACCATGGAAGCGCGGCTGAATCGAATGGAGGAGCGTTACCGACTGCAGTACTCCAACCTCGACACCCTGCTCAACGGCCTGACGCAGACCAGCACCTACCTGACCCAGCAACTGGCCAGCCTGCCTTCCGCCAGCAAGCCTCAGTAACCCGGAGCCAGATCTCCATGTTCGGAACCTCCTACGCCAATCGTGCCGCGGCCTACGCCCGCGTCGGCAATCAGACGAGCGTCGAATCGGCCTCGCCGCACAAGCTCATCCTGATGCTGTACGACGGCGCCCTCGTCGCCCTGCGCACTGCCACCGTGGCAATGCAGAACAAGGACATCCCGACCAAGGGCAAGTCGATCTCCAAGGCGATCGACATCATCATGAACGGGCTCAAGGTGAGTCTGGACATCAAGGCCGGTGGCGAACTCGCGGAGCGCCTCGACGCGCTGTACGAATACATGGCCGATCGCCTGCTGCACGCAAACCTGCACAACAATCAGGCAGCGATCGACGAAGTGATCGGTCTGCTCGACAGCCTGCGAGAAGCCTGGGCGGCAATCGAAGCTCAGGTACAAGGCTAGGAAACCCGTACGGCCATGCTGACCTTGGACACCGCTCGGACCCTGCTTTCCCTGTACCGGCAGATGCACGACGCTGCCGAGGCGGGCGATTGGGAGGCGCTGGCCGACATGGAACGGCAGGCGAGCACATTGCGCGCTTTGGCCGAATCGCCGGTTGAGGCGGCCGCGCCTTCCGAAGAGGACACAGCCGAGCTTCAGAGGCTCATTGCCGACATCCTGGAACTGGACCACCAGATCCGCCTCCACGCGGAACCTGCGCTGGAGAGCACTCGAAAGCTGATCTCCAGTTCGGTAAAGGGTCGCGCCCTACGTGACGCCTACGGTGGCTGACGGGCGCTGACCGCCCGAGCGCCAGGACCGTCTCGCCATGATCCCCGCCGACCTCGCCTCCCGCCTGCGTCTGCTCAACGAAGCGAGCTTCTTCAACACCGAGCCGCCCGTTCCGGGCCTGCAGCGGGCACGGGAGATCCAGTCCCAGCTGCCGGATCTGGTTCCGGGACAGCGCTTTTTCGCAACGCTGCAGCGCACCCTGCCCGACGGCACCTTCCGCGCCGTGGTCGCCGGGCAGCAGATGACGCTGGCGCTGAACACCGCAGCCCAGTCGGGCGACACGCTGGAGCTCGAAGTCTCGCAGGTCACACCGCGCGCGGTGTTTGCGCGCATCGTGGGCCAGGAGGCGACCGCGGCCAGCACCGCCTCGGCACAGCCGGCGCTGAGCCAGACGGGCCGGCTGATCAGCTTTCTGCTCACCGGGCAGCCGGCGCCGCAGCCGGCAAGCCTTGCCGCCAATCAGCCCCTGCTCACCGCACCACCGGCCAACGGGTCACAACTGGCGCCCTTGCTGCGCCAGGCGCTCGGTCAGAGCGGGCTGTTCTACGAATCGCATCAGGCGGACTGGGTGCTGGGCCGCCGCGACACCGCCAGCCTGACGAGCGAGCCGCAGGGCCAACCGCGCCCTGTGGCGCAGGCTTCGCCCCAGGCCTCATCGGGCCAGGCCGCTGCACAGGGCGGCACACCTACTGCGCAGGGTGCGCAAGCCGGGCAGCAGGCCGCGGCATCCGAGGGCAACGAGCGTACGAGCCAGGCGCGCAGCGCCGCAATGTCGGCCGAAGAGACCGCGCCGGTACGCACCGCACCGATACCGGAGCGCCTGATCCCCATCGTCCACCAGCAGCTGGACGCGCTCGCCACACAGCAGTATGTCTGGCATGGGCAGGCCTGGCCGGGCCAGGCGGTGGAGTGGCGGATCGAGGATCCTGAACGCGACGACGGCACCGCCGAGGAGGAAACCGCACGCGGCTGGGACAGCACCCTGCGCCTGACCCTGCCGCGCCTCGGCGGCGTGGAAGCCGTGCTGCACCTCTCCGGCAATCAGGTGGCGCTGCGTCTGCGTGCAGACGAGGCAGACACCCTGGCAGCGCTGGATTCGGGTGCCGCTGCCCTGGCCTCTGCCCTCGAGGCCGTCGACCTGAAGCTCTCCGGTCTGATCGTGGAGCCGCGCAATGAGTGACGCACGCCCCGGCACCCGCAACGAGGCCGTCGCCCTCGCCTACACGGCCGGCGAGACCGCGCCGCGGGTGGTGGCCAAGGGCAAGGGCGCGCTGGCGCAGGAGATCATCGACCGCGCACGAGAGGCGGGCGTCTTCGTGCATGAATCGCCCGAACTGGTGAGCCTGCTGATGCAGGTCGATCTGGACGCCCGCATCCCGCCTCAGCTCTATGTCGCAGTGGCCGAATTGCTGGCCTGGCTGTACCGGATCGAACAGGGCGCCGAGGCCGGTGCACCGCCGGTGGCACAGGATCTGCCCGAGACCCTGCGCCCGCGCAGCGCCGAGGCCGCGCCCGGAGGCTGAGACCCTGCGCCCGATGGCGCAGCGACCGGCCGCAGGCGGGTTTATCGTGATATAACGAAGCCGGAACCGTAACGCGCCGGAACACGCGGGAACGAGCGTTTGGAAAGAAAGCGGGTACGCCCTACAACACTCTGCACAAGATGCACATCGAACAGGAAGATACCCGCGTCGAGTTGGTCTACGGTGAAGACGAAGCAAAATACCTGCTGCGCGACCCCGTCGAAATCAAGGCACTTTTTCGAGCGCTGCTCGCCAGCCGAGGGCTGGTCAGCGCACGCATGGTCCCCGGCGGGCAGAGTTTCATCACCGCCCTGATCGAGGCCGACGAGCAGCACGGCATCCTGCTCGATGCCAGCGCAGATCCTCTGCAGAACGACCGCATTGCCCAATCCGAGGCACTCGACTGCGTCACGCAGCTTGACCGCGTGCGGATCCAATTCCTCGTCCGCCGCCCAGTACGGGTAGTCGAGGAAGGCAAACCCGGCTTTCGCGCGCCCTTCCCCAACACCGTGCTGCGCCTGCAGCGCCGCGAGTTCTACCGTCTGCAGACCCCTTCATCCTCGTCCCCGCGCCGCGTGGTGTGCAGGCTGCCCCTGCCGCTGGGCGACGGAACGATACGCGAGGTGGAACTGAACATCCTCGACATCAGCCGCGGTGGTCTCGCGATCGCCGTGCCGCCCGGTGGCGTCACGCTGGAACAGGGGGCCGCGTTCGAGGACTGCACGCTCCTGTTGCCCGACAACCCACCGATCAGCGCGCGACTGATCGTGCGCAACCTCTTCCGCATCACCCGCATGAACGGCGTCGAATTGCTGCGGATCGGCTGCGCCTTCGCCAACCTCTCGCGCGGCGCAGGCGACGCAATCCAGCGCTACGTCCTGCGCATGGAACGAGAGCGCAACGCGCGCGAGCGGGGGCTGACTTGACATCCGAGACCATGGAAGAAGAGAAAAAGACCTTCACCCCCGTTCCACCCATGCAGGACGCGGGATTCGAGCGCTACATCCTGCGCGGTCGGGGACAGATCCTTCAGGTGATGAAGGAACTGATCGACAACCGCTGCCTGATGTCGGCCTACATTCGCGGCGGGGTCTCCTACGTCAGCGCGGTGCTCAAGGTCATGCCCGATGACGAGGCGATCCTGATCGACGTAAGCCCGGACGCAGAAATTCACGCCAAGGCCCTCGAAGCCGAGCAGATCCTGTGCACCACGCAGATCAACCGCATCCGCATCCAGTTCACCGCGACGGGCATCCGCAAAGTGGTCGACGAAGGCCGCCCAGCTCTGCGTGCGAGGCTCCCGACCGAGGTGCTGCGCCTGCAACGCCGCGACTTCTTCCGCCTGCAGGTGCCCATTGCGCACAACGTCACGCTGACGATTCCGCCAGCGGAAGGGTCCGAGCAGGCCCCCAGCGAGACGCGCGTCGTCGACATCAGCGGCACCGGGATCGCGGTGCAGGTTCCGGCCGACCTGCGCGAGCTCACCATCGGGGAGTTCCTGCACGGCTGTACGCTGCGCCTGACGGACCGCGAGCCGTTGCCGGTCGATCTGGAGGTGCGCAACATCAACCGTCAGCTTCGGCCCAACGGTACCGAGCAGCTGCGTATCGGCCTGCGGTTCGAATCCCTGCCGCGCAGCGCGGACACACGCATCCAGCGCTACATCTTCAACGTCGAGCGCGAGATCAACGCGCGCACGCGCGGCGGTTTCTGAAGAGCGGCGCAGCGATCGCTGCGCCGGCGCCCGTTACACCGGCATGTTCATGATGTCCTGGTAAGCCGTGACCAGCCGGTTGCGAACCTGCACCATCTGCTGGAAGGACAGGCTGGCTTTCTGCAGATTGACCATCACGTCCTGCAGGTTCACGTTGGGGTCGCCTGCGGAGAAGTTCTCGGCCATCGCCCGTGCCTCGCCCTGCGCGGCGCTGACATCCTTGAGTGCGTTGCCAAGCACGTCGGCAAAGTTAACGCCCCCGGCGGGCGCGTCGGCGGGCGATGCGGCCTTGCCTTGTGCAGCCTGCGATACCGAGCGCAGGTCGCTCAGCATCTGGTCGATTCCACGGGTATCCATGTGCGTTCCCCAGCCTCAGGGTGTTTGGTGACGTCAGTGTAGCAGAGCAAGCGGCATGCCAAGCATTGGCGTGGTCGCAGTGCGACCTACCCGCGACCGCCGCGCCTTTGGGTGCCGCACTCGCGGGCAAGCCCGTTTCCACAGGGAAGCTCTGGAGGGCCCGGGTCAGCAGTCATGGCCCTCCTCACGGTACTGCTGCAGCTTGTAGCGCAGCGTACGCTCTGAAATCCCAAGCTTTTCAACGGTTTTCTTGCGCGAGCCGCCCAGCGCGCGCAACGTCGAGAGGATGTGTTCGCGCTCCAAGTCCTTCATGTTCGCCGGGCGCTGGGCCACTGCCTCGTGGGGGCTGGAAGCAGGAAGCGGACCCGCCGCTGGCGGTAGCGGGGCGGCGTGCACGGGCGCGGCAGCCGGCGGCGGCGTGAGTGGGGGAGTGAGTGGGGGCGTGACTGGAGACGTGAATGCAGACAGGTAAGCGGCAGAACTTGCCGGTGCAGCGGCAGGTGTTGCCGCCTCCGGATTCCAGTGCGGCAGGCACAGCCGCACAGTCTCTGCGTTCACCTCGTCACCCGCCGTGAGGATGAGCACGCGGTGCATGGTGTTCTCGAGCTCCCGCACGTTGCCTGGCCAGCCGTAGCGCGCAAGCAGCACCTCGGCTTCGGGCGAGAAGCGCACCTGGCGCTTGAGCCGGGCGGCATGGCGCGCAAGGAAATGCCGCGCGAGCGGGACGATGTCGCCGGGGCGCTCGCGCAGCGCGGGAATCGCGATCGGAAACACATTGAGCCGGTAGTAGAGGTCTTCGCGGAAGCGTCCGGCGGCGAGCTCGGCCGGCATGTCCCGGTTGCTGGTGGCGAGCACACGGATGTCCAGCGCCACCGGCTTCTTGCCGCCCACGCGCTCGACCTCGCGCTCCTGCAGCACGCGCAGCAGCTTGGCCTGCAGGCCGAGCGGCATCTCGGAGATCTCGTCGAGCAGGATGGTGCCGCCCTGCGCCTGTTCGAACTTGCCCGGCTGCGCCGCCTGCGCGCCAGTGAAGGCGCCCTTCTCATAGCCGAACAGCGTGGCTTCGAGCAGGTTCTCGGGGATGGCCGCGCAGTTGATGGCGACGAAGGCCTTGCCGGCGCGCGGCGAATGTTCGTGGATGTAGCGCGCGAACACTTCCTTGCCGGTGCCCGACTCGCCCGAAAGCATCACCGTGGCGTCGGTCTCGGCCACACGCGCAGCAAGCGCCAGCAGGTTGCGCGTAAGCGGATCCTCGGCCACGGTGTCTTCCGCATCGGGCTGCACGGCGGCGTAGCGGCGCACGTTCTCGAGCAGCACATCGGGCTCGAAGGGCTTCATCAGGAAGTCGCAGGCGCCCCCGCGCATGGCCGCCACGGCCTTGTCCACGTCGCCATAGGCGGTCATCAGCAGCACCGGCAGCTGCGGCCAGCGCGCACGGATCTCATGCAGCAGCTGCAGGCCATCCATGGGCTGCATGCGCAGGTCGGTGACGACGAGGTTGAAGTGGTCCTGCTCCAGCGCCGCCAGCGCCGCCGGCCCGCCATCGACGCCGACGACGCCGTGATGCGCCATCTCCAGCGTGAAGCAGACCGCATCGCGCAGCGCGGCGTCGTCCTCGACCACTAGGATGTTCAATGTCTCGATCATGTGGGTTCGTCCCCGTTCGAAGCGGCTGCCGATGCGAGCGGCACGGTCAGCGCGAATTCCGCCCCCTGCCCCGGTGCGGAGCGCAGCGTGATGTCGCCGCCGTGCGCACGGGCGACGCCGCGCGCGATCGCGAGCCCCAGACCGGTGCCCTCCGCGCGAGTGGTAAAGAAAGGCTCGAAAAGGCGCTCCTGCAACTCGGGCGGCACGCCGCCGCCGCTGTCACGCACCGTGAAGCGCACCGCCGCGCAGCCGATACCGGACTCGGCCGCGTCGATCTCGACCGCGGCGAAGGCAAGCTGCCCGCCCTGCGGGCAAGCCTGGATGCCGTTCTCGAGCAGGTTGGTGAGCGCCCCGCCGAGCGCCTTGCGGTCGCCCAGTACGCTTGCCTGCGGGCACGCGCAGCCGCTCTCGAAGCTCACCTGGCGGGCACGTGCGAGCGGCTCCAGCGTATGCGTGAGCTCCGTGACCAGTTCGCACACTTCGAAGCGGTGGCGCCCGGTGCTGTCGCCGCGGGCAAACAGCAGCATGTCGCGGATCAGGCGCTCAAGATACCGCAGGCGCTCGAGCGCGCGGTCGGCCACCTGGATGCGCTGCAGCGGGTCGAGTTCGGACTGGCGCAGGTTGCCGGTGTAGAGCAAGGCAGCCGCCAGCGGCGTGCGCAACTGGTGCGCGAGGCCGGCGACCATCTCGCCCATCGCGGCCAGGCGCTCGTTGCGCTCGGCGGTGAGGCGCATGCGGAAGGTGTCGGTGATGTCGTGCAGCAGCACGATGCGCTCGTCGCCGGACTCGAGCTCCGATTCGGTCCGGGCCACGCGGCGCGGTTCGGCGCCCGCCTCCGCCTGCGGCAGGCGCAGCAGGTATTCTCCGGGGGTCTCAGTCTCTTCCAGACAGCGCAGGGCTTCGCCCTCACCCAGGCCGGAAAGGTCGCGACCGAAGAGCTCGCCGGCGGCACGATTGGCCTGCACGATGCGGCCTGCGCGGTCGAGCACGAGCACCCCCGCGGGCAGCGCGCCCATCAACACCGCGAGGCGCTCGGTGAGTTGCCCCACCTGCTCCTGCAGCGCGTTGTAGGCCGAAGAGAGCTCTTCCGACGCACGGCTGAAGAGCGCAAAGGCTTCGGCGAGCTGGGCGGCATCCAGCGCGGGCGCAGCAGCGCCCGGCGCAGTCCTTGCATCGGCGCTGGCGGGGTCGGTCACGGCAGGAGTCAACGCGGGTTCCGTTTTCACGGCATGCACTCTATCGGCGAACACCGTCATCTTAGCCGGCAAACAAGCGGCAAAAAATGCCGCTTTTCACGACATGAACCTTGCGCTCGCGGACGGACAATGCCGCCATCGGAAAAAGCGTACGCGACAGGACAGCCACCATGGCCGCAGCAGAAAACACCGCAGACCTTGCCCCCGGCGCCGCAGCGCCGGCGGACACCCGGCTGCAGCAGGCACTGCAGAACATCAACGCGCTCTCGCAGCGGCAGAAGATTGCCGCCGCGGCCGCCATCGCGCTCGCGATCGCACTGGTCGCAGGCGCACTGCTGTGGAACCGGGCGCCCGATTACGCGGTGCTGTTCTCCAACCTCGACGAGCGCGATGGCGGGCAGATCATCACCGCGCTGCAACAGCAGAACGTGCCCTATCGCATGTCGGCCAACGGCAACGCCATCCTGGTGCCGCAGGCGCAGGTGCACGAGACGCGCTTACGCCTGGCCGCAGAAGGTCTGCCCAAGGGCGGGCTCGCAGGTTTCGAGCTGATGGACGGGCAGAAGCTGGGCATCTCGCAGTTCAACGAACAGGTGAACTACCAGCGCGCACTCGAGGGCGAGCTGTCCCGCACCGTGCAGGCCATCGACGCGGTGGCCGGCGCACGCGTGCATCTCGCCATGCCCAAGCAGACCGCCTTCCTGCGCGACGAGCAGCGCCCGACCGCCTCGGTGATGGTGAACATGCGTCCGGGCCGGGTGCTGAACCAAAGCCAGGTGGCGGGCATCGTGCACCTGGTGTCGTCGAGCGTGCCGCGCATGACCGCCGACGGCGTGAAGATCGTCGACCAGAACGGCAGCCTGCTCACCGAGCAGGCCGACCCCCTGATGCATGCGGGGCTCAACGCACGCCAGCTGGAGTACGTGCGTGCGATGGAGAAGGCCTTCATCGAGCGCATCGAGAACATCCTGATCCCGATGGTCGGCAAGGACAACTTCCGCGCCCAGGTCGCAGCCGATGTCGATTTCGACCAGGTGGAGCAGACCGCCGAAAGCTACAAGCCCAATCCGTCTCCCGACCAGGCGATCCGCAGTCAGCAGACCACCGAGCAGATCAATCCGCTGCAGGGACCGCAGGGCGTGCCGGGCGCGCTCACCAACCAGCCGCCGGTGCCGGCGACCGCCCCCCTCACCGCACCGCCGGTGGCCGGCGGCCCGGGTGCAGCGGGCGCCGCCGCGGTGAGCAGCAACCGCAGCGCCGTGCTCAACTACGAACTCGACCGCAGTATCCAGCACATCAAGCAGGCCGTGGGCCAGGTCAAGCGCCTGTCGGTGGCCGTTGTGGTGAATAATCGCACCATCCCCGGCACCGACGGCACGCCCACCAGCGTACCCCTGACGGACGACGAGATCTCGCGCATCACCAATCTGGTACGCGAAGCGGTCGGCTACAACGCCGACCGCGGCGACAGCATCAACGTGGCCAACAGCGCCTTTGCCCAGGATGGCGTCGAGCCGGCCCTGCCCCTGTGGAAGGACCCGGAGATGGTCGAGCTGGGCAAGGAAGGGCTGAACTGGCTGCTGGTGCTGGTGGCGCTGCTGCTGGCCTACTTCGGCGTGATCCGCCCGCTGCTGCGCACGGTGCTGCCGCCGCCGGTAAAGACCGAAACGGGTGCCGGTGCGGCGGGAGAGGAGGCGTTGGAGGAAGGCGAGGAAGGCGTGCGCGTCACCCTGTCGGGCGAAGCCGAGGAGAGCTTCGAGCAGCGCCTCGAGCGCATTCGCCAGCTCGCCCGCGACGATCCCAAGACCATGGCGAATTTGATGAAGAACTGGATGGGCCTGAATGAGGAGGGGCGCAAGTGACGACGCCTGAGGAAGGCCTGGAGAAGGCCGCCCTGCTGCTGCTGACCCTGGGCCCGGATGCGGCCGCAGAAGTCCTGCGCCAGCTCGGCCCGCGCGAGGTGCAGAAGCTGAGCCTGAAGATGTCGGAGATGCCCGCCCAGACCCGCGATCGCGTGATGCCACTGCTGATGGAAGTGGACGCGCACTTCGGCAAGGGCGCGATGATCCAGCCCGACGAGGCGCAGCTGCGCGAGATGCTGACCAAGGCGCTCGGCGACGAGCGCGCCGGCCACCTGCTCGCGCGCATGATGAGCGGCTCGGACACGGCAGGCATCGAAAGCCTGAAGTGGATGGACGCCGCCACCGCCGCCGACCTGATCAAGAACGAACACCCGCAGATCATCGCCACCATCCTCGTGCACCTGGAGTTCGACCAGGCGGGCGAGATCCTCAAGCACTTCACCGACCGCCTGCGCAACGATGTGGTGCTGCGCATCGCCACGCTGGACGGCGTCCAGCCCGCGGCGCTGAAGGAACTCAACGACGCGCTGACACGGATGCTCTCGGGCGCATCGAACGTGAAGAAGGCGGCAATGGGCGGCATTCGCCATGCGGCCGAGATCCTCAACTTCGTCGGTTCCACGCATGAAACGGCGGTCATCGACAACGTGCGCGAATACGATCCGGAACTGGCGCAGAAGATCCTCGACGAGATGTTCGTGTTCGAGAACCTGCTCGACATCGACGATCGCGGCATTCAGACCCTGTTGCGCGAGATCCAGTCCGACTCGCTCATCATCGCGCTCAAGGGCGCACCGCCCGAACTGCGCGAGAAGGTGTTCAAGAACATGTCCAGCCGTGCTGCAGAGATGCTGCGCGAGGATCTCGAGGCACGCGGGCCGGTTCGCCTGTCCGAGGTCGAGGCCGAGCAGAAGGAGATCCTCAAGATCGTGCGTCGCCTGGCCGAAGAGGGCCAGCTCATGCTCGGCGGCAAGGGCGGCGACGATGGTTTCGTCTGATCTGCGCCCCGGCACTGAACACGTGAGCCGCCCATGAGCATTTCCCGCCATCAGGCCGTAGGGGCCTACAGGCGCTGGACGCCGGCCGACTTCGATGCCGAAGGCGAGGACGGCGCTGCAGACGACGCGGATACCGGCGAGGCATCATCGGCTGAGGCCGAACCGACCGCAGTCGCTGCACCCGCTGCGGCGGAGGAGGCGCCCGCCCCAGCCGGGCCGCCCGAGTTGCCCGAGTTGCCCGCCGATTTCCGCCTGCCCACAGCGGAGGAGATCGAGCGCATGCACGAGGAGGTGCGCCAGGCCGGCTTCGACGAAGGCCGGCGCGAAGGCGTGGCCGAAGGGCTGGAGGCCGGACGCAAGCAGGGGTACGAGGAAGGTCAGCGCCAGGCCGCGCAGGAAGCCGGACGGATCGCCAGGCTGGTGGACACGCTCGAGGACGCGATGCAGACGCTGGACGCGGAGATCGCAGAAGAGCTCATGGCGCTCGCGATCGAGATGGCGCGGCGCATGGTGCGGCTCACGCTCGAGCACCACCCTGAAACCATCCTCGACACCGTACGCGAAGCCCTGCTCCAGCTTCCCCAGGGGCACGCGCAGATCCATCTTCACCCCGAGGACCTGGACCTCGTGCGCAGGCACGCAGGCGATCAGTTCGCACACGGCGGACATCGGCTGCACGAGGATCTGCACCTTCAGCGCGGCGAGTGCCGCATCGAGGGCCAGGGCACCGTTGTAGACGCGACCCTGCAGACGCGCTGGCGCCGGGTGCTGGAATCGATCGGGCACGAGAAGGCCGCCTGGTCGCCTGCGGGAGGGGCCGCGGAAGGGGCCGCGGAGGACGTTGCGGAGAGCGTTGCGGAACAGGCGGGCGAAGAGACGGAGGAGCCAGTCTGGGGCGCAACCGAAGACGGAAGCGGGGAAGGAGGCAGGCAACCGCTCAAGGACGCGAACAGCCCAGACGACAGCCAGCCCGGCGGCCCCGGAGCGGCGCAGGCACCCGGCCCATGAATCCACACACCGCCCTGTGGCGCAGTTTCCTCACCGACGGACGCCATCTGGTCGAGGGCTGCAACCCGCTCGAAACCTCGGGCCGGCTCACGCGCATCAACGGGCTGGTGATGGAGGCCGCCGGCATCAAGCTGCCGCTGGGCGCGGGCTGCCGCATCCTGGTGCCCGGAGGCGGCTCGGTGGATGCCGAGGTGGTGGGCTTCAACGGCGACAAGCTGTACATGATGCCCACCGACGACGTTTTCGGCCTCGCCCCCGGGGCGCGCGTGCTGCCGATCGAAGTGGGCGTGCCGCGCCTGGTGCCGGGCAAGCGCATCGGCCCGCGCCGGCGCGCCGCCGACCGCGCCAAGCATCTCCCGGTGGGCGATGAGCTGCTGGGCCGCGTCGTGGATGGCGCCGGCCGTCCGCTAGACGGACATGGTCCGCTCGGGACCCAGGAAACGCGCTCGCTGCAGGGCCGTGCAATCAACCCGCTCTCGCGCGCACCGATCAGCCAGCCGCTCGATGTGGGCATTCGCGCCATCAACGCGCTGCTGACGGTCGGGCGCGGGCAGCGCCTGGGGCTCTTCGCCGGCTCCGGCGTGGGCAAGTCGGTGCTGATCGGGATGATGGCCCGCTACACCGAAGCCGACGTGATCGTGGTCGGCCTGATCGGCGAGCGGGGCCGGGAAGTGAAGGAGTTCATCGACCAGAGCCTGGGCCCGGAAGGTCTCGCGCGCTCGGTGGTGGTCGCGGCGCCAGCCGATACCAGCCCGCTGATGCGCATGCAGGGCGCAGCCTATGCGACCACGGTGGCGGAACACTTCCGCGACCGCGGCAAGCAGGTGCTGCTGATCATGGATTCGCTGACGCGCTACGCGATGGCCCAGCGCGAGATCGCGCTGGCGATCGGCGAGCCGCCGGTCACCCGCGGCTACCCGCCAAGCGTGTTCGCGCGCTTGCCTGCACTGGTCGAGCGCGCCGGCAACGGCCCGGAGGGCGGCGGCTCGATCACTGCCTTCTATACCGTGCTCGCCGAAGGCGACGACCAGCAGGACCCGATCGCGGATTCTGCGCGAGCGATCCTCGACGGCCACTTCGTGCTGTCCCGCACGCTCGCGGATCAGGGCCACTACCCCGCGATCGACATCGAGCAATCCATCTCGCGCGCAATGCACAACCTGGTGGGCGACGACCACTTCGCCGTCGTGCGTCAGTTCAAGCAGTTCTTCTCGCGCTACCAGCGCTCGCGCGACCTGATCGCGGTGGGCGCCTACCAGGCCGGCGGAGACCCGGTGCTGGACACCGCGGTGCGGCTGTACCCCAGGCTGGAGGCCTTCCTCCAGCAGGGCATCCACGAACGCGAATCGCACGAGGGCGCGCTGCGCAAGCTCGCCGAAGTGTTCGGCTGACAAGGCGCGCGGCCCCCCGTTCGCGCCTGCCGGCGCAAAGGACAGGGGTCTGGATCGGGCAAGACTGTTGGGCAAGACGAGCCAGCGGCCCTCCGGCACGCTAGAATCCGGCTTCCAGACTGCACGCCAACCGGCAGCCGATGACTGCGCAATTCCACCTCCAGCCCCTGCTCGACCTCGCCAACACCCGCACCGACGAAGCCGCCCGCAGGCTTGGCGAGCTCGTCGCCGCCGAGCGCGATCAGGCGCAGAAGCTCGAGATGCTCGAAACCTACCGCAAGGAATACAACGAGCGCTTCGTGCAGGCTGCGCGCGATGGCATGAGCCCGGACGCCTGGCGCAATTTCAGCGCCTTCATGGGCAGGCTCGATGAAGCCATCGCCGCACAGCGCAAGCTCGTGGAGCAGTCCCAGGCGCGCACGGTGGAAGGTCAGCAGACCTGGATCGCCCAGCACACCCGCCTGAAGGCCTTCGACACGCTCTCGCAGCGCCACCGGTCTGCCCTGGACCAAGCCGAATCACGGCGCGAGCAGAAACAGGCGGACGAGCACGCGGCGCGCCGGCGATTCGATTCCGGCAGCGATGACGAAGGCGAGGGCGAATCTTGACCCCGCTGAGCACGCGCCCGAAGCCCGTCGCAGGGCCCTGTCCGTTGGTGGCATGAGCCTTGCTTGAGGTTGCGCACCGGATCCTTTGATCCCCGCCAGCCTCACAGGGACCCAGACATGTCTGCACTGCCTTCCGCATACGCCTCCGCACGCAACCCGGTCTCCGCCGTGAACCTGCTCTCGGCGCAGCCAGAGCCCGCAAACCCGGCGGCCCGCAACGCGCGCACCGAAGCCCAGGCCAGTTTCCGCACCGACACCCGCGCCAACTCCTTCTCGCAAACCCTGCAGAGCCGGATGCCGGAGCCCCCACGCAATGAAGCTCCGCGCCCGCAGGACAGGCAGGGTGCGGAACGCAGCACCGCTGCCGAAGGCCGCAACAGCCCCTCGCCCGAGCGCGCGTCCTCCCCCGACGGCGCACGCGCGGCCGAGGCGGACCAACCCGCGGACGCCCCGCCCTCCACCCAAGCGCAGGAGGGCAACTCGGGCAGCGGCCAGAACCCTTCCGACGCGCAAGGACAGGCGCAGACCGCAGCACAGCCGCAGCAGCCTGCCACAGCCGGCAGCCCGGAGGCTTCGGCGGCGGCTTCCGTTGCCGGCTTGCCGGCAGCCATTGCCGCCCTGCTCTCCGGGCAGCAGGACAGTGCCGCCGTGGAGGATGGCACGGAGAGCCTGCTGACGAACCCCAACGGCGGGAAGAAATCAATTCATAATTCGGCGCTGCTGACGAGCCTGGGCCAGGAGATCGCGGACGGCAATGCCAACCCCGGGCTGCAGGCCAAGGCCATCGCAGTGGCGGCAAACGCAGTTTCTGCCGGCATCGCCGCCGGACGCGGTGCCGAGGCTGCGACGGGACTGGTCAAGGAAGGCGCAGAGGGCGGCGCCAGCCTGCAGGGCACCGGACTGCACCTGCATGGTTCGCCGCAGTTGCTGCGCCAGGCGCAGGGTGCGCAACCCACGCCGCAGTTGCCCGTCCAGACGCCAGCCGGCCAGCAGGCGTGGGCGGAGGACGTCAGCAACCAGGTGCGCTGGATGCTCGGCCGCGCCGAAAGCAAGGCAGAACTGGTGCTGACACCGCCGAGCCTCGGCAAGCTCGAAGTCTCGATCAGCCTCAACGGCGACCATACGACGGCGCAGTTCATCGCGTCCAGCCAGGCCGCCCGCGATGCGCTCGAGCGCGCCATGCCGCATCTGCGCGAGATCCTTCAGCAGGCGGGCATCATGCTGGGCGATGCAAACGTGAGCACTTCGGGTCAGCAGGGCCGCGATGGCGGCACCTCCCGCCAGGACGGGGGAAATGGCCAGGGCGATGAAGCCCTCAACGGGGCGGGGACCCAGTCCGGCAGCGGTGGCGGCTGGGTGAAACAACAGCAGGGGATGGTCGACACCTTCGCCTGAAGTGCGCGAATTGGGGCTGCTCTGCCCCACTTTTCGGCGCTTTGGCTTGCGTGACCCTCCCGGATAATGCAATTCGTACAACAGGAGAAACGCATGGCCAAGGCACCGGCAAAGACGGAAGAAGGCGAAGACGTCCCCAAGAAGAAAGGCAAGCTCGGCCTGATCATCGTCATCGTGCTGCTCGTGGTGCTCATCCTGATCGCCGCGGGCGTCGGTGCGCTGCTGCTGCTCAAGGGTGGCAAGGACAAGGACGGTGAGGAAGCCGCTGCCAGCGAGGCTGCAGCGCAAGCGCAGCTCCAGACCCAGGGCACCGTCGACCTCACCAAGCCACCGATCTTCATTCCGCTCGACGCCTTCACGGTCAATCTGCGTCGCGACGAGGGCGACCACTACCTCCAGGTGGTGGCGGTCATGCGCATCGCCGACCCGAAGATGGAGCCGACTCTGAAGGCCTTCATGCCGGAGATCCGCCACCGCATCAACCTGCTGCTGTCGGCCAAACTCCCCTCGGAGCTTGCCACCATCGAAGGGCGCGAGGCGCTCTCGCTCGAGATCACCCAGCAGGTCAATGAGGCGCTCGGTTTCCAGGCGGTGCGCGATGCGAGCGGCCGCCCCATCCCGAACGGCCCCGTGCAGTCGGTGCTGTTCACCTCCTTCATCATCCAGTAAGGAGCGGCACCATGTCCGCGGACTTTCTCTCCCAGGAAGAGGTTGACGCCCTGCTACGGGGCGTGACCGGGGAGACGGACGAACAGGCTGCGGACGACGCGGGGACGGAAGGCATTCGCCCCTACAATCTGGCGACGCAGGAGCGCATCGTGCGGGGGCGCATGCCTACGCTCGAGCTCATCAACGAGCGCTTCGCACGCTATCTGCGCATCGGCCTGTTCAACTACATGCACCGCAACGTCGAGGTCTCGGTGGGACCGATCAAGGTGCAAAAGTACGCAGAGTTCATCCGCAACCTCGTCGTGCCCACCAACCTCAACCTGGTGACCGCCAAGCCGCTGCGCGGCACCGGGCTGGTCGTCTTCGACCCGAACCTCGTGTTCCTGGTCGTGGACAACATGTTCGGCGGCGATGGGCGCTTCCACACCCGGGTCGAGGGGCGTGACTTCACACCCACCGAGCAGCGCATCATCCAGGGCATGCTCAACGTGGTCTTCACCGAGTACGCCCGCGCCTGGGCACCGGTGTTCGCACTGCATCTGGAGTACGTTCGGTCGGAGATGAACTCGCAGTTCGCCAACATCGCGACCCCCTCCGAAGTCGTGGTCGCGACCAGCTTCTCGCTCGAACTCGGCGGCGCGCAGGCGGAGATGCACATCTGCTTCCCGTACTCCATGCTCGAACCCATTCGCGATCTGCTGTATTCCACCATGCAGAGCGACCATCTGACCTCGGATCGCCGCTGGATCAAGCTGCTGACGCGACAGTTGCAGACCGTCGAGGTGGAGCTGGGCTGCAATTTCGGCAGCGCCCGCCTCACCCTGCGCGACATCGTCGACATGCGCGTGGGGGACGTGATTCCGCTGAACGTGCCCGCCGCACTGGTTGCCGAGGTGGATGGGGTACCGGTCTTCAAGTGCAACCACGGCACCAAGGGCGGACACTACGCCATCAAGCTCGAGCAATTCATCCGCGCCGACGACACCGACACATCGAGCCATCCGGGAGAAAACAATGGCTGACGACAATCTGGAACCCCAGATCACCGAAGACGACTGGGCCGCTGCGATGATGGAGCAGGCCGCGGTCGAAGCCGGAGGCGACGGCGAGGCCGACCGCGTGGCGGCCGAACTCGCCGCGGCGGCCATGGACGGCTCGCCTTACCAGGCCAAGCCGGCCAGCCAGTTGTTCGAAGACTTCGGCGGCAGCAGCGACAAGCAGGGGTCGCTGAATGATTTCGACATGATCCTCGACATCCCGGTGCAGATCACTGTGGAGTTGGGGCGCACGAAGCTGTCGATCCGCAACCTGTTGCAGCTTGCACACGGCTCGGTGGTCGAACTGGACGGTCTTGCGGGCGAGCCGATGGACGTGCTGGTCAACGGCACCCTGATCGCCCAGGGCGAGGTGGTCGTGGTCAACGACAAGTTCGGCATCCGTCTGACCGACATCATCACCCCCGCCGAGCGAATGCGTAAGATCCGCAGCTGATCGACCCATGCCCCTGCAACGACTGACCGTTCCTGTCCTGGCGGGCACCACGACACTGGCCCCGCTCTGGCCAGGCGCTGCCCTGGCACAGACTGCCCCCACCCCCGTCTCCACCCCTACCTCTTCCCCCCTCCCCGAGCTCGGTGCCAGCCTGCTGCAGATGGCGTTCGGGCTCGCCATCGTCATCGCGCTGCTGCTCGCCAGCCTGTGGCTGATCCGCCGGCTGGGCGCACCGCGCGGGGGTGGCGCCGCCATCAAGGTGCTGGGCGCCGCGGCCGTGGGTCCGCGCGAGCGCGTGGTGCTGGTCGAACTCGGTGACGAGGTCCTGGTGCTCGGTGTGGCGCCAGGCTCGGTGAGCAAACTGCACGACATGAAGCGCAGCGCGCTTCCGCTCGCCGCCGATGCGCCCGGGGTGGCAACACCGGCCGGACGCAGCTTCGCAAGCTGGCTCAAGCAGGCAACGGAGCACCGCAATGCGCGCTGAAACCGGCCGTCGATTGTCTCCCGCCTTGCTGCGCCAGCTTGCCCTGGGCGTACTGCTCGCCGGTCTGCCGCTGCTGGCCGCCGCACAGGCCCTGCCCGCGCTGACCACGACCGATGCACCCGGAGGCGGCACGACCTACAGCCTGACCATCCAGACGCTGTTGCTGATGACGCTGCTGAGCTTCATCCCGGCAATGGTGCTGATGATGACGAGCTTCACCCGCATCATCATCGTGTTTTCACTGCTGCGCCAGGCCATGGGCACGCAGACCGCGCCGCCGAACCAGGTGCTGCTCGGGCTGGCACTTTTCCTGACCTTCTTCATCATGGCGCCGGTCGCCGAGCGCGTGTATACCGACGCCTACCTGCCAATGTCCGAGGGAGCGATCCAGTTCGACGAGGCACTCGAGCGCGCGTCGGTGCCGGTAAAGGCCTTCATGCTCAAGCAGGTGCGCGAGCCCGATCTCGATCTTTTCGCCGGACTTGCCAAGGTGCCTCCGGTGGAGAAGGCCGAGGATCTGCCGATGCGCGTGGTGATCCCCGCTTTCGTTACGTCGGAGCTCAAGACCGCCTTCCAGATCGGCTTCATCATCTTCATCCCCTTCATCATCATCGACATGGTGGTCGCCTCTGTGCTGATGTCGATGGGCATGATGATGATGTCGCCCGTGATCGTGTCATTGCCCTTCAAGATCATGCTGTTCGTGCTGGTCGACGGCTGGACGCTACTGATCGGCTCGCTGGTACAGAGCTTCGCCCTCTGAAGGGCGCGTTCCGAGGAGAAACGCCATGACCCCTACCGCAGTCATCGAGATCGGGCGTCAAGCCGTCGAAGTCACGCTGCTGGTTTCCGCACCCCTGTTCGTCGCCGCACTGGCGACCGGCCTGATCATCAGCATCTTTCAGGCCGCGACCCAGATCAACGAGATGACACTCTCCTTCGTGCCCAAGCTGGTCGCGATCTTCGTCACCCTCGTGCTTGCCGGGCCGTGGATGATCACCCTGCTGACGGACTTCATGCGCAGGCTGATCCAGTCCATCCCGACGATGATCGGTTAGCGCCGCCGCGCCGCCGCACTCACCACCGCTCCGCCGCCCGATGCTCAGCGTAACCGCCGCCCAGCTCGATGCATGGCTCGCCGCGCTGATGTTTCCGCTCGCGCGGCTGCTCGGGTTGTTCTCTTCAGCGCCCGTATTCGCCAACCGAGGGGTGTCGGTGCGCGCTCGGCTCGCAATCGGCATCGCGGTGACCGTGGCCGTGCTGCCGATCATGCCGCCGATGCCGGACGTGCCGCCGAACTCCGGCCTGGGGCTGGTGATCTTCGGCCAGCAGATCTTCATCGGCATCGCGATCGGCTTCATGATGCGCATCGTGTTCGCGGCCGTGGACATGGCCGGCGCCCTGATCGGCATGCAGATGGGTCTGTCCTTCGCGATCTTCTTCGACCCCGACGCGGGCGGGCAGACCGCGGTGCTGTCGGACTTCCTGAACCTGCTCGCCACGCTGCTCTTTCTGGCGGCCAACGGTCACCTGGTGCTGATCGAGATCGTGGTCAGGAGCTTCGAGTGGCTTCCGGTCAGCACAGAGCTGCTCAGCTCCAGCGGCTGGATCTTCATCGCGCGCACCGGCCTGACCGTATTCGCGGCCGGGCTCCTGCTGTCCATGCCGATCATCGCCATGCTGCTGGTGGCGAACATCGCACTCGGTGTGCTGACGCGTGCAGCGCCGCAGCTGAACCTGTTCGCAGTGGGTTTCCCCATTACGCTCACCGCCGGTTTCATCGGTCTGCTGCTGATCATGACCAACTTCGGCCCCGTGCTGCAGAGCCTGTTCGAACGCGGCTTCGACACCATCTCGCTGCTGCTCGACGCCCTCGCCCCGCTTCCAACACCGGCCCCCTGAGGGCGGGCAATTCTCCGCCCTCCCGTCCTTTCGCCCTTTCGCCCTCTCACCCTTTCCCCTTCTTCCCCCGCTTACATCGTGGGGAAGATCTGCGAGCGCACCAGCCGGATCTCCGCGTTCGCGTAGCGGCGGGCGAAAGGCCGGGTCGACTCCACGCCTTCCTCGTAGTGCACGACCTCATAGCCGGCGAAGCCCCCGGCCTCGACGATCTGACGCGCATTGCGCAGGAACACCTGCCGCGCTTCGCCCTCACCGCCAGTGAAGAGCGATTTCATCTTCAGCGCCATGCGTACCCGGTCGCGTCCAGCCTCGCGCACGTCGATGCGCCAGGTGGGGGCGAAGGGGTCATAGATCGCGAATGCGACCAGCGCACCGGCGATGTATTGCGGCTCGAGCATGTCCAGGTCGCTGAGCATCGACAGGCCACCGGCGAGCGCAGCAACCGGCGCGAGCAACTCGACGGCCTCCTCCGGCGACACCGTCCCCGGTTCGCGGACCGAGGCCTCGTGGGTGGTGGTACAGGCCGCGAGCAAGACGGCAGCCCCAACGACAAGTGCGGTGCGCATGGAGGAACTCAATTCAGGTAGTTGAACAGCGACAGGCCGGAAACGCGCATGAAAGACTGCTGCGCCGCCTGCAGGTAGGTCTGTTGCTGCGTCAGGCGCGAGATCGCCTCGGCGTAATCGACATCCTGCAAGCCGGACAGCGTAGTGGCGTATTGCAGGTCGAGGTCGCTGCCGAGACTCGCGAGCGCTTCGGTCTCGGTGAGCTGGGAGCCGATCTGGGCGCGAGTCTTGAGGATGTTCTCCTGGCCGGCATCGAAGGTTTCGAGCGCAAAGGCAACGGCGCCGGTCATGCCCGAGGCACCCGGGCTCTCGAGCGCAGAGGCGAACATCGCCATGTTGTTGAGCAGGTTGGTGGAAGGGACGAAGACCTCGAACTTGTCTTCACTCCCGACCGGCACAGCGGTGAGGTCAAAATCGATACCATCGATTGTCGGCGTGCTGCCGACGGCATAGGTTGCCGGTGCCAGCGGCACTTCCTGCCCATCCTGCCCGATGCGGGTTACGGTATAGCTCGCGGCGAGCGCGTCGTACTCGAACTGATACCGCGTTGCCTGCCGTACGTTCGACGCATCGATCGACGCGATGGTCGGGCCAGCCTGCCCCTCGTTCGCTGCGTTCGCATAGACCTTGATCGACCCGGTGCCGAGCGTGAGCGTGCGATCGAACACGTCCGAGCCCGGCAAGCTGACGGGCATGTAGCGCGAGGCCGAGACCTGGATCGTCCGCTCGCCCTGATCACCTTCGTATCCGACGCCGGAAAGTCCGCCTGAATAGGGCTGCTGCTGCGATCGGTAGCCTCCGAAGATGTAGTCGCCCGTACCGTCCTGGCTGTTGGCAAGCGCCAGCATGGCTTCGAACTGGGCCTTCATGTCCGTTGCCATGTAGCCCAGATCCTTGGCATCCAGGGCACCATTGCCCGCCTGCACCGCGCGCTCGCGGACGTAGTGCAGAACGTCGCCCGCGCTCTGCAGGCGGGACTCGAGCAGCTTCATGGCGTCGTCGGCGTAGCCGATGTTCACCGAAAACTGGGTGTTGACCGCCTTGGTCTGGCCGACCTCCAGCGCACGCGCGGAGGCGATGGGGTCGTCCGCGGGGGTCAGCACACGCCGGCCGGTGGACACCTGCTGCTGCGTCTGCAGGATGTTCTTCCACTGCTGCTGGATCGAGCCTACGCCCTTGTCGTAGATCATGCTGGTCGATACGCGCATGATGTTCTCCCGGTGTTGCCGGCTCAGCGGCCGATGCTGATGAGTTCGTCGAACAGCCGCTGCGCCACGGTCATGACGCGCGCCGAAGCCTGGTAAGCCAGCTGGTAGCGGACGAGATTGGCGGCCTCTTCATCGAGGTTGACGCCGGACATGCTGTCGCGCGCCGTGGTGGCCTGCGTCAGCAGGGCTTCCTGCGCAGACTCGTTAACCTGAACCTCGCGCGTCTTGTTGCCAACGGTGCTCACGGTCTGTGCGTAGCTGGTCTGGAAGGTCGCTGTGGGACGCCCATTGGCATCCGCGAGCAGAACCTTCTTCGTTTGCAGGGCACCGAGCGCGACCGCATTGCGGTTGTCGGAAGCGCCGGCCACAGTGGGCGCGAAATCGAATCGGTCGCCCACCTGCGGCGCGCCGCTGATGCGTACATCGAATTCGTAACCGCCCGGCTCGACAACCCTGAACCGGACCCCGGCGGCATCACCGGACGGATCGAAGGCCGTGCTCGAGGTCGCGGGGCCGCCAACCGGCAGCCACTCGCCGCTGCTGGCCTGGTACTGGAGTCGCTGGATGGTGTAACCGCCCGTGGTCGGCAGGGCGAGATTCGCGCCGTCGAAGCTCAGCGCAAACGGGGCAAACGACGGCTGCGCTCCGGGCACATTGCCCACGCTGCGCACATCGATCTCGGACGCCTTCGCCGTCCCCTGGTTCGTCAGCGGCAGGTTGACCGAAACCGGGCCTCCGGCAGCGACCTTGCGCGGGTCCGTGATGGCCACCGAAATGTCCCGCGCCGCATTGCGGGTGGGTTGCACCAGAACGGACTGGCCCGCAGCCAAGGAACTCCCGTCGATCGTCATCCCATCAATGCTGAGGGCGCCACTTGCGGCGGACGCGGTGAGGGGAGGCTGGACGTCCCCATCGGAGAGCCGTTTCACCCTGAAGCCGCCGCTCTCGCCAATGACCTCGTAGTCGCTGGCACGCAATTGCGACACGTCATCCAGACCGACGGTTACACCCGTGCCAAGCGGCTGAACACCGATCGAAGGCGGGTTGAAGAATAGATTCCCGAGCTTGCCCTCGAGATCGACACCAAGCTGGTGCTGCGCGTTGAAGGTTTCCACGATCCCCAGTGCAATCAACCCGAGCTCGTTCTGCGCACGGTCCAGCGAATCCCTGCGGAACTCCAGCAGCCCCCCGAGCTCTCCGCCGGTCAGCAACGACTCGGCGATCTCGATCGTGTTGCCGCCGGGCGCCTTCATGGAGATGGCACCACGTTGCGGGTCGGTGGCGCTCGGGATGACCTCGAATTCGGACACCGTGCCGCGCAGCACCAGCGGCTGGCCCGAGCCGATGAAGACCGACACGCCGCCGTTGGCCTTGCCGCCGTCGGTCTCGGGCACCACGCTGATCTGCACCAGTTTGTTCAGCTCCGCCAGCAGCTGGTCGCGCTGGTCGAGCAGGTCGTTGGCCGGCGTTCCCGCCCCGCCGGCCTGCGCCACGACGATGCGCTGGTTCATCTCGGCGATGGCATTGGCGTAAGTGTTGATCGACTCGACGGTCTGGACGAGGTTGCCTTCCACCCCCTGACGGATCTCCTGCAGCCGGGTGTCGAGCGACTGGAAGCGTGATGCGAGTGCCTGGCCATTGGAGATCAGGGACTGGCGTGCCGCCACGCTGGTGGGGTTCGACGCCACCTCTTGCACGCCGGCAAAGAACTCTGCGAGCGAGGGGGACAGGCCGGTCGTGCTGTCGGCAAGCAAGTTGTTGATCTGGCCGATCTGGCTGCTGTAGGCCGAATACTGCGAGCGGCGGTTGTCCGCCTGCATCACCTGCGCCTCAAGGAACTGATCGTACGAGCGAGTGACGGAAGTGACGTTGGTGCCCTGGCCGAAGAAACCGGCCCCCGTGAACAAAGGCTCACGGGCAGCTTGGCCGACCGTCTGGCGGTGATAGCCGGTGGTGCCGGCATTGGTGATGTTGTGACTGGTCGTGTTCAGCTGGGCCTGTGCCGCATTGAGGCCCGAAACACCGATATTGAGCATGCCAGCCATGATGAATGTCCTGTTCCAATGATCCTTGACAGGAACCTAGCAATTACCTTGCCAGCGCAAAGCGGCAAGATCAGCCGAGGGTCGCGAGCGCGTTGCGCAAGGTCGCGCCGCCGATGATGCGGGTCAGCTTGTCGGCGTACTGCGGATCGGTGGCATAGCCTGCGTCCTGCAGCGCGCGCGCAAACCCGGCGGCGCTGGTGGTGCCGAGCACCGCCTCGTAGCGCGGGCTGCGCGTCATGAGGTTGGCGTAGTCCTGAAAGGATTCGGCGTAGGACGCATAGGCACGGAAGCGCGAGGGTTCCGCATAAGCCTGCCCGCCCGCATATTCGGTGACGGTCCGATCGACCGTCTCGCCCTGCCAGGCGGAGCCCGCCTTGATGTTGAACAGGTTGTGGCTGGGCCGGCCGTCGGCGTGGCGAAGTTGCTTCTCGCCCCAGCCGGTCTCGAGCGCGGCCTGTGCAACCATGAATGCAGCGGGAATGCCGGTGCGTTTGCTGGCATCGACCGCATGCGGCCAAACCTCGGTGACGAAGTCGCGCACCTTGGCCGAGACCTCGCCGCTGGCATCGCGCGCCTGCTGGATCGCTTCGACGAAGCGAGCCTGTTCGAGCGCGGTTTCCGCCATCGCCGCCGGGTCTTCCGCACCCGCGCGTGCAGAATCGGCAAGCCCGGCCTTCTGCATCACGGCAGAAATTGCCGGCCGGCGCGCCACACCGGCAAGGTCGAAGCCGCCCACGCCCGCAGCCGATGGAACAAGGGCATCGATGTCGCCTGCACCCTCGCTCTTGCCGCCGAGCTGGCGGAAGATGACCTCGGACAGGCCGGTGCCACGGGCTTGCGAAGCGTTGAGCGCAAGCTGCTGATCGAGCAGGCTCTGATACATGCGCGTCTGCTCGCTGTCGAGCATGCTGTTGGACGGTGACGCCTCACGCATCGACTTGAGGGCCATCTGCAGGAACAGCGCCTCGAACTGGCGCGCAGCCGCGCGCAGCGTTTCGTTGGACTGGCCGTCCGTGCGCGCCAGGCGCTGCAGGTCGCGCAGCGAGTTCGGGTCGAAAGCGTTGAGCTGGACGCCGGCGTTCATGACCGCAGCCTCAGATGATCTCGAGTTCGGCGCGCAGCGCACCCGCGGCCTTCATCGCCTGCAGGATGCTGACCAGGTCCATGGGATTGGCGCCGAGCGAATTGAGCGCCTTGACCACGTCGGCCAGATTGCCGCCGGCACGCACGTTATGGATGCTGCCACCGTCCTGACGGATGTCGACCTGCCCCTGGTTCTCCGCCACGACGGTCACGCCCTGCGACAAGGGATTGGGCTGGCTGACCTGTGTCTCGGCGTTGACGGTGACGGTGAGATTGCCGTGCGAGACCGCAACATTCTGCAGCGTGACGCGCTGGTTCATCACCACCGAACCGGTACGCGAATTGACGATCACCTTCGCCACCTGCTGCTCCGGCGTCACGCGCAGGCTCTCCAGTTGCCCGAGAAACGCGACGCGATGCGACACGTCCGCCGGCGCCAGCACCTGGATGCTGCGGCCATCCAGCGCGCGCGCGGCACCCGGGGAGACGGCATTGATCGCGTCCACCACGCGGCGGGCGGTGCCGAAATCGGTTTCGTTGAGCTCCAGCATGACGTAGTCGCCCTGCCCCACCGACGAGGCGACCCCGCGCTCCACCGTAGCGCCCGCGGGAATCCGTCCCGCTGCAAGGTGGTTGATGGTCTGCGCCGCGCCGCCGGCCTGAGCGCCCGCGCCGCCGACGACGAGGTTGCCCTGCGCCACCGCATAGACCTGCCCGTCGGCCCCCTTGAGCGGCGTCATGACCAGGGTTCCGCCGCGCAGGCTCTTGGCGTTGCCGATCGAGGACACGGTGACGTCGATCGCCTGGCCGGGCCGCGCGAAGGCCGGCAGGCTCGCAGTGACCATGACCGCCGCCACGTTCTTGAGCTGCATGTTGGTGCCCTGCGGCACGGTCACACCCATGTTGCCGAGCATGTTGACGATGCTCTGCTTGGTGAAGGGCGTCTGCGTGGTCTGGTCGCCACTGCCATCGAGACCGACGACGAGGCCATAGCCGACGAGCTGGTTCTCGCGCACGCCGGCGATCGAGGCAAGGTCCTTGATGCGCTCGGGTGCAGCCTCGGCTGCGGAGCTGAGGAAAATGCCGGCGGCCACGGCGGCAACCGCAGCGCGCAGCAGGAAGGGCTGGATCCGGAACATGGCGAACCTCGATCAGAATGGCAGGACGGCAAGGAAGAAGCGCTGCAGCCAGCCCATCGTGTTGGACTGGTCGATGAAGCCGCTGCCGCGGTACTCGATGCGCGCGTCGGCCACCTGGGTGGACTGGACGGTATTGGTGGACGTGACGGTGTTGGGGTCGATCACGCCGGAGAAGCGGATGAACTCGCTGCCCTGGTTGATCGCGAGCATCTTCTCGCCCGACACCAGCAAGTTGCCGTTGGGATAAACGTCGATGACGGAAACGGTGATCGTTCCATTGAAGGCATTATTCGCGCTCGCCGCCCCCGTTCCGTTGAACTCGGACTCGACCCCGGCCTCGATGTTCAGCCCATTGAGGCCGCCCAGGGGCAGACGCGACGATGCGGTAATCCCCCCCGTCATTCCGGACCCGCGCGAGGCATTGGTGTTGGCGTTCTTGGTCGCGGTGTTGCGCTCGACCAGGTTGATCGTGATGATGTCGCCGACATGACGGGCGCGCCGATCCTCGAACAGCGGCCTTGCGAGCGCGGCCTGGTAGATCGCGCCATTGGCGGGCGGCATTGCCGCGCGTTCGTTCGGGCGCACGCTCATCGGCTGATGCACCGCCGTGGGCGGAACGGTGTCGATGGACGCACAACCCGACAGCAGGGCCACGATCAGGAGCGCAAAGGCGCGGATGCTGCGCATGACCGTTTCCTCAGAGCTGGGTGAGCCGACCGAGCATCTGATCGGACGTCGAGATCGCACGCGAGTTGAGCTCGTAGGCGCGCTGGGTGACGATCATGCTGACGAGTTCCTCGGCCACGTTGACGTTCGAGGTCTCGACATAGCCCTGGTTGATCACCCCTGCGCCATTGGTGCCCGCCTCGGTCGGCGTGGCTTCGCCGCTCGACGCGGTCTCGTAGAAGAGGTTCTCGCCCGCGCTCTGCAGACCGCCCGGGTTGATGAAGGTGGCGATCTGAATCTGCCCCACGGGCTGCGGCTCGACCTGATTGGGCAAGGTCACGGTGACGGTGCCGTCCTTGCCGATGGTGATCGATTTGGCGTCGGCGGGGATCTGGATGCCGTCGAGCAGCGGATAGCCGCTGGGGGTGACGACGTTGCCCTGGTTGTCGAGTTGCAGGGCGCCGTCCCGAGTGTAGGCGGTCGTGCCGTCGGGCATCTCGATCTGCAGAAAGCCATTGCCCTGGATCGCGACATCGAGCGCGCCGCCGGTCTGTTGCAGGCTGCCCTGCGTGAAGATGCGCTCGGTCGCGACCGGTCGCACGCCAGTACCGATCTGCAGGCCGCTGGACACCTGCGTCTGCTGCGTGGTCTGTGCGCCCGGCTGGCGCATGGTCTGGTAGAGCAGATCCTCGAACACGGCGCGTTGCCGCTTGTAGCCGTTGGTCGATACGTTCGCCAGGTTGTTGGAGATCACGTCCAGCGAGGTTTGCTGGGCATCCAGCCCGGTCCGGGCGGTCCACAGTGAGCGGATCATGATGAAGTCCTCTGTTCTGCCTTGCCGCTGCGGCAGGTTTTGCCGCAGCGTGGCGGCGATTGCCGCTTTTTCACGGGATCAGTCTAGCCTTCGGTCAGGCCAGGCCATTGCAGGATAAGCAACGCAAAAACCGTGCTAATCGGCAGGCCAAGCGCGGAAGGGCTCAGCGCCAGGCGAGCACCTGGCTGGCTGCGCGGTCGTTGGCCTCGGCGGTCTGCAGCATGCGGACCTGCATCTCGAACTGGCGGGCGAGCGAGATCATCTGCACCATCTGGTCGGCCACGTTGACGTTGCTGCCCTCGACGTAGCCGCCCGCGACCTGGACGTTGGGGTCGACCGGCGCTGGCGCTCCGTTGGCAAGGCGGAACAGGCCGTCGTCGCCACGCACGAGTTCCGCCTCGGGCGGGTTGACCAGCTTGAGTTGGCCGACGAGGTTGACGACGCCATCGTCCGGATTGATCGAGGAGATCGAGCCGTCCCGGCCGATGACGATCTCGGTGTCGGGAGGCAGCGTCACCGGCCCGCCATCCCCGATCACGGGTAGCCCCTCACGCGTCTGCAGCACCCCCGCGGGGCTGAGCGTGAGGCTGCCGTTGCGGGTGTAGGCCTCGCTGCCGTCGGGCTGCTGCACCGTCAGCCAGCCCTTGCCTTCCAAAGCCACGTCGTAGGGACGCCCGGTGTACTGGATCGTGCCGGGCGTGAAGTCGTTGGCGACGCTGGCATCGACCGCGAACGAGCGCGTGCGGAAAGCTTCGGCCTGGACCTCCACCGCACGCAGTTTGTGCAATTGCGAGCGGAAACCGGTGGATGCGGCATTGGCGATGTTGTTCGACACCGCGGCCTGCTGGTCCATCGTGCCCTTGGCACCGGTCATCGCGGTGTAGATCAGGCGGTCCATGTTCGACTCCCTTGCTTGTGTCGGCCGACGGCCGGCTCAGGCATCAGCGCAGGTTGACCAGCGTCTGCAGGATCTGGTCCTGCGTGCGGATCGATTGCGCGTTGGCCTGGTAGTTACGTTGCTGAATGATCATCTGCACCAGCTCCTGGGTCAGATCGACGTTGGACTCCTCGACCTGGCCGGCGGAGATGACGCCGTTGAGCCCGTTGCCCGGCTCGCCGCGGGCGAAGCCGCCCGACTCCGGCGTCTCGACCCAGTAGTTGTTGCCGATGGGCGACAAGCCGTTGTTGTTGCGCACGGTCGTCAGGTTGACGATCGCGATGTCCTTGGTGATGCCGTTGGTGTAGCGCGCCTGGATGACACCGTTGCGGCTGATCGCCAGGCCGGCGATCTCGCCGGGGGAAGAGCCGTTCTGGGTCAGTTCGCGCGGCGTGGACTTGCCGCCGAACTGGGTGATCAGCGACATATCCACGTCGATCACGCTCGGGTCAGCGTCCGGACCAAGGTTGGAATTCAGGACGAAATTGCTGGGCGGAACGAGCTTGCCGAGCCCATCGAAGCTCAGCGTCGCATTTGCTGTGATCGGCGGCGGCGGCACCGTGTTATCGACAACGGTGTAGACATCCCACGTGCTGTTTACGACATCCGTACGCCGGGCGAAGTAAAGGGACAGCGAGTGCTCCTTCCCGAGGGAGTCGAAGATCTTCAGCGCGGTCGAGTACGTGTAGGTGGCGGGAACATCCGGATCGAAAGGCGTCGTTGTGGCGTCAATGGTCGCTGCGTCCGCGCTGAGGTTGAGGCTGAGGCCAACATCGGTGGTCGCCGTGGCACCCACCCCGGTCGAAGGAATCATCATCGTACGGAACGAATCGGCTGTGACCGTGGCCGGCGCCTGAACGTCGCCCGACACGGCATCAACCAACTGGTACCCCATCAACCGGTCGCCCAATGCGGTAACGATGTAGCCATTCTTGTCGATGTTGAACTGGCCGTTACGGGTCAGCGCGTAGCCACCGTTCTGCAGCTCCACCTCGAAGAAACCATTGCCATTGGCCGCCATGTCGAGCGGGTTGTTGGTGGTGGTGATGTTGCCCTGGTTGAAGGTCTGGCGCACGGCCTGCACCCCGCTGCCGATACCGATCTGGACCTTGGAGACTGCACCGGTGAGCGAGGATGCGTAGGCGTCGGCGAACACCGTGCCGGAGTTCTTGAAGCCCACGGTGCTGGCGTTGGCGACGTTGTTGGAGATGACGTCGAGCGCCTTCGAGGAAGAATTCAGGCCGCTGAGGCCCTGCTGAAATGCCATGATCGCTGCTCCGGATCAGAGAATCTGCTTGACGTCTGCAACCTTGAACACGCCAAGGTCGCCAACCTGAAGGTCGGTGCCGTTGGCACCACGCACGATGCTGGTCACGGGGCCGAACTGCAGCGTACGCCCGGCTACAGCCTCGTCGCCCAGCGTGGCGGACAGCGAAAGCGTGTAGATGCCGTCCGCAGCGCGCGAACCATCGTCCGCGCTACCGTCCCAGACGAAGTTGTGGCTGCCCGCATCGACCGCGTCGAAATCCATCTGCTTCACCGCCAGTCCGGCGCTGTCGCGTACCGTCAGCGTGACGCGGTCGGCCGGGCCGTCGACCTCGAAACCGCCGACTGCACCCGATTCGGTCAGCGCCAGGCTGCGCCCTTCCACCAGCACCCCACGCCCGAGCAGCGCGGCTGCATTGAGCCCTTCGGCGGAAGCCTGCGAGTCGAAGAAAGACTGCACCATCTTGTTGAGTCGCTCGATGCCATCCACCGTGCTCATCTGCGCAAGTTGCGAAGTCATCTCCGCGTTTTCCATTGGATTCATCGGGTCCTGATTCCGAAGCTGCGTCGTCAGCAGCTTGAGGAAGCGGCCCTGCTGGTCCTCTTCGGGCTTCTGGACAGGTTCGCTGCGGGCCAGGCTGGCCAGCACGCTGTTCGCGGTCTGATTGTTCGAGACGGTGGTCATGAAGATCTCCTGCTAGGGGCATCGTTTGCCGGACGGGCTTATTGTCCGATCTGCAATGTCCTCTGAAGCAAGGTCCGTGCCGTGCTCATGATCTCGGCGTTGTTCTGGTACGAACGCGACGCGGAGATCATGTTCACCATTTCCTCGGCAACGTTGACGTTGGGCATCTCGACGTAGCCGTCGGCATTGGCCGCCGGGTTGTTCGGCTCATACACGAGCCGCATCGGCGCCGCGCTCTCGACGACCTGCGTGACCTGCACGCCCACCGCTGCAGGCCCGGCCACCTGGCGGGCGGCAAACACGACCTGCTTGGCGCGGTAGGGCTCGCCGGTTTCGGTCGTCACGCTGTCGGCGTTGGCGAGGTTGGAGGCCGTGGTGTTGAGTCGCAGCGACTGCGCATTGAGCGCAGAACCCGCAATCTGAAAGACGTTGAGCATGCTCATGACAGAACTCCTTACTGGCCGGTGAGCGCGGTGTTCATCGAGCGCAGCATGCCGCTGATGAAGGTCACGCTGGCTTCGTAGCGCAGCGCGTTCTCGGCGAAGGCCGCGCGCTCGACATCCATGTTCACTGTGTTGCCGTCGACCGAGGATTGCAGCTCGGCACGGTACTTGACCGAACCCTCGACGGCGGAAAAGGCGCCGCCGGAAATGTGCCCAGCGTGTGTGGTCTCGAGCCCCACACCGCTGCGGCTGCCGGCAAGCGCCCCCTGCAGCGCGCTCTTGAAGTCGACATCGCGCGCCTTGAAGTGCGGCGTATCCGCGTTGGCGATGTTCGAGGCGAGCAACTCCTGCCGGTACGCCTGCAGGTTCAGCGCGGTCTGGTGAAAGCGGAAACTGTTGTCGACAAGGGTTTTCATCGCAGGGCCTCGGGAATGAGCAGCGCCGTCACGTTGGGCGCGGCGGGCTGGATGACGGGAGAACGTGCAGCTTTCATGCCAGCGATGGTACGCGGCCGCCGCCACCCGCACTCGCCCGATAAGACGGCAGAAAACCGCCCTTCTTTGCCGCTTGCCCGCCGGCCGCGGCAAAAGCTGCCGCCTTGCCTGCGCTGGCGGACCGTGCTGCAATCACCCCATGAGCGACCCAAAGCAACCGTCCTTCCGCATACCGATCCTCGCCCACGCCAGCCTCACCGTGCTAGCCGCGGTGTTCCTTCCGGGGGTAGCGGGCGCACACCAGCCCCCGGAACCCGTAGAGCACGCAGTGCGGACATTCCTGCAGCGCGAGGTTCAGGGCATGCCCGGCGAGGTCCGTATCGCGGTGCGCGGCTTCGACCCGGCGAACCGGCTCCCGGCCTGCGCGGCGATCGCGCCCTTCCTGCCGTCGGGGGTTCGCCCCTGGGGCACGATCAACGTGGGCGTACGCTGCGACGCCCCCATGGCATGGACCGCGTATGTTCAGGCGCAGGTGCAGGTCTTCGGTGCCTACCTCGTGGCGGCCCGGTCACTGCGTTCGGCCGAGATGCTGGGCACACAGGATATCGAACTCCGCAGCGGCGAGCTCACCGCCCTCCCCGACAATGTGCTTACTTCCCCGGACCAGGCAGTGGGCCACTTGACCCGCTTCGCAGTCGCAGAAGGCATGCCGCTGCGGGCCAGCTCGCTCCGACCGCCCAACGCGGTGAGCCGCGGCCGGCCCGTGCAGGTGTTCACGCAGGGCGAGGGGTTCACCGTTTCCGGCGAGGGCCAGGCCCTCAACGACGCGGCGCCGGGCGAGCGGGTACGCGTGCGACTGGCGAACGGACAGATCGTCCAGGGCATCGCCCGCGAGGACGGCACCGTCACCCTGCGCTTTTGAAGCCGGGCAAGCCGGCAGCCTCCGCTGCGTGAAATAAATCACTCAAGTTTTATGAAAGGGGGCCGTATACCCTTTCGAGTCATAGCGTTCGCGGAGACAGACATGAAAATCGAAAGCTCGGGCAAGGCCTACGTCCCAACGCCTGCCCAGGACACACGCAGCCAGGCTGCGCGCGGCAAGGCCGAAACACAGGGCGGTTCCGAAAGCGTGCAGATCTCGCCGATGGCCTCGCTGATGCGCAAGGCAGAGACCGCGATCTCGAGCACCCCCGAGGTCAACCGCCAGCGGGTCGACGAGATCCGCCAGGCGATCTCCGAGGGGCGCTTCAAGGTCGACGCCAGCCGCATCGCCGACGGCCTCATCGACAGCGTCAGGGAAATGCTCGGTTCGCGCGGATAAGTCCGGGGCGCTAAGATTCGCGCACGCGAACCGCTCCCTGGCCACACTGCCGGCACGACTCCATGCAGACCTCCGCTCCGACCCCCGCCGACATCCAGCGCATCGCGCTGCTGATCGAAGCCGAATCGCTCCAGCTTGGCGAATTCCTCGCCCTGCTCGATCGCGAGGAGGCTGTGTTGATCAAGGGCGACACCGACGCCCTTGTCGCCATCGCCAACGAAAAGAACGAACGCTACCGGCAGCTGCAAAGGCTATCCGACGAACGCGGCCGGTTGCTGGGTCGTTCCGCCCACCCGACTGCCGACGCGGCGGTGCGTGCAATCTTTTCGGGACTGCCGCGCGTACTCGCCCGCTGGGACGAAGTCATCGCGCGGGCCCGCGACGCGCGCGATCGCAACGCACTCAACGGCAAGCTGATCCTCGAGCGCATGGCCGGGAACCAGGCCGCACTGTCGATCCTGCTGTCGGCCGCCAATCACCCGCAACTGTATGACGCCGACGGTCTTTCGAAGCCGACCGGCGGCGGCCGCATACTGGGCAGCGCCTGAACGTTTGTTCAGTATCGCCAACTCAACTTCGCCCGGCTCTCTGCTATCCTTGCGCCCTTCGTGACACCGAACGGGCGCGCAGCATGGCTGGCAAGCAAGACACCCCAAAGCAGTACGACGAATCCTCTTTTCGCGTCCTGAAAGGACTCGAGCCGGTGCGCGAGCGCCCCGGCATGTACACCCGCACCGACAGCCCGGCGCACATCATCCAGGAAGTGATCGACAACGCGGCCGACGAGGCGCTCGGTGGCTTTGCAAGGAAGATCCACGTCACCCTGCACCTCGACGGCTCGGTCACCGTCGCCGACGACGGTCGTGGCATTCCGGTCGGCCTGCATCCAGAGGAAGGCGTGCCGGTGGTAGTGCTGGCATACACCCGCCTGCACGCCGGCGGCAAGTTCGACAAGCGCGAGGGCAACTCCGCCTACGCCTTCTCGGGCGGTCTGCACGGGGTCGGTGTGTCGGTGACCAATGCGCTGTCGACCCGCATCGAAGTCGAGGTGAGGCGCGAGGGCAAGGTCCACCGCATCGACTTCGCCGATGGCGGCGAGACGATCAGCCCGGTGCGCATCGAGGGCGACTGCGGCCGCCAGACCGGCACCCGGGTGCGCGTGTGGCCTGACGGCAAATACTTCGAGTCGCCGCGCGTGCCGATGAACGAGCTCGAGCGCCTGCTGCGCTCGAAGGCCGTACTGCTGTCGGGCGTGGCGGTGCGGCTCGACATCGAGCAGGCCAGTGGCCCGGCGCTGACCAAGACCTGGTCCTACCCCGAGGGCCTGGCCGGCTACCTCAAGGAGTTGGCCGGCGACGTCGAGCCTGTGGCGCCGATCTTCACCGCCGAAAAGTACGCCGGCAAGGACGACCCGACGTTCGCCCCCGGCGAAGGCGCAGCCTGGGCGCTGGCCTGGTTCGAGTCCGCGGTGCCGAGCGAGTCCTACGTCAACCTGATCCCGACGGTGAACGGCGGCACGCACGAGTCCGGCCTGCGCGCCGGCGTGTTCGACGCGATGAAGTCCTTCATCGACCACCACACCCTGCTGCCGCGCGGCGTGAAGCTGCAGCAGGAGGACGTGTGCGGGCGCATGAGCTTCGTGCTGTCGGCGCGCCTGCTCGACCCCCAGTTCCAGGGTCAGGTGAAGGAAAAGCTCAACTCACGCGAGGCGGTCAAGCTCGTCTCCAGCCAGTTGCGCGACCCCTTCGAGATCTGGCTCAACAACCACGTCGAGGCCGGCAAGGCGATCGCCGAACTGTCCATCAAGCAGGCCTTGGCACGCCAGAAGAGCGCGCAGAAGGTCGAGAAGAAGAAGACCTCGGGCGTCGCCGTGCTGCCCGGCAAGCTGTCCGACTGCGAGTCCGAGGACCTCGCCGACAACGAGCTCTTCCTGGTGGAGGGCGACTCCGCCGGCGGCTCGGCCAAGATGGCGCGCAACAAGGAGACCCAGGCCATCCTGCCGCTGCGCGGCAAGGTGCAGAACGCCTGGGAGATCGACCCCGACCGCCTGTTCGCCAACGCCGAGATCCATGACATCGCGGTAGCGCTCGGCGTCGATGCGCACAAGGCCGACAGCGACGTAGACCTCTCCGGCCTGCGCTACGGCAAGGTCGTCATCATGTCTGACGCCGACGTGGACGGCGCCCACATCCAGACCCTGCTGCTCACGCTGTTCTTCCGCCACTTCCCCAAGCTGATCGAGCGCGGCCATGTTTACGTGGCGCAGCCGCCGCTCTACCGCGTGGACGTACCCGCCCAGGGCAAGAAGCGCCCGCCGCGCCGCCTGTATGCGCTCGACGAGGGAGAGCTCACCGCGATCCGCGACCGCCTGGAGAAGGAAGGCTTCAGGCCCGACGCGATCGAGATCGGCCGCTTCAAGGGCCTGGGCGAGATGAACCCCGACCAGCTGCGCGAGACCACCATGGACCCCGCCACCCGCCGCGTGCTGCCGGTGAAGGTACGCAGCGGCGCGCTGCAGGACACGCTGAAGATGTTCACACTGCTGATGGGCAAGGGCGAAGCCTCGGGCCGAAGGGCTTGGATGGAAGAAAAGGGCGACAGCGTGGAGGCGGATATTTAAGCGCTAGGGGGTCATCGACATTGCCCGATCAGACCACTGGAACTAAAGTAGTGACATTCACTACTTTAGTTCCTAGCCAAGGACCCGATATGCATACCGTCTCCGCTGCCGAAGCAAACAGACAGTTCTCCAGCCTGCTGCGCCAAGTGAGCCAGGGTGAAACCGTTACGGTCCTGTCCCACGGTCGCCCTGTTGCAACCATCAGCCCCGCTGTCGTCGGGACGGAACCCGACCACGATCGAACCAAGGCACGCGCTCGCCTACTTGCCCGGCTAGATGGGGAGCCCGTTGCGGACAGCCGCAACTGGACCCGCACCGAGTTGTACGATCGCGGCCAATGAAGATCGCCCTCGACACCAACATGCTCGCCTATGCAGAAGGCGCCGGCGACAATGCACGTTGCGCTGCGGCCCGGGTGCTGCTCGGAACGCTCTCGGCGAGCGAGGTGATGATTCCCGCCCAGACGCTGGGTGAGTTGTACCGGGTCCTGACCGGAAAGCTCAAGCGCGACGCCGAAGCGGTTCGCACAGCCCTGCTCGACTGGTCCGATGCCTACGAGGTGGCCGATTCGACCTGGCCGAGCTTTCAGGCGGCCATCGACCTGGCCTGCGATCACCGCATGCAGGTTTGGGATGGCCTGATCCTCTCGGTCGCTGCAGAAAACCGTTGCCGCCTGCTGCTAAGCGAGGACCTGCAGCACGGCTTCACCTGGCGCGGCGTCACCGTCATCAATCCTTTCGAGCATGTCGCACACCCGCTACTGCTCGCAGCCTGCAGTTCAAGTACATGAGTACAGACACTCCCGATCTCTTCGATGCGCCTGACGCATCCGAATCCGTAACACTTGCGACCTCAACGCCCACTGCAGTGAAGAGCACCTCAGGTACAGCGCAGGATACGGGCGCCGACGAGTCATCGACGGCCACCGGCGCGAACCTGCCCCCGCCCCCCGAACCGCCCGCCGACCCCGAGCCGGAGCCCGAGGACGACGGCACGCTGGCGCTCGACCGCTACGCAGAGCGCGCCTACCTCGCCTACGCGATGAGCGTGGTGAAGTCGCGCGCGCTGCCGCAGGTCGAGGACGGCCTCAAGCCCGTGCAGCGCCGCATCCTGTACGCGATGAACGAGATGCGGCTGTCGTCCACGTCCAAGCACGTGAAGTCGGCGCGCGTGGTCGGCGACGTGATCGGCAAGTACCACCCGCACGGCGACTCCAGCGTCTATGACGCCATGGTGCGGGTGGCGCAGGATTTCTCGCTGCGCTATCCGCTGGTCGACGGCCAGGGCAACTTCGGCTCGCGCGACGGCGACTCGGCGGCGGCGATGCGCTACACCGAGTGCCGGCTGACTCCGATCGCCGAGCTGCTGCTGTCCGAGATCGACCGCGGCACGGTGGACTTCATCCCCAACTACGACGGCGCCTTCGAAGAGCCGCAGCTGCTGCCGGCGCGCCTGCCCTTCGTGCTGCTCAACGGCGCCTCGGGCATCGCCGTGGGCATGGCGACCGAAATCCCGCCGCACAACCTGCGCGAGGTGGCCGAGGCCACCTGCCACCTCATCCGCCACCCCGAGGCGACGCTCGAGGACGTGCTCGGCATCATCCCCGGCCCCGACTTCCCCGGCGGCGGCCAGCTCATCTCCACGCCCGAGACCATCCGCGACGCCTACGCGGCGGGCCGCGGCAGCCTGCGCCTGCGCGCACGCTGGAAGATCGAGGAGCTCGCCCGCGGCCAGTGGCGCGCGATCGTCGAGGAGCTGCCCCACGGTGTGTCGGCGGCGCAGGTGCTGTCCGAGATCGAGACCCTGACCAACCCGCAACCACGCGCCGGCAAGAAGGAGGTCTCGCAGGAGCAGAAGAACCTCAAGCAGCTCGTGCTCGGCGTGCTCGACACCGTGCGCGACGAATCCAGCGACAAGGCCCCGGTGCGTATCGTGCTGGAGCCCAAGTCCAGCCGCCAGAACCGGGACGAGTTCATGGCGGTACTGCTCGCCCACACCAGCCTGGAGACCTCGGCCTCGGTCAACATGACCATGATCGGGCGCGACGGTCGACCGCAGCAGAAGAACCTGGTGCAGGTCCTGCGCGAATGGATCGACTTCCGCTATGTCACCGTCGAGCGCCGCACCCGCCACCGCCTGGACGAGGTCGACCGCCGCATCCACATCCTCGAAGGCCGCATGATCGCCTTCCTGCATATCGAGGAAGTGATCCGCGTGATCCGCGAGTCCGACGAACCCAAGCCCGCGCTGATCGCGGCCTTCGGCCTGTCCGAGGCCCAGGCCGAGGACATCCTCGAGATCCGCCTGCGTCAGTTGGCCCGCCTCGAAGGCTTCAAGATCGAGAAGGAACTCGCCGAGCTCAAGGACGAGCGCGCCGGCCTTCAGCACATCCTGGATAGCCGCGCGGCGATGACCAAGCTGATCCTCAAGGAGATCCAGGACGACGCGAAGAAGTATGGCGACGACCGCCGCACCCTGGTCGAAGCGGTGGCCGCGGTGGCTCCTGCCGAGATCAGCGTGCCGGACGAGCCGGTCACCGTGATCGTGTCGAAGAACGGCTGGGTGCGTTCGCGCCAGGGTCACGGCATCGACCCCGCAGGCATCGCCTACAAGGCCGGCGACTTCGGCTTAGCAGTGATCGAGACGCGCACCACCTGGCCGCTGATCGTCATCGACAGCAATGGCCGCGCGTACACGGTAAAGGTGTCCGACCTCCCCGGCGGGCGTGGCGACGGTGCGCCGATCACCACCCTGGTCGAGTTCCAGGACGGCGGCAAGCTGGCGCAGGTCGTGACCGACACGCCGGAGTCGGTGTACTTCTTCGCCAACAGCGGCGGCTACGGCTTCCTGTGCAGCGTCGCGGATGCCACCAGCCGCCAGCGCGCAGGCAAGGCCTTCATGAGCCTCGAGAAGGGCGAGAAGGTGTTGCCGCCGGCCAAGGTCCTTGGCGACTGGATTGCGGCAGCGTCCGAGAACGGCCGACTGCTGGTCTTCCCCCGCCCGGAGATGAAGACGCAGAGCGGTGGTCGCGGTGTGATCGTGATGGCACTCGACGAAGGCGAGGCGCTGGCCGCCGTGGCGGTGCCGGCAGACGATGCCGTGCTGACGATCGAGGGCGTGGGACGCGGTGGCAAGACGGTGCGCATCGAACTCAAGCCCTCGCAGCGCGAACCGCTACGCCACCGTCGCGCGCGCAAGGGTGCGCCGCTAGCGCCGAAGGTGAAGCCCGAGCACATGCGCTGAGGACGTCCCATCACCCAGCTCAGGGATGTGGACGTCGGGAGAGGAGGCGTACAGTGGGATGGGCGACCGCCTTGGGCAGAGTCAGCCCTCCGGATTGCCTGGCAGGATCGACCGGATCGGGTCGTCCGGAGGGATCGTGGTCGGGCCCGGCTCTGGCAGAAGATCTGCGGTGCGCGACTCGATCAGCACGGTGACGCGCCGGTTGCGGCTACGCCCTTCGTCGCTGGCATTGTCCGCAACCGGGCGCTGGTCGGCATAGCCGGCTGCGGTGAGGCGGTCGGGCGCCACGCCGTTGTCGATGAAGAGCCTCGCCACGGTGGAGGCGCGCACCGCCGAGAGTTCCCAGTTCGAGGGGAAGCGGAAAGTATTGATGGGCACGTTGTCGGTATGCCCTTCGACCGTGATCGGAAATCCAGCAGGCGCCAGGACCTGCGCCACGGCCTGCAGCGCCGAGGCCGCCTGCGCGCCAAGCACGGCTTCGCCCGCGCCAAAGAGCAGGCTGGCGTTGATCTCGACGCTCACGCCGAAGGCACCCTCGGTGACATTCACCTGCCCCGACTGGGTCAGGGGCGACAGCACGCGACGGATCTCTTCCGCCATGTCGCGCATCTGCCGGGCAACCTCGCGACGACGCTGCTCGACCACCTCCTCGGTCGCGGGCGGACCTGCCTGAGTGATCGGCCTTGTCGGCATCAGGCTGGTGGTGGGCAGAATCACCTGCTCGCCGCTTTCATTGACGGTGACATTGCGGAAAGCCTGCACCATGGAATCGGAGAGCACCCGGTACTTGCCTTCATTCACCGAGGACAGCGAGTACATCACGACGAAGAACGCGAACAGCAGGGTGATGAAGTCGGCATAGGAGACGAGCCAGCGCTCGTGATTCTCATGCTCTTCTTCGTGTCTGCGCCTGCGCCTCATGTCCGTTGTGTCCGCGTCAGACCACGTAGCCCTGCATGCGGCTGGCGACGATGCGCGGGTTGTCGCCATTGGCGATCCCGATCAGCCCGTCGACGAACATCTCGCGCTGCGTGGTGAGCATCGCGATGTGGGCGGTCAGCTTCTTGGCGATGGGCAGGAACACCAGGTTCGCGAAACCGACGCCGTAGATCGTGGCGACGAAAGCCACCGCGATGCCTGCACCGAGGCGTGAGGGATCGGAGAGGTTCTCCATCACATGGATCAGACCCATCACGGCGCCCAGGATGCCGATGGTGGGCGCGTAGCCGCCGGCCGCCTCCCAGATGCGGGCGCACTGCCGCATCTGCGCCTCGCGCACGCCGATCTCCACCTCCAGCAACTCACGCAGGCGCTGCGGGTCGATGCCATCGACGAGTAGTTGCAGACCCTTGCGCATGAAGGGATCGCTCAGTCCATCGACCTGGCGCTCCAGATTCAGCAAGCCCTCCTTGCGTGCGGCGTGACTCCAGCCCGACACCTGTTCGATCACGGCCTGCTGATCGACCGCGGGCGGAACGAACACCCAGCGCACCATGCGCATGCCATCGACGAAGGTACGCAGGGGACTCTGCAGCATCACTGCGCCAAGGGTGCCGCCGACCACGATCAGGAAGGCCGTGGGCTGGAACAGCGACGACAGATGCCCGCCTTCGAGCATCTGCCCGAGCACGATCGCGGCGAGACCGAGGGCGAGGCCGAAAAGGCTGGTCTTATCCATGATCGGGTCTGGCCGTCAGCACAGCATGCATGATCAGTTCGCCGCTTTCTGCTTCGGGGGACGCCCCCGTCGGCGTGCCGCTGGCCGCCCTGCCCCGCCTTCGAAGATGGATGCGCGCAGGCGTGCGACGGCCTGGCTGTGCAACTGACAGACGCGGGATTCGGTCACCCCGAGCACTTCGCCGATCTCGCGCAGGTTGAGTTCTTCGTCGTAATACAGGGCCATCACCATCTGCTCGCGCTCGGGCAGATGCTCGATCGCGCCGACCAGTCGCCGGCGCATGTCCGCGTCCTCGAGCAAACTGAGCGGGTTGGCGTCGTCCTGGGCCAGATGGCGATCGAGGTAGTCATCGCTCTCCTCCCGGTTGAAATCCTCGAAGTAGACGAGCTGGTGCCCACGCGCGTCCTGCAGCATGCGCTGGTAGTCGTCCAGCGACATTTCAAGCGCTTCGGCGAGTTCGGACTCGGTGGGCGAGCGGCCGCACTGCTGCTCCAGTTCATGGATCGCTGCCTCGATCCGGCGCATGTCTCGACGCAGGCTGCGCGGCAGCCAGTCATTGTCGCGCAGGCCGTCCAGCATTGCGCCACGGATGCGCTGCACCGCGTACGTCTCGAACTGGGCGCCCAGTCCGTGCTCGTAACGGCCCAGGGCATCGAGCAGCCCCATCATCCCGTTCTGGATCAGGTCATCCACGTCCACGCTCGCAGGCAGCTTCGCCATGAGCTGGAAGGCAATGCGCTTCACGAGGGGGGCATAGGCCTCGACCAGGCTCGCCTTGTCGAGATTACCGTTTGCGTCGTACATCCACTGGGCCTGTATGGTCTTGCGGCGCGGGCTCCGGAGCCCACCGCTTCCGGTCATTGGAGGCCCCAATTGTCCGGCAGCGCCGACGGCATTACCAGCGGGATATTTCACACTCATGGACCGACCCGCCTGGCAATCCGTGTTCCGGACACGCTGCGAGCTGCGGCAAGGCCGGCCACACGACGCAGGAAGGCAGCCCCGGCTTCGGGCTGCGACAATTCCAGCGGCTGGCGCAGCCCGGCGGCGATGTCATCGCGCTCGAGCTCACCCAGCCAGGCAAGGGGAACGCCTACATGGCGAACCACCAGCGCCTCGAGACTGCGGAAGAACGCCGCCGCATCAGCGCGCCCGCGTGCGCCGCACACGGCGACATGCACGGAACCGGCGCCCGCCGCGGCGAGGCCCTTGATGCTCCGATAGGCGTCGGTCGCGCCGCTCGCGCTCGCCTCGGCCACCACCAGCCGGCGCGGTGCAGCCTGCACGAAGGGGGACGGCTCGGCCACCGACTCCGCCGCTGCATGCACGAGCACAAAGCTCGCATGGCGGTGCAGGATACGCAGCGCCTCGACCAGGCAAGCCCTGCGCGCCTCATCGAGCAAGGGCAGCGCCAGCGCGGCCGCGGCCACAGGCACGCGCCCGACCAGCCCGGGGACCGTCTGGACGATGCCCGAGAGCCGGGTGCGGCCATCGAGCAATTGCAGTAAGTCGGTACCCTCGCTCACGCCGAGCGCGTCGGCCAGGGTGTCGCTGCCTTCGGCTTCGTCAAGGATGACCACGCGCTCCGCACGTCCGGCGATGCGGTGCGCAGCCAGCACAGCATTCTGGGTCCGCGTCCTGCCGCCCACGTACAGCGCCACCACCTGCGGCGGCGCGCGGCGGAAGAGGCGGCGCAGTCCTGCGGCCTGATCTTCGCGTCCATCCAGCATGATCACGCCCCCCCGGCGGCCGCCAGCATGAATCCGGCCTCGTCGCCGTTCAGATGCCAGGGCGACTCACCCGCATGCTCGCGCAGGGCGCGGTGGAGGAGATAGGCCCGATTCGGAAGATGCAGATCTTCAGGCACCCGCTGGCCATTGGTCAGGTAGCGGATGTCGAGTTGATGGCGCACGGTCACATCGAGTGCCGGCGCCAGGGATGCCGCCTCGTCAACCTTGGTGAAGATGCAGCCCGCGAGATCATCGCCGGCATAGGCGCGCACCACGTCGTCCAGGGTGTCGCCACGCACGGTGGCGTTGAGCAACAACAGGCGGCGCACATCACCCGCACCGGACAGCATCGCAGCCTGCTCGGCCACCATGCGATCGCGCTGGCTCATCCCCATGGTATCGATGAGCACCATGTGCTTGTTGCGCAAACCTGCCAGTGTCTGTCGAAGATCAGCCGCGTCGCGCACCGAGAACACCGGCACACCAAGGATGCGGCCGTAGATGCGCAACTGCTCCTGCGCACCAATGCGGTAGCCGTCGGTGGTGATCAGGGCGAGCTTGCCGGCACCGTGACGCACAACGCAGCGGGCGGCCAGCTTGGCCGTGGTGGTGGTCTTGCCCACGCCGGTCGGGCCCACGAGGGCAAACACCCCGCCCTGATCGAGCAGATCCTCGTCGGAGGCGCAGGCGTGCATCATACGGTCCAGCGCCGCGCCCGCGGCCTCGCGCGCCTCGGTGCGCCCGGCATCCTCCGCAACGGCCTCGACGAGCTTGCGCGCAGTCGCGGCCGAGAATCCTGCCTCGAGCAGTTCGCCCAGCATCGCGGCGCGCGCTGGAGCATGGCGCCGGGTTTCACCCCAGGCGAAACCCGCAAGCTGGCGCTCGATCATGCTGCGGATACCGGTCAGTTCGGACATCAGGCGGGCATTGGTTTCCTGCAGCTCGCGCACCCGCGTGCTGCCGAACTCGTCGGCCGACTGAGCCGCCATTGCACGGCCCGCCGCACGCCCCGACGCGACCGCTGGCGCCGGGCTCGCCCCCTGCGCCGGGCGAGCCGTTTCTGCGGCGCTGCGCAGAATGGCCTCGCGGGCACGCACGGTATAGTCGGCGGTTTCAATCCGCGGGGGGTTGAACGGACGCAGCACTGGCTCGGACGCCTCCGGCGCGGGGCGCAGCGGCGGACGCTCGACGTTGCGCGCGGCCTTTGACGCCAGCGCCGACAGGCTCACCTCGAAGTCGCCATCGTCTGCATCGGGCTGCATCCGCGCACGCGTCGCGGCAGGCGCGGCGGGGGCGGCAGGCGCTGCGGCAGCGCTGCGCGCGGTCACGGCCGCACGGTTCGCGGCCTGCAAGGCCCCCACGGCCTCACCCGGCAAGGCGAGGATCTCCACGCCGCCTTCGACGGCGCGATTGGACAGGACGATCGCATCCGGACCAAGGGCTTCCTTGAGCGCGCGGAGCGCCTCGCGGGCGGTGGGGGCAAAGTAGCGTTTGACGTTCATGGCGATTCTCCCGGTGGCCACGGTCGACCACTGTTTGATGAGGATTATCGCCACACCCGGTCAAGGCCCTTGGGTCGAATAAAGCGGCTTTCCCCCGTCAATTCGAGTGCTCGGAAGCGTGGCCTGCACGGGGAAGAAAGGACTGGACGCAGGGACTCGACGCCCGTGCGCAGGCCGGACACCGAGCCGGCGCAGGGTCAGCTCACGATCATCGCAGGGACAGCGCTCAACCCTGCGCGCCGACCATTGCGGTGACGCGAATCGTGCGGCTCTCGGGCACCTCGCTGTTGGAGATGACCTTGAGCGAGGGCACCGCGCGGCGCAGGAAGCGCGACAGCAGCATGCGCAGCTGCGCGGGCACGAGCAGCACCGGCGGCAGACCGATGTCCTCCTGGCGCTGGGCGATCTGCGCCGTCTGGCGCAGCAGGGTATCGGCCAGGCCCGGCTCGATCGCACCGCCCTCGCCGCCCGAGGCCATGGCCTGCATGAGAATGCGCTCCAGCCCCGGCTCCAGCGCCATGACCTGCACCTCGGTGTTGCCCGGAAACAGGCTCTGCATGATCGCGCGTCCCAGAGCCTCGCGCACCTTGGTGGTGAGCTGCATCGGGTCCTGCGTGCGCGGCGCATGCTCGGCGAGCACCTCGATGATGCTGCGCATGTCGCGGATGTTGACGCCTTCCTCGAGCAGGTTCTGCAGCACGCGCTGAACCGTACCGATGGCCAGCGCCTTCGGCACCAGATCCTCGACCAGCTTGGGCGAATCCTTGCCCACGTGGTCGAGCAGCGCCTGGGTTTCCTGGCGGCCGAGCAGTTCCGCGGCGTGATTGAGGATGACGTGGTTCAGATGGGTGGCCACCACGGTGCTCGCATCAACCACGGTGTAGCCGAGCGCATGGGCCTGCTCGCGCATGCCGCTGTCGATCCACACCGCGGGCAGACCGAACGCCGGATCGGTGGTTTCACGCCCGGCAAGGGGGCCGGACACGCGGCCCGGGTTGATCGCAAGGAGCTGACCCGGATAGGCCTCCCCGCTGCCAACCTCGACCCCCTTGAGGGCGATGCGATAGGCGTTGGGCTTGAGCTCGAGGTTGTCGCGGATATGCACCGGGGACGACAGGAAACCTACCTCCTGGGCGAATTTCTTGCGCAGCCCGCGGATGCGCTTGAGCAGTTCGCCATCCTGCCCTTTATCCACCATCGGGATCAGGCGGTAGCCGACCTCAAGCCCCAGCACGTCGACCTGGGAGACGTCGTTCCAGCTCGCCTCCTGGGCCTCCGCGGCGGGCGCGGCGGCTGCGGCCACCTGCTCGGACGGCGCCTGGGCAGCCGTCGACGCCTCGGCGATCCGCTTGTGTCGCATCCAGGCCATCGCCCCAAGCGTCAGCGCGATGAGCAGGAAGACGAGGTTCGGCATCCCGGGAATGAGCCCGAGCACCCCGATGATGACGGCGGTCAGCGTCATCACCATTGGATTGGAGAACACCTGGGCGATGATGACACCGCCGATGTCGCCCTCGTCACCCACGCGCGAAACGACCAAGCCGGCCGCCACCGAGATGATCAGCGCCGGGATCTGAGCCACCAGGCCGTCACCGATCGTGAGCAGCGCATACGTGCGTCCCGCCTCACCCACCGCCATATCATGCTGCATGATGCCGACGAAGAGGCCGCCGAGGATGTTGATGACGAGGATGATGATGCCGGCCACCGCGTCGCCGCGCACGAACTTGGAAGCACCGTCCATGGCGCCATAGAAGTCGGACTCCTGCGCGATCTCCTTGCGCCGCTGCTTGGCTTCCTTCTCATCGATGAGCCCCGCGTTGAGGTCGGCATCGATCGCCATCTGCTTGCCAGGCATGGCGTCCAGCGTGAAGCGGGCGGACACCTCGGCGATTCGCCCTGCGCCCTTGGTGATCACGACGAAGTTGATGACAGTGAGGATGACGAACACCACCAGACCCACCGCGGTGTTGCCACCGACGAGGAAGCTGCCGAAGGCCTCGATCACCTTGCCCGCCGCGTCGCCGCCACCGTGGCCTTCGAGCAGCACGATCCGCGTCGACGCCACGTTGAGCGACAGGCGCAGCAACGTCGTCACCAGCAGCACGGTGGGGAACACCGAGAAATCGAGCGGCCGCTTCGAATACATCGCCACCAGCATCACCATCACCGAGATCGCGATGTTGAAGGTGAAGAACACGTCGAGCAGGAACACCGGCAGCGGCAACACCATCATCGACAGGATCATGATGATGAGCAAGGGCGCCGCCAGTTGGCGGAGGTTTGCCGGCGAGAGCAGCTGGCGCAGATTCAGGGCGTCGTTCATGGCCATGGGTCAGGCAATCATTCCTCAGGGGCACCCGGGTCCATACCCGCCGGTACAGGCAGGGCAGTCGGTGCGGCGGGCGGCAGGCCACCCGATTTCATCCAGGCATCGAGCTGGTAGACATAGGCCATGACCTCGGCGACTGCGGTGTACAGCGCGGCGGGAATGGACTGCTCCAGTTCGCAGTGTTTGTAGAGCGCACGCGCCAGCGGCGGCGCCTCGAGCATGGGTACGCCATGTTCCTTGGCAAGCTCCCGGATCTTCAGCGCGAGTTCTCCCCGCCCCTTGGCCACTACCACGGGCGCGCCCATCTTCTCAGCGTCGTACTTCAGCGCCACCGAGAAGTGGGTCGGGTTGGTCACCACGACATCCGCCTTCGGCACCTCGGACATCATGCGGCGACGGGCCATCTCACGCTGCATCGCGCGAATGCGCCCTTTCACCATCGGGTCGCCTTCCTGCTCCTTGCCCTCGCGCTTGACCTCTTCCTTGGTCATGCGCAGCTTCTTGTGGTACTGCCAGAGCTGGAACGGCACGTCCATCAGCGCCAGCAGGCCGAGGCTGAGCACGATGAGCAGCGCGGCGAAGGCGACGGTATCGGAGAAGTCGGCCATGCCAATCTCGAGGGGCTCGACCATCAGGTCGAAGAGGTGATCCATGTTCAGCCACAGCACCAGGGAGCCCACTCCCCCCACCAGCAGTGATTTCAGGATCGCCTTCACCATTTCGGCGAGGCCATGTACGGAGAACATGCGCGCGATACCCTGCACGGGATTCAGCCGTCCGAAGTTGGGGCCGAGCGCCTTCGGTGCGAACACCAACCCGCCCAGGAGCAAGGGCGCGGCGACCGCCGCAATCAGCAGGGCAAAGAACAGCGGCATCAGGGTCAGCAGTGCGCCGCTGAGCATGCGCTCGAGCATGTCGAGCATGACGTTATCATCAAAGGCGGCGCGCCGGTCGAAGGCAAAGCCGTCGCGCAGCAGGCCCGAGACGCGGATCGCCATCCAGTTGCCAAGCAGCAGCAGGGTCGCTGCCCCGGTCACCGTGACGAGAAAGGTCGACAGTTCCCGCGACTGCGGAACCTGTCCTTCCTCGCGAGCCTGTTCCAGCCTTCGCGGTGATGGGGCTTCTGTCTTCTCGAGGTCGCTTTCTTCGGCCACTGCCGGCTCCGTCTGCCGCCCCGCCGGCCCGAGTGGGCGCGGACGCGAAGCGACGTGTGCGGATTATCGGCCCGGACGCGCAAGCGCCGTGGCGGGATAAACGCGGATAAAGCGGCGCAATTCGCGCCTTGTGGCCGGGTTACTGCGGCGCCGGCAGCTTGTCGATACCGCGCAGGCGGTCGCCGGGCCGCACTCCACGCTCGGCGAACCAGCCCAGATTCATCTCCAGCGCAAACCGGGCCGGCCCCGCCGCACAGTGATTGTCGGTGGTCTGCGGCTGCATGTCCTCGATGTTGAGCACGCGGCCCTCGGCGTCGAGAAAGGCGACCGAGAGCGGAATCAGGGTGTTCTTCATCCACATGCAGTGCGCCCGCTCCTCGGGGAACACGAAGACCATACCGCGATGCAGCGGCATGGCGACCCGGTTCATGAGCCCGGTGATGCGTGCTTCGGCGGTATGCGCCACCTCCGCCTCGATGCGCGCCATGCCCGCGCCAAGCTCTGCAATCGGCAGCGTACCCTGTGCGTGTGCGGAAACGGAGAGAAGAAGGCCGGCGGCGACACCGCAAAGCCTTACCTGTGCGTTCGGAGAGATCATGATCGGTCGTTCCGTGTGGTTTTCCTGCTGGCGCGCATCTTACCCGCCCCCCTGCCCGGCTGACGAGCACCACCCGCGCCCAACAGGACTGTGAAGCCACTTCCACCCCATCGCGGAGACGAAGATTCCGGCAGCGCAGCTTGGACCTCACGCCACTGCCCGGGCAGCAACCCGTCCAGGCGCCAAGGTCCGATCGCGATGCGGATCAGGCGCAAGGTCGGATGACCGACACGCGCCGTCATCCTGCGCACCTGCCTGTTCTTTCCCTCGCGCAGCACGATCTCGAGCCAGGCCGTCGGCACCGTCTTGCGAAAGCGTACCGCAGGGATTCGCTGCCACAGCCACTGCGGCTCGGGCACACGTCGCGCCTCGCAGGGCCGCGTGTGAAAGTCGCCGAGGTCAACTCCCGCGCGCAAGCCGGACAAGGCAGCGTCGTCGGGCTCGCCTTCCACCTGAATAAGGTAGGTCTTCGGCAGTTTATGACGCGGGTCGGTGATGCGATGCTGGAGCGCACCATCGTCGGTGAGCAGCAACAGCCCTTCACTGTCAGTGTCCAGGCGCCCCGCAGCATAGACGCCGGGCACATCGACCCAGTCTGCGAGCGTCGGACGGCCACCACCATCGGTGAACTGGCACAGCACTCCGAAAGGCTTGTTGAGCAAGATGAGGCGCGACACGGAGACTGGCCCCTCTCGAGGAGAATGCCGCCGAGCGGCGGGTCGGGCGCGAGGATGGCGGAGGCGGTGAGATTCGAACTCACGAGGGGCGCAAACCCCTGACGGTTTTCAAGACCGTTGCATTCAACCGCTCTGCCACGCCTCCGCAAGGGCGCGCATTATAGCACCAGCAACCGCGATGCCCACGCCCGGAGCGGCTCGGGCCTGCATTCAGATCCGCTCGAACAGAGCCACCGACTCGACGTGCGAAGTCTGCGGAAACATGTTCGCGATCCCCGCTGCACGCAGGGCATAGCCCTTTTCGTGCACCAGTACGGCGGCATCGCGCGCGAGAGTTGCCGGATTGCAGGAAACGTAAACGATGCGTGCCGGCACCTGAACGCCGATCGCCTTCACTACGGCAATTGCACCCTCACGGGGTGGATCGATCAGCAGCTTATCCAGCGCCCCCAAGGCCGCGAGACTGTCCTCGGTCGCCTCGAAGAGGTTGGCCGCATGAAACTCGGCCAGGGATTCCAGTCCATTGCAGCGTGCGTTCTCGAGTGCGCGCGCAACCAGGGCATCACTACCCTCCACCCCCACGACATACGCCCCGCGCCGTGCGATCGGCAGGCTGAAGTTGCCCAGGCCGCAGAACAGGTCCCCGATGCGCTCCCCCGGCCGGGGATCAAGCAGTTGCATCGAACGCCGGATCAGGAGCCGGTTCACATGCACATTCACCTGGGTGAAATCCGTCGGCCGGAAGTCCATGCGAACGTTGAACTCCGGCAGCGTGTAAGCAAGCGCCGGCGCTTCCAGGGGATGTAGCGGCGTAGCCGTTTCCGGCCCCCCCGGCTGAAACCAGGCCTGGATATCCTCCGCATCGGCAAAGGCTGAGATGCGCTTCTCATCCGCGCGCGAGAGCGGCTGCAGGTTACGGAACACGAACACGGCAACGTCGCCATCGCCGATCGCAATCTCTACTTGCGGCAGCCGGTCGGCGATCGAGAGGCCGGCAAGCATGTCGCGCAGCCGGGGCAGCATCGCCGAAACACGCGCAGGCAGCACCGGACACTCGCGCATATCCACGATGTAGCTCGAACGACGCTCGTGGAAGCCGATGCGCAGCCCGCCCTTGCTGGGGACGACACGAACGCCCAGGCGCGCGCGATAACGATAGCCCCAGGCGGGTCCGTGGATGGCAGGCAGGATCACGCCCGGGCGCAGCTTGCCGAGGTGCCACAGCGCGTCTTCGAGAATGCGCTGCTTGACCGCAGCCTGGGCATCCTCATCCAGATGCTGCATCGAACATCCGCCGCAGACTCCGTAGTGCGGACACCGGGGGGCGACACGCTGGGCGCTGGCCTTGAGCACCCGGACCGTATCGCCCTGCTCGTAGTTCGGCCGCGCACGACGCACCGTGTACTCGACGCGCTCGCCCGGCAGCGCGCCCTCGATGAACACCGCCTTGCCATCGACCCGCGCGATGCCACGGCCTTCGTGATCCAGGGATTGTGTCGTGGCGATGGGCATGATCTTGCTGGGACTTGGAGGGAGGAGCGCGATTCTAACGCGCGCGCTGCCGCCCCTGAAGAGATCGCTGCAAACCCTGCTAAAGCCCGGTGCAACGCTTTCTTACCATTCATCCATGCGCTGGATGCCCGAGGCAGGCCTGGCAGGGCGGGGGGCGCCCAGCGCGCGTGTTAACATGCTTTTCGCAAGCTCCGCTGTCGCGTCGCGTGTCCATTGCCGCGCGGCGCGCTCGGAATGCCGAGCAAACCCCGAAACAGAAGAAAGGACATCCTCATGAAACACCCCCTCCTCGTCGCCGCACTCGTCGCCATTGCCGTTTCGGCGTGCAGCAAGCAGGAAGAGAAGCCCGCCGCGCAAGCGCCGAGCGCACAGGAACAGGCCAAGGAGTCTGCAGCGCAAGCCGTCGAAGCCGCCAAGGATGCAGCCGCTGCCGGCACACAGGCGGTGAAGGAAGAGGCCGCCGCGGCTGCCGAAGCCAGCCGCGAAGCCGCCAGTGACGCCGCGGCCAAGGCAGATGCCGCGGTCGAGGCCGCCAAGGAGAACGGCGCTGCCGTGGTGGATGCGGTCAAGGAAGAGACCGCAGCAGCCGTCGAAGCCGTGAAGGAAGGCGCGGAAGCGCTCAAGGACGAAGCCGCCGACGCCGCGGCAGCCGCCAAGGCTGCAGCCGAGGCCGCCGTTGGCGCCGCCAAGGAGTCTGCGGAAAAGCAGCAGTAGCGTTTCGGCCCGAACAAAAAAGCCGGCGAATGCCGGCTTTTTTGTGTCTGGATCCTGCCGATCAGCGCAACTGCTCGTGCAACAAGCGGAGCATGCGCCGCGCCGTTTCGGAGTCGTCTTCACCCCCCTCGCGCGTGAGCACCTTGACGCGCGCGGTATCGCCCTGCCCTTGAACCTGCAGGCGGTATTCACTGCCCCCGACTGCAGGCTTGTCGTCGCTGCGCCAGAACGCGAGGCGAGACAGGAAACCCTTCTCCGGATTGCGGTTGTCAGCTTCGGGGTCGACATAGCGGACGAAATACAGACCCTCGGTGCGATCACGGTCCTCGACCGTGAAGCCGATCCGATCCAGCGCCAATCCGACACGACGCCAGGCACGATCGAAGGGCTCTTCAATCAAAAGCGCCGCACGACCATCCGGAGCAGTCACGATCTGCGCGCGTTCGGCCGTCTGCGGAGCAGAAAGCTCCGCGACCGCACGCGCCTCTTCTGCGCCGAGGCGGACCATCAACCGGCGCAGCATCTCGGCTTCAAGCTCGGGATCGGCCGGACGGGGTTGCCAAATCGTGCTGTCCTTGGCCTCGGTCGGGTAGATCTCCATCATGCCGCGGTGGCTGATGTACACCTCGACCGTTCCGGGCTCCTTGCCCTGCTCGAGGCGGGTGCGGAACTTGTCGCGCTCGGGCGTGGAGAACAGGCCGTCAAGCACCTTGCCGAGCGTTGAGCGGACGAAATCCTGCGGGATCTTCGCGCGGTCCTCCGCCCAGTCCGTCTCCATGACTCCGATCTCGGGACTGTCGACGTTGAGGATGAAGCCAAGCTCCAGCCAGAAGTCCTTGATCTGCGGCCACAGATCGTCTGGGGTGCCGCTCACAACGAGCCAGCGCTGGCTGCCTGCGCGCTCGATGCGCATCGTTTCGGAGGCGACCAGGACATCACCACCGCCGCTGCTCACCGCAGGCTGACCAGCGCGATCGGCTGCATAGGCCGAATAGGTGGCAACGCCGCGCGGCGCCACGTCGGGGACGGCAAAGCGGTCATCCCGGCGCGGCGCGGTGAGGTCGGGCGGGATCTCGAGCGGACGCTCAAGCTTCCGGGCGCTCTTGTAATCGATACGCTTGGACTCGAGCAGTGAGCCGGAACAACCACCGAGCGCCAGGGACAACGCGATCAGTGACAGGGAGGTGCGCGTGGAACGGTTCATGGAATACCTGGGCGAAGAGTTTCGGGTCAGACCTGGATGCCAGCCTTGCGCATGGCCTTGAGCACGCGCTCGTGGTACGCGTCGGAGAGCTGGGTGAGCGGCAACCGGATGCCGTCGCCGATCAGGCCCATGCGGGCCACGGCCCACTTGACCGGGATCGGGTTGGCCTCGCAGAAAAGGTCCCGATGCAGACCGGTCAGCGTGGCGTTGGTTTCACGCAGGGTACGCATGTCCCCGGCAGCCGCTGCGGCGCACAGCGCATGCATTGCGCGCGGGGCGACGTTGGCCGTCACCGAGATCACGCCATGCCCGCCGAGCATCAGGAAGGCCGCCGAGCTCATGTCGTCGCCACTGTACAGTCCGAAGCCCGCGGGAACACGCTCGACCAGATCGCATGCGCGGTCCAGGCTGCCCGTAGCATCCTTCAAGCCAACGATGTTGGGGATCTCCGCCAGGCGCAGCACGGTGTCGTTGCCAAGATCGGCAACGGTGCGGCCAGGCACGTTGTAGAGGATGAGCGGCAGATCCACCGCCTCTGCGATCGTACGGTAGTGACGATACAGGCCTTCCTGCGTCGGCTTGTTGTAATACGGCACGACCGACAGGTGTGCGTCGGCGCCTGCCTGACTTGCGAAGCGGGCCAGTTCGACCGCCTCCGCAGTGGAGTTGGCGCCGGTCCCGGCGATCACCGGCACGCGGCCGGCGACATGCTCGACGGCGACGCGGATGAGCTCGCAGTGCTCATCGACATCGACGGTGGGTGACTCGCCGGTGGTGCCGACGATGACGATGCCGTCCGTCCCTTCGGCGACGTGCCAGTCGATGAGGCTGCGCAGGCGGGGAAAATCCAGGCTGCCGTCGTCCTGCATGGGGGTGACGATGGCGACAAGCGATCCGGTAATCATGGCGTCGGGCTGTTGGGTAAAGTTCGGATTCTAACCGATCGCGTACGCGCGGCCAGTAGTGAGGCCTGTGCGGGCGCGATTTCTCGCGCCCGCACAGGCAGGCAAACAGTTCGCCGGATAGGGCGCCTCAAAGGTCGGCAAGCGCCTTGACGTGCGCCACGACCGAGCGCGCGAGCGAGGACAGGGAGTAGCCGCCCTCCAGGATCGACACGATGCGCTTGTGGCTGCAGTCGGCGGCCACGTCCTTGATCTGCTCGGTGGCCCAGACGTAGTCGGCCTCGAGCAGGCCAAGCGAGCCCATGTCGTCCTCGTAATGTGCATCGAACCCCGCGGAGATGAAGATCATCTGCGGGTTGTGCGCGCGTAGCGCCGGGATGACGATGTCTCCGAAGACCTGCCGGAAGGCGTCACCCCGTGTGCCCGCGGGCAAAGGCACGTTGCACATGTGCGGCGGCGGGTTGTCCGTTCCGCAGTATGGATAGAACGGGTGCTGGAAGATGCCGGCCATCATCACGCGCGGATCGTCGCGGAAGATGTCTTCGGTTCCATTGCCATGGTGAACGTCGAAATCGACGACCGCCACGCGTTCCAGCCCATGGGCCTCGAGCGCGTGGCGCGCCGCGATGGCGACGTTGTTCATGAAACAGAAACCCATCGCCTTCGAACGCTCGGCATGGTGACCGGGGGGACGCACCGCGCAGAAAGCGTTCTCGATCTCGCCCTTCATGACGAGGTCGGTGGCATGAACGCCCGCGCCCGCTGAACGCAGCGCGGCCTTCATGGTGCCGGGGCTCATCGCCGTATCGGGGTCCAGATGGCGGATACCGTGTTCGGGCACGTTGTCGAAAAGGTTGTCGACATAGTCCTTCGGATGAACGCGCTCGATGTGTTCGCGCTGCGCTTCGGGCGCGTCATAGAAGGAGATGTACATGTCCAGCCCGGAGGCGATGAGGCGATCATTGATCGCCGAAAGCCGGTCTGGGCACTCCGGGTGCATCGATCCCATGTCGTGCAGCCAGCAATCGCGGTGCGTGATGAATGCCGTCGTGGTCATACTTCTCCCTCTCCCCTCGCAAATGGTCGACATCGCCTCTTGCGGGCGTGCCTGCGACCTTTTCCGAACCGGTCGGCGTGACGTGCATCATCCGGCCCGGCAACCTTTGTGATCTATTATCACCGCTTCCAAGCCAATTTCACAGTGCGCCCGAGATGCCCGTTCATCATGCAAACCGCCTCCTGGAAGCTGCAGGAAGGATCATTCTCGGCAAGCAGCGCGAACTGCGCCTTGCCCTCACCTGCCTGATCGCACGCGGACACCTGCTGATCGAGGACGTCCCGGGCGTCGGCAAGACCACCCTCGCCCAGGTGCTCGCGCGCCTGATGGGGCTGCAGTTCCAGCGCATCCAGTTCACCAGCGACCTGCTGCCGGCGGACATCCTCGGCGTATCCATCTTCGATCGCGAAACGAGTGCGTTCCGCTTTCACCCCGGCCCGGTGTTCGCCCAACTGATCCTCGCCGACGAGATCAACCGCGCCACCCCCAAGACCCAGAGCGCACTGCTCGAGGCAATGGAGGAGCGCCAGGTGACCGCCGACGGCGAGACATTCCCGCTCTCCGAACCCTTCTTCGTCATTGCGACACAGAACCCCGCTCACCAGATCGGCACTTTCCCGCTTCCCGAGAGCCAGCTCGACCGTTTCCTGCTGCGCATGCACCTCGGCTACCCTGACCGCAAGGCAGAGCGTGCGTTGCTGCAGGGCGAGGATCGCCGCATCCTGCTCGAGCGCCAGGCGCCTGTGTCCCGCCCCGAGGAAATCCTCGAACTTCAGATGGCAGCGCAGGAGATCCACGTCGCCGACGCACTGATCGACTATCTCCAGGCCCTGCTCGGCGCCACCCGAAGCAACCCCGAGCTTGCGGCCGGACTGAGCCCCCGCGCCGGGCTCGGACTGCTCGCCGCCGCGCGAGCCTGGGCGCTGCTGGATGGGCGCGACCATGTCCTGCCCGAGGACGTGCAGACCCTGTTCCCGCATGTCGCCGCGCACCGTCTGCATCTCGCCGCCGACGGCCGCCCCATTCCGCCCGCCGCCCTCGCCAGGCTGATGCAATCCGTCACCCTGCGCTGATGAATCCCGCTGCACTCTGGCGCCGTCTGCGCAAGACGGCCGAACGCTGGCTGTTCCGCATCGACGGCCCGGAGCCTGCGCCGATCCGGCTTGTGCAGCGGCGCATCTTCGTCTTCCCGGCGCGTGCCGGGTTCGCGTTCGCTACAGCCCTGCTGGTGATGCTCATCGCATCGATCAACTACAACCTCAGCCTCGGCTACGGGCTCGTGTTCCTGCTCGGTGGCGCAGCGGCAGCGAGCATCCTGCATGCGTTCCGGAATCTGTTCGGCCTCTCGATACGCCCCGCCCGAAACGAACCGGTGTTCTGCGGCGACACAGCGGTGTTCCGCCTGCTGGTGACCAACGAGCGGCCCCGCCGACGCCCCGCACTACGACTGCTTGCTCGGGGCCAGGCAACGCAGTTCGCGCTCGGAGCGGAGACCGAGGACAAAGTCGACCTGCCCTGCCCGACCACGCACCGGGGCTGGCTGGCGATCGGGCGCACCGTACTCGACACTCACTGGCCGCTCGGTCTGATCCGGGCCTGGAGCGTGTTCGTCCCCGAGGCCCGCTGCCTGGTGTTCCCTGCCCCCGAGCCCGATCCGCCGGAACTTCCCGGATCCGGAGAGGCACTCGACGGTGGCCGCCCTTCCCTTGCCGAAGGTGACGACGATTTCGCCGGTCTGCGTGCTCACCGCAGCGCGGACTCGCCACGGCATGTTGCCTGGAAGGTGCTCGCACGCGGCGGGCCGATGCTCACCAAGCAGTACGCAGCCGCCTCGGGTCGCGACCTCGTGCTCGACTGGGATGCCACCGGCACCGGGCTCGATGTCGAGCAGCGCTTGTCGCGCCTGTGCGCCTGGATCCTGCAGGCTGAAGCGGACGGACGGCGTTACGCACTCGTGCTGCCCGGCTTGCGTACCGGATGCGAGCGGGGACGCGCGCATCGGGACCGTTGCCTCGAACAACTCGCCACGTTCGGCCATGAAGGAGGTGGTGCATGATCAGCCTGCCATGGCGCAAGGGACGGCAGCAGGCCGGCAACGATAACGAACGCCTGCTGCCGGCGCTGGACCGCCGCCAGGGCACCTGGCTGCTGGCTGCAGCCGCCCTTACAGCCGCCCCGCACGCGATGTGGCTGCCCGGCTGGGTCAGTGCGCTGTGTATGCTGCTGCTGGCCTGGCGCGGCCTGCTGTTGTGGCGGGGCAGCCGCCCCCCTCACCGTCTGCTGCTGCTGTGCATCACCCTCGCCGTGGCGGTTGGCGTGCGCACCGAGTTCGGACAGTTCTTCGGCAAAGACCCAGGCGTCGCCCTGCTCGCCCTGCTCCTCGGCCTCAAACTGCTCGAAACACGAGCGGCGCGCGATATCCGCTCCGCGGTTCTGCTCTGCCTCTTTCTTCAGCTTTCGATCTTCCTCGAAGACCAGTCCCTTCCCATCGCGACACTGGCGCTATGCGGAACACTGCTCACCCTCGGCGCCCTGGTGGCACTGAGCGACCCGGCCGGGCGCTTCGGCAGCCAACTGCGCACGGCAGCCACCCTGCTGATGCAGGGCATCCCGTTCATGCTGGCGCTGTTCCTTCTCTTTCCTCGCATTCAGGGGCCGCTGTGGGGCCTGCCGGCCGACGCCTTCAGTGCGCGCACCGGGCTGTCGGACACCATGACGCCAGGCTCGATCAGCGAACTGGGGCTGTCATCGGCAATTGCGTTTCGCGCCCGGTTCGAGGGGGACGCTCCACTGCAAGGGCAGCGCTACTGGCGCGGTCCGGTACTCACGGACTTCGATGGACGTACCTGGCGTGCCCGTCCATTCCGTGAATCCGATACCCCTTTCTACACGGTGACCGGACCGCGCATCGACTACGAACTCACGCTCGAAGCGCACAACCGGCGCTGGCTGCTCGCACTCGACTACCCGGGACCGGCAAGCCCCGCGATCCGACATGCGAGCGACCATCACGCCTTGGCGCTGCGGCCCATACAGACCCGCAGTCGTTTCAACCTGAGCGCTTGGCCGGAATCGAAGATCGGGCTTGACGAGAACGCCACCACCCTCGCTGCCGCAATCCAGCTCCCCCCCGCAAGCAACCCGCGCACAACCACGCTGGCCCGCGAACTGGCCGACGGTGCGCGATCGCACGCAGAGATCCTGGATCGCGTCACCGCATACCTGCGCGCGCAACAGTACCGCTACACCCTGCGCCCGCCGCCTCTCGGAGAGCACCCCAACGACGAATTCCTGTTCGACACCCGGCGCGGCTTCTGCGAACACTTCGCCTCCGCCTTCGTGGTGATGATGCGTGCCGCCGGCGTTCCTGCCCGCGTCGTCACCGGCTACCAAGGGGGAGAGCTCAACCCGATCGACGGCTATCTGGTCGTACGCCAGTCCGACGCACATGCCTGGGCCGAGGTCTGGCTCGCTGACCGGGGCTGGCTACGGGTCGACCCCACGGCCCTCGCCGCCCCGGAGCGGATTGAGGACGGACTGGCGGAGGCCCTCGCCCAGGACGCGGACCTGCCCCTGCTGATGCGGGCCAACATGCACTGGCTGCGCGACCTGCGCCATCAGTGGGAGGCGCTCTCGAATGCGTGGAACCAGCGCGTTCTTGGATACAATCCGGAACGCCAGCGTGCGCTCCTGGAACGGCTCGGGCTCGCGGGAAACGGTATAGCCAGCCTCATCGCCCTGCTTGCCGGCGCCGGCCTCGCCATCTTCATCGGGCTCTATCTCTGGGCGAAACGGTCGAACCAGCCCAAGGACCCTCTGCTCATCGCCTGGGACCGCTTCAGCGCACGACTCGCACGCGCTGATCTGGCTCGCCACCCCTGGGAAGGCCCGGAGGCATACGGCAGACGGCTGGCCGAGGCCTTGCCAGATCAGGCCCCGGCGCTTCTGGCCATCTGCAGCAGCTATGCGGAACTGCGCTACGGGCGGCGCCGTCCGGATGCGGAGATCCGGGCCCTGAACAAACGTATCGACGGAATACAGATCCAATGAACGCTCATCCCGCTCATCCCGCTCACGCCGCCTCTTGCGCACTGCGCTCTGCTGCTGCCACACGCGCATCCTGGTCCGGGCGACTCTGCAGGTTGCTAGCGGGGATCTGCGCGGGGCTGACGCTCACGGTCCTTGCAGCACCCGCCCATGCCTCCTACGCAGACCATGACGATGCCCGCGCCTTCATCGCAGACATGGCCGAGCGTCACGCCTTCGATCCGGCAGAGCTCCTGCGCAGCCTCCAGAACGCGCGGCACGACGCAACCGTGATCCGACTCATCACCCCGCCCACACGCAAGGGCGCGCGCTCCTGGCAGAACTATCGCGCCCGCTTTCTGGACCCGGCACGCATCGACGGCGGCATGCGCTTCTGGCACGAACATGCGGTCGAACTCGAACGCGCCGAGCAGGCGTATGGCGTTCCAGCCGAAGTCATCGCGGCAATCATCGGTGTGGAGACCCTCTACGGCCGCAATACCGGCAATTTCGAAACCCTGTCCGCACTTGCAACGCTCGCGTTCGACTACCCGCCCCGCGCCGAGCTTTTCCGCCGCGAGCTCGAGGCACTTTTCCTGCTCGCCCGCGAGCAGGGTCGCGACCCGTCGAGCTACACCGGATCCTTCGCGGGCGCACTCGGTTTCCCACAGTTTTTGCCCAGCAGCATACGGGCGTATGCGGTGGACTTCGACGCCAACGGGCGCATCGACTTCGAGTCCGATGCGATCGACGCGATCGGCAGCGTCGCCCATTACCTGCATGTTCACGGCTGGCAAGCGGGCGCCCCTGTAGCCGAGCGCGCTGAGGTACCTGCCACAGCCGATGCCGCCACGCTGGTGGCTGCCGGAATCGAACCTGCGCTCGCACCGGACGTCCTTCTCGGGCAAGGCATCCGCGCCCTGAGCGGCGAGGCGCCCGCCGCAGTCGCCACGCTGGTCGACCTCGCGACGCCGGGCGAGGATACGGAGTACTGGCTCGGCTACCGCAACTTTTACGTCATCACACGCTACAATCGCAGCAGTTTCTACGCCATGTCGGTGTTCGAGCTTGCGGAAGCACTGCGCCTGCGCAAGCGGGTCGAGGCCATACGCGCCGAACGCCGCTGAAGGACGATCCCAGCCATGTCCGGCCCCCAACACAGCTCCGAACTGCGCGACGCCGACCTGCGCCCTGCCCCGATCTCGCTCTCCGACATCGGTGCCGCGTTACGCTTCGGCTTCGATCAGTTCCGCAGCATTCCCTTGCTGAGCATGGGCTTCGCCCTGCTCTTCGTCGCCATTGGTCTTGCGCTGTTCACGGCTCTTGAGTTCGGAGAGATCGCGCCGATGAGCCTCTCGCTCGCAGGCGGCTTCATGCTCGTCGGACCGATCCTGCTCGCCGGCTTCTTCGCGGTTTCGGACAAGTTGCGCCACGGCAGGCACGCAGTGTTCAGCGACATCTGGGAGGGTTTTCGGCGCATGCCACGGGGGGGCTGGGTCGTGTCCTTCGTGTGCGGGCTGCTATTCCTGATCTGGATCACCGACGCAGGCATCCTGTACGGCTTCATGGTGGGGAGCGAGCCGATCGGATTTCTGCGCCTGCTGAACATCGAAGCCATGGTGGTCAATTACGCTGCCTGGAGTGCGATCATGGGTGCGGTGCTCGCGTTCATCCTGTTCACGGTTTCGGCATTCTCGATCCCGCTGATCTACGATGGCCGGGCGCAACTGGTTTCGGGCGTGGTGGCAAGCGCACGCGCGGTGTTCGGGCGTTTCGGGGTCGTCATGTGCTGGGCGTTAGTGCTCGCCGGGGTGATCATGCTCAGCGTGCTGGTGTTACCGCTGCTGCTGGCGACCCTGCCTGTGATGGCCTACGCGAGCAGGGAATTCTACTTCCGCGTGTTCCCGCTGGAGCGCAGCTGAGCGCTAACGGGGCAGCCGGACGACACCGTCGGCGCAGCCCTGCGCCCCTACAGCAGCGCGTCACGTGAGATGCCGTGGCGCTTGAGGATGCGCCGTAACTGACCAAGCGCCTCGAGCTGGATCTGTCGCACGCGCTCGCGCGTGAGTTCCAGGCGCGAGGCGAGCTCCTCCAGTGTCAGCAACTCGCACTCGTCGATCCCGTAGCGGTGACGAATGACCATGCGCTGCTTCTCGCTCAGCATGCCGAGCCATTCGCGCACGAGCTTGCCGAGCTCCGCGTTCTGGATCTGGGTATCGGCCGGGAGCTGATGGTCGTCGGCGAGCGACTCGCCGATGGAAAGGCTCGGGTCGATATCCAGTGGCGCATCGAGCGAGGCCGTGTGTTCGCTCAGCGCGAGAAGCCTGCGCACATCCTCGACCGGGCGACCGAGTTCCCTCGCGACAGTCTCGAGCGTCGAATCACTCCCCACGCAGGCCTCGAGGTTGCGCTGTGCCCGCAGTACCTGGTTGAGCTCCTTCACCACATGCACCGGAAGCCGGATCGTGCGCGACTGGTTCATGATCGCGCGCTCGATGTTCTGGCGGATCCACCACGTGGCATACGTGGAGAAACGGAAGCCGCGCTCGGGGTCGAACTTCTCCAGCGCATGCATCAGGCCAAGATTACCCTCCTCGACCAGATCGAGAAGCGGTATGCCGCGATTGAGGTAGTGCTTGGCGATATTGACGACCAGGCGCAGGTTGCGCTCGATCATCGTCTGCCGGGCCTCGAAGTCGCCCGCGCTTACACGGCGGGCGATGGCAAGCTCTTCCTCTGCAGTCAGCAGCGGGTTTGCACCGATCTCGTTGAGGTAGAGCTGGGTGACGTCGCTGAAGAAATCATTCTCGACGACCGGCTGGGGCTGCGCGGCGAAAACCTCGACTTCAGGAGGAAGGTCCGGTTCCTGTATCTCAAGTTCATCGAGATTTCCCGCTTCTTCCATGCCCCTGCTCCGTCATCGTGCCGGCAAGTACCCCGACGGGTCGACCGCCTTGCCTTGCTTGCGGATCTCGAAATGCAGCTTGGGACGGTCCGCTTCCGAACTGCCAAGCTCTGCGATCTTCTGCCCCTGCTCGACCTGGTCGTCTTCCTTCACGAGCAATTTGTCATTGTGCGCGTAAACGGAGTTGTACTCCTGATTATGCTTGATCACAATCAGCTTTCCGTAGCCGCGAAGTCCGCTGCCTGCATAGACGACCTTGCCGGGCGCAGCTGCATAGACCGGATCCCCGACCTGCCCACCGATGTCCAGCCCCTTGTTCGAGGCTTCGTTGAATCCGGCGATTACGGCGCCCCCCGAAGGCCACTTCCACTGCCCGCTGGGTGCGGCCGTCTGCGGCGTTGCAGGCGCTGTGGGCACAGGCACCGGGGCCATCGGCTCGGTCAGCGGCGCGCGCCCTCCCAAAGGCTCGCGCACGATCGGCACCGCTGCTGACTCACCGCCGGGCACAGGAACGGGCGTGGTTTGCACCGCGCCGCCCGGCGCAGCAATTGCGACCGTCGCAGTTCCCGGGGGCGCGACGCGGATCATCTGCCCAACCTGGATCTGGTTCGGATCGGTAACGCCGTTCCAGGCGACCAGGTCGGGCAGGGTCACGCCGTACTGCCGGGCGATACCCAGCAGGGTGTCGCCCTGGCGAACCGCATGATAGCCGGTCACAGGCACCGGCGAAGAGGCAGGCCCCGTTGCGGAAGGCAGGCCACTGCTGTCGCGCACCGGCGCGGTCACCTGCGAGGCGCACCCCGCGCCGAGCAGTGTGACCATAGAGAGAATCAAGTAGCTTGCACGTATCTGCATCAGTTAATACCGTCGTTCATTCCGTACCACCGAGCAGCGGCACGAAGCGGACCGCTTCGAACCAGCTTTCCCGGAACACATTCCCCTGTCTTTCGACCAGCAGCAGGCGCTGATCGGCGCCACCGACCGGAACGATCAGCCGTCCGCCGGGCGCAAGCTGTTGCTTTAGCGCGGGCGGCAGGCCCGCCGCACCAGCGGCCACGATGATGCTGTCGAACGGAGCCGCTTCCGGAAGACCGAGGTTACCGTCGGCAAGTTTCAGCCGTACATTGGGCAAGCGCAATGGACGTAGGTTCGAACGCGCCCGGTCGAGCAGCCCGCGAATACGTTCGACGGCATAGACTTCGGTCGCCAGCAGCGACAGCACGGCAGCTTGGTAGCCGCAGCCCGCGCCGACCTCCAGCGTGCGGCCCAGCTCGCGACCCGCACGCAGCAACTCGATCATGCGGGCCACGACATAGGGCTGAGAGATCGTCTGCTGGAATCCGATCGGCAAGGGCGTATCGTCATAAGCGCTGAACCCCAGCCCCTCGTCGACGAAGGCGTGCCGGGGCACCGCCTGCATGGCGGACAGCACCCGCTCGTCGCGGATGCCCTGAGTGCGCAAGCGCTCGACCATGCGTGCGCGGGCGCGCGAGGCCTGACCGGCGTCTGCAGTCCTGTTCATCAGAGCTTGAGCCAGTCGAAGACCGGCGCGACCAGGCCGGTATGGGTGAGATCGATCTGCAGCGGCGTCACCGAAACAGCGCCGTTGGCGACCGCGTGAAAGTCGGTGCCCTCTCCCGCATCGGCGGCCTCACCCGCTGCGCCGATCCAGTAAACCGTCTCGCCGCGCGGGGTCTGGCTACGCACTACGGGCTCGGCCTTGTGCCGTTTGCCCAGGCGCGTCACCCGCACGCCACGCAGGCGCTCGTACGCCACATCGGGCACGTTCACATTCAGCAGAACCGGCTGCGGAAAGGGATTGCGCATGAAGCGTTCGGCAAGGTCGCGTGCCACGCGTGCGGCGGCCGTGAAATCGGTTGCCGACTTGCTCACCAGGGAAACCGCGATCGAAGGCACTCCGAGCAGAAAGCCCTCCGTGGCCGCGGCCACGGTGCCCGAATAGACGGTGTCGTCACCCATGTTCGCGCCGTGATTGATTCCCGAAACCACCATGTCGGGCAGGTGGTCGAGCATACCGGTGACGGCGAGATGCACGCAGTCGGTGGGCGTGCCGTTCACATGATAGAAACCGTTGGACGTTCGCTTGAGCGACAGCGGACGATCGAGCGTGAGCGAATTGCTCGCGCCGCTGCGATCGCGCTCGGGGGCGACCACGGTCACCTCACCCAGCGTCGACAGCGCTTCGGCGAGCGCCGCGATCCCCGGTGCGAAATAGCCGTCGTCGTTGCTGACCAGGATACGCATTCGAGATCCATGCGGGGGCCGTTACACGGCCGGAAGCGGGATGTTAGCACACCGTCTTGAGGGTGCCTGACACGCAGCAGAAAACAAAAAACCGGCCGGAGCCGGTTTTTTTGTCGATTGGTCGGGGCGGCGGGATTCGAACTCGCGACCCCTTGCACCCCATGCAAGTGCGCTACCAGGCTGCGCTACGCCCCGACACAAGCCGCCATTATAGCAGCGGTTTCCAGATTTACCAGTTCTACGTGAAAAAACGCTTCAGTTACGCAAGCGGTCGAGCGTCTGCACGATTTCAACCCGCAAATCCCGCACCAAAGCCTTGTAACGCTCGAGCTCAAGCTCGCTTTCCTGAGCGTGAATCGCCGATTCGCCGAGGCGGTTGCGTGCACCAGAGATCGTGAAGCCTTCCTGGTACAGCAGGTGGCGGATACGCCGGATCAGCAGCACCTCGTGATGCTGGTAGTAGCGCCGGTTGCCACCGCGCTTAACGGGCTTCAGCTGGGTGAATTCCTGCTCCCAGTAACGCAGCACATGGGGCTTCACGCAGCACAGATCGCTCACCTCTCCGATCGTGAAATAGCGCTTTGCCGGAATCGGCGGCAGTTCCTGATCCTGAATTTCAGGGCTGCTTGCTTGCATCGCTGAGTCGCTCCACCGCGGCCTTGAGTTTCTGGCTGGCATGGAAAGTGACCACACGCCGCGCGGTGATCGGAATTTCCTCGCCCGTCTTGGGATTGCGCCCGGGGCGCTGAGGCTTGTCGCGCAACTGGAAGTTGCCGAAGCCCGACAGCTTGACGCTGTCGCCGCGCTCCAGAGCAGTCCGGATTTCCTCGAAGAAGCCCTCGACCATGTCCTTGGCCTCACGCTTGTTCAGGCCGACCTGTTCGAACAGCAGATCGGCGAGTTCCGCCTTGGTCAGGGTCATGTCACCCCCCCGTGCCACGCAGGCGGGCGCCAAGCTGTGCCTCGGCCTGCCTGACGAGCGAATCGATGGCCGAATCCACTTCGGCGTCTTCGAGCGTGCGATGAGTATCTTGCATCGATATCCGGAAGGCAAGGCTCTTCTTGTCCGGATCGATGCCCTTGCCATGATAGACGTCGAACAGGGCGATCTCGCGGACCTGCTCGGGCGCAGCGGCACGCAACACCTCGAGCACCCGCTCGACCGGAACCTCGACCCCGATCACGAGGGCGAGATCCCTGCGTACTGCAGGCATGCGGGAAACCTCTGCATAGGCCGGCACACGGCCGGCGAGCACGGCATCCAGTTCGATCTCGAAGACCACTGGCGCACTGCCCAGTTCGTAGCGCTGCACCCACACCGGGTGGATTTCACCAACCACACCGACCACATGACCGTCGAGCCACACCGTGGCTGCACGCCCGGGGTGAAGAGCCGGATGCGAGACAGGCGTGAAGCTCGGCACGCGCGGCGCGAGCAAGGCCTCGAGGTCGCCCTTGATGTCATAGAAATCGACGCTGCGGGCACGCTCGCCCCACTGTTCGGGCAACGCCGGACCCGCAGCCAGCGCGGAAACCTTCATCCGCTGCTGGAAACCGCTCACGGGCTCGCCATCGGCCTTGCGCTCGAACACGCGCGCCACCTCGAACACACGTACACGGTCGATCTGGCGCTTGCGGTTGGTCACAAGGCTTCCCACCAGCCCGGGGATCAGGCTCGAACGCATCACACTGAGCTGGCTTGCGATCGGGTTTGCAAGGCGGATGGGGTCCTGGTTGGCGCAGAAGTCGCGCTCCCAGGCCTCCTCGACGAAGGCGAAGTTGACGACCTCCTGGTAGCCTCGCGCGGCAAGCAAGCGCCGCACCGCCCACACCGGGCGGGCGCGCTCGGTGCTGGGCAGCATCATCAGGCTGCCCTGGGGCGCCACCGCCGGGATGTTGTCATAGCCGTAGAGGCGGGCGATCTCCTCGACCAGGTCTTCCTCGATCTCGATGTCGAAACGCCACGATGGCGGAGTCACCACGAAATCGTCGCCTTCGCGCTCGACCCGCAGGTGCACGCGCTGCAGCAGCGCGAGCATCGCGTCATCTTCGAGCCCAATGCCGAGCACGCGTCGCGCGCGCGCCGGACGCAGCCGCACCGGCCTGCGCTGCGGCAGATCCTGCGCGGCGACCGCCTCCACCACCGGCCCGGCGTCACCCCCGCAGATGTCGAGCACCAGGCGCGTGGCGCGCTCAAGCGCGGTGCGGGCGAGTTCAGGGTCCACCCCGCGCTCGAAACGGTGAGAAGCATCCGAGGAAAAGCCGTAGCTGCGCGCACGACCGGCGATCGCGTCGGGCGCGAAGAAGGCGCTCTCCAGGAAAATCTCGGTGGTCTCCGGCGTCACTCCACTGTCTTCACCACCCATGATCCCGGCAAGCGCCAGGGCGCGCGCCTCGTCAGCGATCAGCAGCGTGTCGGCGGTCGGGGTCACGCTCTGCTCGTTGAGCAGCAGCACCTGTTCTCCGCTTCGCGGCAGGCGGACGTGGATGGCGCCGTGCAGTTTCGTGTTGTCGAAGGCGTGCAGGGGCTGGCCAAGCTCGAGCATGACGTAGTTGGTGATGTCGACCAGCGCGCTGATCGAGCGGATGCCGCTGCGCACCAGCCGGCGCACCATCCATTCGGGCGTGGGCGCCTCGGCGTTCACCCCGGACAGCACACGGCCGCAATAACGCGGGCAGGCCTGCGGGGCGTCGAGCACGATGGCGCGCGTCGCTTCGCCGCGCGCCGGAACAGCCTCGACAGGCTCCAGCCGGAGCGCACTGCCGGTGATCGCCGCGACTTCGCGCGCGACCCCGGTGAGACTCAGGCAATCCGCACGGTTGGGCGTGAGCTTGATCGTGAACAGGGTGTCGTTCAAGCCGAGGTATTCGCGAATGTCGGTACCGATCGGCGCATCTTCGGGCAAGACGTGCAAGCCGCCGTGATCTTCCGAAAGGCCGAGTTCGCGTGCGGAGCACAGCATGCCGAAGGACTCGACGCCGCGCAGCTTGGCCTTCTTGATCTCGAAATCGCCGGGGAGCGTCGCGCCGACCACGGCGCAAGGCACCTTCATTCCGACCGCGGCATTGGGTGCGCCGCAGACGATCTGCAGCAACTCGCCGCTGCCCGCATCCACCTTGCAGAGCTTGAGCTTGTCGGCGTTGGGGTGCTTATCCGCTTCGACGATCTGCGCGACCACCACCCCGCTGAAGGCAGGTGCGGCAGGGTCGGCTTCTTCCACCTCGAGACCAGCCATGGTCAGCAGATGGCCGAGTCCGGCACTGTCCAGTTGCGGATCGACGAAGGTCCGCAGCCACTGTTCTGAGAATTGCATGATTCGATTACCCGGATTGCGTGGGGGGGGCGAGGTGTGAGCACCCGTACTCAGCGGAACTGGCTCAGGAAGCGCAGATCACCTTCAAAGAACAGGCGCAGGTCGTTCACGCCATACCGCAGCATGGTGAGGCGGTCCGGCCCCATGCCGAAAGCGAAGCCGGTATAGCGCTCGGGGTCGATGCCACCGAAACGCAGCACGTTCGGATGAACGACGCCACAGCCGGCGATCTCGAGCCAGCGCCCCTTGAGCGCGCCGCTCATGAAGGCCACGTCGATCTCGGCCGAAGGCTCCGTGAACGGGAAGAAGGAGGGACGGAAGCGGACCTGCAGGTCATCGGTCTCGAAGAAACGACGCAGGAAATCGGCGATCACCCCCTTTAGGTCGGCAAAGCTGACCGTCTCGCCAACCCACAGGCCTTCAACCTGATGGAACATCGGCGAATGGGTGGCATCGGAGTCGACCCGGAATACGCGCCCCGGAGCAATGATGCGCAGATCCGGCATGGCGTCGGAAGCGCGGTGGCGCTCGACATGGGCCAGCATCGCGCGCACCTGCACGGGGCTGGTGTGGGTGCGCAGCAGCACATCCTCACGCCCTTCGAGGTAGAAGGTGTCGTGCATCGAGCGCGCGGGGTGATTCTCCGGCGTATTGAGTGCGGTGAAGTTGTGCCAGTCGGTTTCGATCTCGGGGCCATCCGCAACGACGAAGCCGATCGAGCCGAAAAGCTGCTCGATCCGCTCAAGCGTGCGGCTGACCGGATGCAGGCCGCCCTGTACCCCGCCTCGTCCGGGAAGCGTGACGTCGAGCGCCTCGGCGGCGAGCTGCGCATGCAGCGATGCCTCACGCAGGGCATTTCGCCGCGCCTCCAGTTCGGCCTCCACCGCCGTCTTGGCGGCATTGATGGCGGCACCGGCTTCACGGCGCGCGTCCGGCTCGAGTTTTCCGAGCGATTTCAGGCGTTCGGTGAGCGCCCCGGCCTTGCCCAGGTAGCGCGCCTTCGCCTGTTCGAGCTGCGCGCTGTCGGCGGCAGCGGCAAAATCGGCTGCGGCCTGTCGTACCAGTTGATCGAGCTGTTCCATGTCCCTGCCCTGGCGGAGTACGGTGTTGCGGATGGGGCCAAGCTGCGGCCACGCATCGGGAATTCGGTGGTTCGAAAGACAACGGCTCAGAAAAAAAAAGGAGGCCAGGCCTCCTTTTTTCGAGCTGCGAAGACTTACGCAGCGAGTTTGGCCCGGGCCTGCTCGGCAATTGCGGCAAAAGCCGGCTTGTCGAACACGGCCAGGTCGGCCAGCACCTTGCGGTCGATCTCGATCGCAGCCTTCTTCAGGCCGTTCATGAAGGTGCTATAGGTCAGCCCCAGTTCGCGCGCGGCGGCGTTGATACGCGCAATCCACAGGGTACGGAACTGGCGCTTGCGCTGACGGCGGTCGCGGTAGGCATATTGACCCGCCTTCATCACCGCCTGCTTGGCGATGCGATAGACGTTCTTGCGACGGCCGCGATACCCCTTGGCCTGGGAAAGGACTTTCTTGTGACGAGCGCGGGCGGTTACACCACGTTTAACGCGAGGCATTGCGGTCTCCTATCAAGCGTACGGAAGCATGGCGCGGATCAGCTTTTCATCTGCCGCATGCACTTCGGTCATGCCGCGCAGGTGACGCTTCACCTTCGTCGTCTTCTTGGTCAGGATGTGGCGCTTGAACGCCTGGGACCGCTTGATCCCGCCGCTGGAGCGGACCTTGAAGCGCTTCTTCGCTCCGCTCTTGGTCTTCATCTTGGGCATTACGGATACTCCAATGTTTTTGGATGACACCAGGTAGCGCCGACATCCGGCGCATTTTGTTACCCGGCACCACTTGTTTTCCGCCCGGCAGCTCACGCCACCCGACGGTCTTGCCCCTTTCGAGGCAAATTCTGTACAGCTCAGATCTTCTTCTTCGGCGCGATGACCATGATCATCTGACGCCCTTCCATCTTGGGCATCTGTTCGACCTGACCGAGTTCTTCCAGGTCGGCCTTCACACGCTCCAGCTGACGCAGACCGAACTCCTGGTGTGCCATCTCACGTCCGCGGAAGCGCAAGGTGACCTTGCACTTGTCGCCTTCTTCCAGGAAGCGCTTGAGGTTGCGCAGCTTGATCTGGTAGTCGTTCTCGTCGGTACCCGGGCGGAGCTTGACCTCCTTCACCTGCACCTGTTTCTGCTTGAGTCGGGCTTCGTGGGCCTTCTTCTGTTCCTGATACTTGAACTTGCCGAAATCCATCAGCTTGGCGACCGGCGGTGCAGCCATCGGAGCGATTTCGACCAGATCCAGCCCAGCCTCTTCGGCCATGTTCAGGGCTGCGTTCAGGGACACGATTCCGAGCTGCTCGCCTTCTTCGCCAACCAGCCGGAGCTCGGGCGCGTTGATCTCCCTATTTACGCGCTGTTTTTTTTCTTGAGCGATGGTTCAACTCTCCACGAAAACCACAAAATCAGACCGAACCGGCCTTCGCTTCTTCTTCGCGACGCCAGCGTTCGATCAGCGAATCGAGGGACATTTGGCCAAGATCCTGGCCACCTCGGGCACGCACGGCCACCAGGCCCGCCGCCTTTTCCTTCTCACCAATCACGAGCAGGTAAGGCAGCTTCTGCACGCTATGTTCGCGGATTTTATAGTTAATCTTCTCGTTGCGCAAATCAGCCTCGACACGAAAACCCGCCTTCTTCAGCTTGGTCGCCACTTCCGCAGCATAGTCCGCCTGCCCCTCCGAGATGTTCATCACCGCAGCATGCTGCGGCGCGAGCCACATCGGCATCGCGCCCGCGTAATGTTCGATCAAAATGCCGGTGAAGCGCTCCAGCGAACCGAACAAGGCGCGATGCAGCATGACCGGGCGCTTGCGCGCGTTATCCTCGGCCACGTAAGAGATGTCGAAGCGCTCGGGCAGATTCATGTCGACCTGCAGCGTGCCGCACTGCCAGTCACGGCCGATCGTGTCGCGCAGCACGAACTCGAGCTTGGGACCATAGAAGGCGCCCTCGCCCGGGAACAGCTCGTAGGCCATGTCCATGTGTTCGAGCGCCGATGCCAGCGCACCTTCGAGCTTGTCCCAGGTCTCGTCCGTGCCGATCCGGTTCTCCGGGCGTGTAGACAGCTTGATGCGCACGTTGTCGAAGCCGAAGTCCTTGTAGATGTCGAGGATCAGGCGCACGACATCCTTGCACTCCTGCTCCATCTGCGCCTCGGTACAGAAGATGTGCGCGTCGTCCTGAGTGAAGTGGCGCACGCGCAGCAGGCCGTGCAGCGCGCCCGAAGGCTCGTAGCGGTGCACCTTGCCGAATTCGGCCATGCGCAGCGGCAGGTCGCGGTAGCTCTTCAGCCCCTGAGCGAACATCGACACCGCACCGGGACAGTTCATCGGTTTCAGCGCGAAGACCCGCTCGTCCTCGGTCGTGGTGGTGAACATGTTCTGGCGGTAGTTCTGCCAGTGGCCGGAGGTTTCCCACAGCGCACGGTCCATCACGTCCGGCGTATTGACCTCGACGTAGCCCGCCTCTTCCTGACGGTCCCGCATGTAGTCGATCAGCGTGTTGAACAGGCGCCAGCCCTTCGGATGCCAGAACACTGCGCCCGGCGCCTCGTCCTGGAAGTGGAAGAAGTCGAGCTGCTGACCCAGCTTGCGGTGGTCACGCTTCTCGGCTTCCTCGAGCATGTGCAGGTAGCCGTCGAGCTCGTCCTTCTTCGCCCACGCCGTGCCATAGATGCGCTGCAGCATCTCGTTCTTGGAGTCACCACGCCAGTAGGCGCCGGCGAGCTTGGTGAGCTTGAACACCTTGAGCTTGCCGGTCGAGGGTACGTGCGGACCGCGACAAAGGTCGATGAAGTCCCCCTGACGGTAGAGCGAAACGTCTTCGCCAGCCGGGATCGACGCGATGATCTCGGCCTTGTAATGCTCCCCGATGTCCTTGAAGAATGCGACCGCCTTGTCGCGCGGCCAGACCTCGCGATGCACCGTGATCTCGCGCTTCGCAATCTCAGCCATGCGTGCCTCGATTGCTGCGAGGTCGTCGGGCGTGAAGGGGCGTTTGTAGGAAAAATCGTAGTAGAAGCCGTTCTCGATCACTGGCCCGATCGTCACCTGTGCATCGGGGAACAGTTCCTTGACCGCATGCGCGAGCAGATGCGCCGTCGAGTGCCGGATGATCTCGAGCCCCTCGGGTGTCTTGTCGGTAACGATGGCGAGATCTGCATCGGTCTCGAGCCGATGGGAAAGATCGACGAGCCGGTCGCCAACGCGACCAGCCAGGGCGGCCTTGGCCAGGCCGGCACCGATCGAGGCCGCGACCTCGGCCACGGTAACCGCATGATCGAAGCTACGCACGGAACCGTCGGGGAGCGTGATGTTGGGCATGACTATGGCCTCGGGCTGATGACGTCCTGCGCGCGCGGCGCGCAGGACGGGCATAAAAAACGTGGACGAAAAAAAAGCGCGGTCTGGCGCGCTTTTTTCTCTTTTAGCAGACAAGCGGAGCCGACCTGTTCAGTATCCCGCCGAAGTGGTAGTTCGGAACATATTGATCAACTCCTGAATCTTGGTAGGCGCGATTGGATTCGAACCAACGACCCCCACCATGTCAAGGTGGTGCTCTAACCAACTGAGCTACGCGCCTGCTGAAGTCCCGCATTATAGGCACTGCAAAAATCTTGTCAAAGACTTTTTGCAGTGCACCGCACGTTTCATTTCTTCAGGCGCGTCACCGCAAACAGAATCACGAACGCGCCGACGACAGCACCAATGAAGCCGGCACCTTCGCCGGCATGGTAGATGCCCAGGGCCTGACCGCCATAGGTCGCCACAAGCGAACCGGCAATGCCGAGCAAGGCGGTCATGATGAGCCCCAGCCCATCCTTGCCCGGATGCAGCAGGCGTGCGACCAAGCCAACGATGAGACCGATGAGGATGGTATAGAGGATGCCCATGAGATTTTCTCCTTCTTGACTCGATCTACGCTGCGCCGGCCGCATCTTCGGCCGGCCAGGCTTCCAGGAACGCCTTCCAGTGGGGCGCTTCCAGCCGGCTCAACGCCTCTCGCACAACCCGCTTTTCCGCCGCCCAGGATGGGGCATCGAGGTGCCCGCGCATGCGCTCGAAGCGCAGGTATACCAGATAAGTATTGACCACGTCGGTTTCACAGTAGTCGCGGATCTCCGCGATCCGCCCCTCCTGCCACGCCTGCCAAACCGCTGAGCCGTCCATGCCGAGCTTGCCAGGGTAGCCCATGAGCTTGGCGAGGTCGTCGAGGGGCGCGTTCGCGCGCGGCTGATACATCGCCAGCAGGTCCATCAGGTCGAGATGACGGCTGTGATAGCGGCTGATGTAGTTGTTCCACTTGAAATCGCGTGAGTCGTGATAGTCGCCCTCACCCTGATCCCAGTATCGCGGGGCGGACACACCATGCATCATGCCGCGGTAATGCAGCACCGGCAGATCGAAGCCGCCACCGTTCCAGGAAACGATCTGCGGCGAGTATCGTTCGATGCCGTCGAAAAAGCGCTGGATGATCTCGCCTTCGCTGGCATCCGGTTCGGAGAGCGAGAACACACGAAAGTGCTGGGCATCACGCAGCACACACGAGATCGTCACCACCCGTTGCAAGTGGTGCGGCAGGAAGTCGTTGCCATGGCTGGCGCGCCGCTGCTGGAACGCCCATTCGGCGACCTCGTAGTCGGACAGTTCGGCCGGCAGATCCTCCAGCGCCCGAATACCGGCCACATCGGGAATGGTCTCGATGTCGAAGATCAGGACTGGCATTACTTGCGTGCCCACCCGCCGCCGGTCTGCACCCACCAGCCCGCTTGGGCGCGATCGATCCAGCGCTGGGCGAACGTTCGGCGCACATCGGCTTCCCACTCCGGATGGCCGTTGGCGCGCGCGATTTCCCGGTACAGGGCGGACCGGTCCGCATTCTCCGCGGCGATCAGTGCATTCACCTGACCACGCTGCGCCAGCGGAACGCCGCCCGCGTCGCGGAGCGCCACGCTGCCGTCTGCCGCGAGACCAACCGCTCCCGAGGCATACAGCGGCGCAAGGCCCACATGGCGCTGCTGCATCGACTGTTTGAGCGCCGCGATGGCCGGGGTGTTGATTTCCAGATTGCCCTGGGCATGCGCGGCGCCGGCGAGCGACAGCACTGCCATCACGACGAACAGCCAATGCATGAGCACGGATGCGGGTTTCATTTCGTTCCTCCCTGGGTGTCCGGTGCTGCAGGCGCCTCGGGCGCAGCTTCACGCAATTGCCACACCTCGTCGATGATTCGGTCGGCAGCCTTCTCAGCGGCGGCGGCCGGAAAGTAGATGTTGATCGTGACGCAGGCGGACGCAGACAAAGCGACGGCTGCGGCAAAAAGGTAGCGCGATGCGGGGTTCATGTGCTCGTCCTGCAGGTTGCGGGTCAGTGCAGCTCGGGCGAGACGTTTTCGTCGATCACCCGCTGCAGACGATCGACCAACTCGTTCCAGTCCACGCGCCGATTGTAGCCGATGACATCCAGCGCCGGGACGCCCCCTCCGCGCACGATCACAAAGCCACCGTCGCTGCGCTGCACGCCCTCCACGCCGTCCATGGCGCAAACCCCGTCGCGCAGCACACAGCGCAGACCGAGTTCGCGGTAACCGAAGCTGTCGAAGAATCCGATCAATCCCCGCTGCAGCGCAGCCAGCGCGCCGGCACCGCCCAGCGCGCTGATATTCTCGACCGCACGCTGGCTGATGCGGCGTCGATACTCGCCCGGACTGCTGGCTATGCGCGCGTCGAAGGCCACCGGACGCCAACGCGCCAGCTCGAGGCCACGCACATCCGCGTCAACGAAGCCTGTGATGTTGCCGAAGCTGAAGGTTTCGGTGAGCTGATGCAGATCCAGATGGCGGGCCTCGATATCAGCGCTCAGGTGCGAAGCCACGCCAAAGGGCTCGAGCAGACGCAGACCGGTCGCCTGCAGGTAGCCATCGAACACGGAAACCACCAATGCCCCATCGAGCGCGATCTCCCCGGGATTCGCCCGCACCCCCGGCAGCGATGCCGAGAGCACGCCCGACATTTCCGGCAGGTCGAGCGCTGCGGTAAGCGCGCGCATCGAAACCGGCTCGATGACGACGCTCGCGCGACCTTCCCAGTGCCCGCCCCCGCGCTTGAGCCCGAACTCGTCGATGACCAGCGCGCCACCCAGGAGGGGGATCTCCATGCGAGCGAAGGATGCGTGTTCGGGCGCCAGATGCGCCTCGATAGAGAAGGCGCCGAGTGCGAGCTTCTCCCAATACCCGCCGCCGACCGCCACCCGCATCTCCGTGGGCTGCGTTCGCGACCAGGAACCACCGCCAACCAGCGGCCCAAGCCCCACACCTTCGCCGCCTGCGGCGCCGCGAAGCCCGAGCACCGCCTCATCGAGCTGCAGCGTCAGCCCCTCCACAACACCTGCGCGCATCTCGAGCCTGACATCTGCACGCCCACTGAAGCGCAACCTGTCCACCTGCGCGGGAAACAGCAGGGGCGCCAGCCAGCGCTTCCCCGCCCGGTCGAGGTCGATGCCCTGCAAGGAAAACTCCAGTCGCTCAAGCCCAGGTGGATCCAACACAAATGCAGACTCGGCACGCACACGCTCCACGCCGTCGACCGCGAGCACCGCCTCATGGACCCGCAATCTCCCTGCGTGCAGCGTGCCGCGAGCCTCCAGTGCGGGTCCGGACTCCAGGTACAGAGGATGCACGTAGGCTGCGCCAGCCACCCAGCGCGCACCGACCGACCAGGACCAGGCGCTGCCCTGCTCCGTTGCATCCAGGTGCACCGCAAACGCGAGCGCCTCCGCGGCAAGGAGCCCATCCGCGGATGCGAAGCCGCCCTCCTCCAGTTGTGCATTCAGCGTCAGCCGCCTTCGTGCGGGATCCCAGGCCACCGCGCCATTCAGCTTCGCAACCGGATTCAGTCCCTTCAACTGCACCGGGAGTGCTCCAGCGAAAGGTGCAGCCACGGCAAGCAGTGCATCCAACTCCACACCAGAGAAAAGCACGCTTGTCGCACCCGTGCGGTCGAGCGCTGCTTCGATCAGACCGTCACCGAGCCGGGCGACCACACGGACATCACCACGCTCGAAGGCTGCCTCGACCGCAAACCGGAGCGGTAGCACCTTTCCATCGAGCTGAAGTCGTCCCTCGTCGCAGCGAAAACCCTGCACATCCAGGCGGGCGCTGGCGCAGCGCAACGTTGGCGCCGACCACTCACGGCCCGCAAACCGCGCGCTGCGCGCCCTCAGCAGCAGCGTGCCATCGGCCTCGAAGCGCAGTTGCAGACCACCCATCGTGGCGACCGGATGCCGGATCTCACCGATCTCCAGCGCAATGCGCTGCACACCCCAAACGCCGCCGGCCCACAACACGCAGGCGAGCAGCGCGAGCCAACCCCACGTGCCGCGCACAGGCACGCGCCCGCTCTGCGCTCGCTCAGGCCGGAAAGACACCTGTGGACAGATAGCGGTCGCCGCGGTCGCACACTATGGACACGATCACCGCGTTCTCGACCTCGGCGGCGAGGCGAAGCGCCACATGCATCGCACCACCGGAAGAAATGCCGGCAAAGATGCCTTCCTCACGCGCGAGTCGTCGCGTCATATCCTCCGCATCGGCCTGACTCACCGGCTCGAAGCGATCGACCCGCGGACGCTCGAAGATCTTCGGCAAGTAGGCCTCGGGCCACTTCCGGATGCCCGGTATCTGCGAGCCTGGCTCAGGCTCGCAGCCCACGATGCAGATCTCCGGATTCCGTTCCTTCAGGAAACGCGAAGTCCCCATGATGGTGCCCGTCGTCCCCATGGAGCTGATGAAGTGCGTGATCCGCCCACCCGTCTGCTCCCAGATCTCGGGGCCGGTGCCTTCGTAATGCGCGATCGGGTTGTCCGCATTGGCGAACTGATCAAGGATGATGCCACGCCCCTCGTCACGCATCCTCTCGGCGATGTCGCGCGCCATTTCCATGCCACCCGAGGCCGGAACCAGCACGAGTTCCGCACCGAAGGCGCGCATCGTCTGGCGGCGCTCGATGCTCTGATTCTCCGGCATGACCAGAATCATGCGATAGCCACGCATGGCCGCTGCCATCGCGAGGGCGATGCCGGTGTTGCCGCTCGTCGCTTCGATCAGGGTATCGCCGGGCTTGATCACCCCGCGCGCTTCCGCACGCATCACCATGGAAAGTGCGGGGCGATCCTTGACCGAGCCGGCAGGGTTGTTTCCTTCCAGCTTGGCCAGGATCACATTGTTGCGTCCTGCGTTGATGCGCTTGAGACGCACCAGCGGCGTGTGCCCGACGTAATCTTCCAGCGTCCTGAATTCCATTTTTGCCCTGTCGAGTGGAGTTCGTCGGCGCGAGATCGCCCGACAGGCCCACCGGGTTCGCCGCGCTTCAAGGCGTCAGGTCGAACTCTTCGGTGCGCCGGGGTGGATAGGTTTCCCAGCCACCGCAGGCTGGGCATCGCCAATGGAACTGGCGCGCCTTGAAACCGCAAGCGTCGCAGCAATAGCGTGCGACCCGGCGGGTGTGGCCATGGATGAGTTGCTTGACGAGTTCGATGTCGCTGCGCTGCTCGGCAGGTGCCGCAAGGACCGCCGCCTCAAGCAGCTTGTCGAGCCCGAGCAGGGTCGGGTTGCGGCGCAATTCCTCGCGCACGAGTTCATACGCCGCCCTGGGCCCTTCACGCTCCAGTTCCCAATGGAAAAGCTCGTCGAGCAGATCGAGCGAGGGGTGCGCGGCAAGCCAGGCGCGCAGAAGCTGATGACCCTCGCCTAACCGCCCCAGCCTGCCGTAGGCGTCCATGATGCGCTCGGCAACCAGCGAGAGGTAGACGGGGCTCTGATTCTCGATACGCTTCCAGGCCTCGAGCGCCTCCGCATCCCGCCCCTGCGCCGCGTGGAGGTCGCCGAGCAGAATGCTCGCGCGCACGCTCTGTCGATTGACGGCGAAGGCGTCCTCGAGGTGGCGCCGAGCGTCCTCGAAACGCGAATTCGCCATGGCGTTTGCGGCGAGCTCGCAGTGGAAGTTCGCCATTTCGCTGCGCCACATCACGCCTTCATGCTCGGGCAGGGCCCGCGCGACTTCGATCGCTTTTGCCCAGTCCTTCTCCTGCTGGTAGATCTCGAGCAGGTAGCGCAGGGCGACGTCGTTTGCACGCGTCTCGCGCAGGCGCAAAAAGGCCGCTTCCGCACGATCGAGCAGACCGGCCTTGAGGAAGTCCTGGCCGAGTTCGCCAAGCGCCTGCAGGCGGTGCTCCTCGCTGATGTCCTCGCGATCCACAAGCAACTGGTGGATGCGTATCGCGCGGTCAGTCTCCCCTCGGCGGCGAAAGAGGCTACCGAGAGCGAAGTGGAGCTCGACCGTCTGCGGGTCGATGCGGACCGCCTCGACGAAGGCGTCGATCGCCTTGTCCGGCTGCTCGTTGAGCAAGAAGTTCAGCCCGCTTAGATAGGAGCGCGGTAGCGCTCGGGACTCCTGCACCACCTGGCGGATGTCGATCCGTGCCGCGAGCCAGCCGAGACCGAAGAACAGCGGCAGCGCAAGCAACCACCAGAGTTCGATTTCCATGCTGCGATCAGGGCACCGGTGTCTGGGCTTGTGCGCCGGAGACAACGACCTCGGTGGAAGCCTTCGAGCGCTCCGCCAGTTCGAGTTGGCGGCGCAGCCGGGAAATCTCGCGGCGCTGGCGCACGAGCGATGCAAGCGTTGCCGTCACACCCATCAAGGCGCCGGCCGCAAAGCTCACCAGAATCACGAATACGAGAGGCAACTGCCACTGGTTGCCGAAGAAGAAGTTCAGCGTGACCAGATGGTCGTTCTTGATCGCGAACCCGAACAGCAGAAAGAACAGCAGCAGGCGGATGAACCAGATGATTGCGCGCATGGCCGGCATTATCCCCGAGCGATGAACAAAAAAGAAGGCGACCTCGGTCGCCCCTCATTATTGCCTGTAAAACCGATCGCCGCGCGGTCAATTTCCGCCGACGTCCACCCTTTCGCGCAATTCCTTGCCCGCCTTGAAGTGCGGAACGTATTTTTCCGGCACATGGACCTTCTCGCCGGATTTCGGATTGCGCCCCGTACGGGGCGGACGATAGTTCAGCGCAAAGCTACCAAACCCGCGGATTTCGATGCGATCACCGCGCGCAAGCGCATCGGTCATCGCATCGAGAATCATCTTGACCGCGTAATCGGCGTCCTTGGCGACCAGTTGGGGAAAACGCTCCGCCAGCCGGACGATCAGCTCCGATTTGGTCATGACCGGTCGGATTACTGCTTCTGCTCGTTCAGCTTGGCCTTGAGCAGAGCGCCCAGGTTGGTCGTACCCGCCGAAGCAGCACTCTCCGAAGCAAGCTTGTTCATGGCCTCGGACTGCTCCGCCTGATCCTTGGCGCGGATCGACAGGCTGATCGAGCGGCTCTTGCGATCGACGTTGATCACAAGGGCCTCGACCTCGTCACCTTCCTTAAGCATGGTGGTCAGGTCATCGACGCGGTGCGGAGCGGCTTCCGAAGCGCGCAGATAGCCCTCGACTTCGTCGCCCAGCGAGATCACGGCACCACGCGCCTCGACCGACTTCACCGTGCCGCGGACGAGGCTGTTCTTCTCGTGGGTGGCGATGAAGTTGGTGTAGGGGTCACCCTCGAGCTGCTTGATGCCGAGCGAGATGCGCTCGCGCTCGACGTCGATCGCCAGCACCACGGCCTCGACCTCGTCGCCCTTCTTGAACCTGCGCACGGCGTCTTCGCCGGACTCACTCCAGGACAGGTCGGACAGGTGCACCAGACCATCGATGCCGCCTTCCAGGCCGATGAACACGCCGAAGTCGGTGATCGACTTGATCTGGCCGCGGACCTTGTCGCCCTTCTTGTGGTTGATGGCGAAATCGTCCCACGGGTTGGACATGCACTGCTTCATGCCCAGCGAGATGCGGCGGCGGTCCTCGTCGATCTCGAGGATCATCACCTCGACTTCGTCGCCCAGCTGGACGACCTTGGTCGGGTGGATGTTCTTGTTGGTCCAGTCCATTTCGGACACGTGGACCAAGCCCTCGATGCCCTGCTCGACTTCAACGAACGCGCCGTAGTCGGTGATGTTCGTGACCTTGCCGAACAGGCGGGTGCCCTGCGGGTAACGACGCGAGATGCCGACCCACGGGTCTTCGCCCAGTTGCTTGAGACCCAGCGAGACGCGGTTCTTCTCCTGGTCGAACTTGAGCACCTTGGCTTCGATCTCATCGCCGACCGACAGCACTTCGGACGGGTGACGGACACGGCGCCAGGCCAGGTCGGTGATGTGCAGCAGACCATCGATGCCGCCCAGGTCGACGAACGCACCGTAGTCGGTGATGTTCTTGACGATACCCTTGATAACGGTGCCTTCCTTGAGGGTGGAGAGCAGCTTCTCGCGCTCTTCGCCCATCGACTCTTCCAGCACGGCGCGGCGCGAAACGACCACGTTGTTGCGCTTGCGGTCGAGCTTGATGACCTTGAATTCGTATTCCTTGCCTTCGTACGGCGTGGTGTCCTTGACCGGACGCATGTCGACCAGCGAACCCGGCAGGAAGGCGCGGATGCTGTTGGTCATGACGGTCAAACCACCCTTGACGCGACCGGTGATGACGCCCTTGACCAGCGTGCCGTCGTTGAGCGCCTTCTCGAGATCGTTCCAGGCGGCGATGCGCTTGGCCTTGTCACGCGACAGGCGGGTTTCACCGAAACCATCTTCCAGAGCATCGATGGCGACGTGGACGAAATCACCGACGTTGGCCTCGAGTTCGCCGCGGTCGTTGCGGAACTCCTCGATGGGCACGTAGCTTTCGGACTTCAGACCGGCGTTGACGACGACGAAGTTCTGATCGATGCGCACGACTTCGGCGGTGATGACTTCACCGGCGCGCATTTCCTGGGTGGCAAGGCTTTCCTCGAAGAGGGCGGCAAAACTTTCTTCGAAGGCGGGGGTGGCGTTGGACATAAAGGGATGATTTCCGGCACCGCCGTGGGACGGCAAACATGGTTGGTTCAAGAAAAAAAGCGCCGGAGCCCACGCTCCCGCGCGTTTTCGTTCAACCGGCGGCCTATGCTTTCTCGGCGACGAGATCGAGCACGAAACCGACCGCTTGCTCGACATTCCGTTCGGTGGTGTCAAGCAGCACGGCATCCGGCAGCTTCATCAGGGGCGCGACAGGCCGGGTGGCGTCACGCGCGTCCCGTTCCTGCAGGTCCTTCAGAAGACTTTGCATATTAGCAGGCAATCCCTTTTCGATCAACTGCTTATAACGACGTTCGGCGCGTGCCTCGGCAGAAGCCGTCAGGAAGACCTTGAGACCGGCATCGGGGAAGATCACCGAGCCCATGTCGCGCCCTTCGGCGACCAGGCCAGGGGCCACGCGGTAGTCCCGCTGGCGGTCGAAGAGGGCTGCACGCACGGCGGGTAACGCAGCCACCCGGGAGGCCCCGACCGAGCAGGTTTCGGAGCGGATCGCATCGGTGACATCGCAGTCCGTCCCCTCGCCGAGCAACACCCGCCCTCCTTCGAAGCGCGCGGGCAGTCCCGCCGCAATCGAGGCCACTGCGGCTTCGTCCTCCAGCGCAACGCCTGTGCGCAGCGCGGCCAGCGCAACGAGGCGGTAGAGCGAGCCGCTGTCGAGGTAGTGCCAGCCGAGCGCTTCCGCCACCCGCGCCGCGACCGTACCCTTGCCCGATGCCGAAGGGCCGTCGATGGCCAGCACCGGCACCGGCCGGGCGACCTGCGCGAAGGCGTCGAAATAGCCCGGAAAGGTCTTGTTCACGCACTTCGGGTCGTTGATCCGCACCCGGCACCCGCCCAGGCTCACCAGCGAGAAGCACATCGCCATGCGGTGGTCGTCATAGGTGTCGATCGCTGCTGGCTGCACGCGCTGCGGGCGTTTCACCACCAGATGGTCGGGGCCCTCCTCCACCTCCGCACCCAGCTTGCGCAGCTCGGTCGCCATCGCGGCGATACGGTCGGTCTCCTTGACCCGCCAGCTGGCAATGTTGCGCAGCCGGCAAGGCCCGTCGGCAAACAGCGCAGCAACCGCCAGCGTCATCGCTGCGTCGGGGATATGGTTGAGGTCGAGGTCGAAGGCATTCAACTTGCCTCCCTCGGGGGCCGCGGCCTCGATCCAGTTCTCGCCAAGGGTGATGCGCGCGCCGAGTTGCTCCAGCGCCTCGGCAAAACGCACGTCGCCCTGGATGCTGGACCGGCCCACGCCCTCGACCCGCACGGGCCCGCCACCGATGGCACCCGCGGCGAGGAAGTAGGACGCAGACGAGGCATCTCCTTCCACGAACACCGTACCCGGACTGCGGTAGCGCGCTCCGCCTGGCACCATGAAGCGCACCCAGCCTTGCTGCTCCACCTGCACACCGAAGCGCGCCATCAGCTCCAGCGTAATACGGATATAGGGTTTCGAGATCAACTCCCCGACCACCTCGATTGTGGTCTCGACGCCCGTGAGCGGCAGCGCCATCAGCAGGGCGGTCAGGAACTGGCTGGACACATCGCCCCGCACCTTCACCACGCCGCCGGGGCAGATCTCCGCCGGCTTCAGATGCAGGGGTGGATAGCCTTCATTCGCAGTGCACTCGATGTCGGCGCCAAGTTGACGCAGCGCATCGACCAGGTCGCCGATCGGCCGTTCGTGCATGCGCGGCACCCCGGACAGGCGGTACTCGCCACCGGAGAGCGCCAACGCGGCCGTCAGCGGCCGGAAGGCCGTGCCCGCATTGCCGAGAAAGAGGTCGCAACGCTTGGCCGGAAAAGCCCCGCCCGCCCCGCATACGCGATAGTTCAGGCTGTCACCGTCGCGCTGCCATTCGACCCCAAGGGCGCGCAGCGCTTCAAGCATGCGCTCCACGTCATCGGACAGCAGCAGATCGCGAATGTCCGTCTCACCTTCGGCGAGCGCAGCGAGCAGCAGCACACGGTTGGAGATACTCTTCGAGCCGGGCAGGCGAACCGTGCCTGCGGCACCCAGCATCGGGGGCAGATCGAGAAATTCCATCTTTACCTCAACAAGAAATCCTGCGTGCCTGCAATTCGGAGCACTCACACCCTCATTCGGCGTTGCGCACCGGTAGACCTTCGGCCCAGGCATTGCGAGCCGTGCGTGCCCGCTCGAATACCGCCTCCAGCGCGTCGCCATCGGACTCGACCAGCATCATGCGCAGGCGCCCAAGCTCGGCCAGGTAGGCATCGAGTTCCCCCAGCAGTGCAACACGGTTGGCGATGCAGATGTCCCGCCACATCTCCGGATGACTGCCGGCTATACGGGTGAAATCGCGAAAACCGCTGGCCGCATGAGAGAACAGCAGCGGCGCGTTGCTACGCCCCGCGAGATCGTCGACCAGCCCGAAGGCCAGCAGGTGTGGCAGATGGCTGACCGCGGCAAAAACGCGATCGTGCTCCTGCGGCGTCATGCCGACGACCATCGCGCCACACGCCTCCCAGGCAGCGCGGACCTTCTCCACCGCGGCGGGCCGGCTCTCGGGCAGCGGCGTCAGCACGACCTTGCGCCCCATGTAGAGTTCTGCAAAGGCCGCTTCGACACCGCTCTTTTCCGCCCCTGCGATCGGGTGTGCCGGCACCACGTCGGGCAAGGCATCGCCCAGATGGCGCTCGATTGCAGCGACGACGTCACGCTTGGTGCTGCCGGCGTCAGTGACGATGGTGCCGGGTCGCAGATGCGGTGCCATCGCCGCCATCACACCATCCATCTGGCCGACCGGCGCAGCCAGCAGCACGATGTCCGCACCATCGAGCGCGCTCGCCCAGTCGTCGGCGATTTCGTCGATCACGCCCAGCGCCCGCGCACGCTCCAGAGGCTCCCGCCGTCGACCGATGCCGACGATGCGCTCGACCGCCTGCGCCCGCCTCAATGCAAGCGCAAAAGATCCGCCAATGAGGCCGACGCCGCAGACGACGAGCTTGCCGATCAGAGCCATTCCGCCTCCGGTCAGGCGAGCGCCTGCTTGAGCGCCGCGATGAAGCGGGCGTTCTCTTCAGCCAGGCCGACCGAGACACGCAGCCACTGCGGCATGCCATAGGCGGCGATCGGCCGCACGATCACGCCCTGACGCAGCAGCGCCTGATTAACGCCCACCGCGTCGCCGACCTTGAAGGTGACGAAGTTGCCCGCCGAGGGGATCCACTCGAGCCCCAACTCGCCGAACGCCGCGGTGAGTTGCGTCATGCCGCGGCGATTGACTTCGGCCGTGCGGGCGATGAACTCCTCATCGCCAAGCGCCGCCTCGGCCGCCGCCAGGCCCACCGACGACACGTTGAAAGGCTGGCGCACCCGGTTCATCAGATCGGCCACCGCGGGATGCGTCACGCCATAACCGACACGCAGGCCCGCCAGCCCGTATGCCTTGGAGAAGGTGCGCGACACGAGCAGATTGGGGAAGCGCGCCAGCCAGGCGATCGAGTCGTAGCGCTGTTCGGGCGCAAGATATTCGGTGTAGGCCTCATCCAGCACGACGAGCACGTGACGCGGGACGCCCTCGAGGAAGGCCTCGAGTTCAGCGCCGCCGAGGAAGGTGCCGGTGGGGTTGTTCGGGTTGGCGACGAAGACCACCCGGGTCTCGGGGCGGATCGCTGCGGCCATGGCGTCGAGGTCATGACCGAAATTCTTCGCCGCCACCTCGATGCCGCGCGCACCGCGCGCATTCGTGGCAAGCGGATACACGGCGAAGGCATGACGCGAATAGACCGCCGACAGCCCCGGCGCGAGAAAGGCCTGCGAAACGAGCTCGAGAATGTCGTTCGAACCGTTGCCGACCACCAGTTGCTCGGGCTGCACACCGAGCGTGCGGCACAGCGCATTCTTGAGTGCGAAGGCGCCCCCGTCCGGGTAGCGTGCCACATCGGATACGGCGGCAATCGCGGCTTCGCGCGCCCTCGGGCTCATGCCGAGCGGGTTCTCATTGGAGGCGAGCTTGACGATGTCCGACTCGGCGATGCCCATCTCACGGGCAAGCTCCGAGATCGGCTTGCCGGGTTGATAGGCCATGATTGCACGGACATAGTCGGGGGCAAGGCTGGCAACGCTCATTGTCTTCTCCTGCTGAGGTTCGCGCGCTGGTCGCGAACCGGGTGGTGTCCGGATCCGGGTCGACTGCAGCGCCGGGGACGGCGACGCCCCCGGGCAGGCTCAGATCGCCGCGACCGGGTAGGAACCGATGACCTTCACGAACGCGGCGCGTTCACCGAGTTCACTCAGTGCTGCAGCGACCGCAGGATCCTCGCGGTGGCCGTTGATGTCGGCGTAGAACACGTACTCCCACAGCCCGGAGCGCGCCGGGCGCGACTGCAGCTTGGTCATGTCCACTCCGTGACGTGCCATCGGCTCGAGCAAGCCGTGAATGGCCCCGGGGCGATTGGGCGACGAGAACACCAGCGATGTCCGGTCATGACCCGAAGGCCCTGCATCGTGATCTGCGATGACCAGGAAACGCGTGGTGTTGTTGGGGTCATCCTCGATATTGGGCGCGAGAATGTTGAGCCCATACAGCTGTGCCGCCGCTTCGCCGGCGATGGCGCAGGACTCGGAGTCCTCGGCGGCCATGCGCGCCGCCTCGGCGTTGCTCGCAACAGGAATGCGCGGGAGGTGCGGCAGGTTGCGGTTGAGCCACTCATGGCACTGCGCCAGCGACTGCGCGTGCGAATAGATGCGCCGCGCGGCGCCGATGCCGTCCGCGCGCGACATCAGCTGCTGGTGGATGCGCAGGCGCACCTCGCCGCAGACCTTGAGCGGATTGGCAAGCAGCAGGTCGAGCGTGCCACCGACGGCGCCCTCGGTGGAATTCTCCACCGGCACCACCCCGTAGTCGGCATTGCCGGCCTCGACCGCGCGGAAGACATCATCAATCGCCGCCATCGGCATGAAGTTGGGTGCGGAGCCGAAATGCTTGCGGCTCGCGCTCTCCGAGAACGTGCCGGCGGGGCCAAGGTAGGCCACGCGCAGCGGCTGCTCGAGCCCGAGGCACGCCGACATCACCTCGCGGAAGATGGTCTTCACCGCATCCGCGGACAGCGGACCGGGGTTGAGCTCGGCCAGGCGGCGCAACACCTGGGCCTCGCGCTCGGGGCGGTAGTACATCACCCCGCGCTTGATCTCGCCCACGCGCTGCGCGCAGCGCGCGCGCTCGGCGAGGCGGGCGAGGATCTCCTCGTCGATGCGGTCGATCTCGTTGCGCAGTTTCAGCAGTTCGTCGCTCATGCTCGGCCCGTGGCCCCTCCGGCTTGCATCCTGTTTTCGTTCCGTATTTCCGTGCGGCCCTGCCTGTGCCCACCCGACTTCAACCGCGGCGGGCGGCGAAATCGTGCATGAAGCGCACCAGGGCCTGCACGCCCTCGAGCGGCATCGCGTTGTAGATCGACGCGCGCATGCCGCCGACCGACTTGTGTCCCTTCAGCTGCACCAGCCCGGCGGCCTTCGATTCGGCGAGGAAGGCTTCGTTGAGCGCCTCGTCCTTCAGGAAGAAGGGCACGTTCATGCGCGAGCGGCAGGCCGGGTCGATGCGATTCTCGTAGAAATCGCTGGCGTCGAGGAAGTCGTACAGCAGCCTTGCCTTGGCGACGTTCTGTGCCTCGATCGCAGCCACCCCGCCCTGGCGCTTGAGCCACTGGAAGACAAGGCCGGCGATGTAGATACCGTAGGTGGGTGGAGTGTTGTACATCGAGCCGTTGTCCGCCACGGTCTTGAAGTCGAAGGCGGTGGGACAGTGCGGCATCGCCCGCCCGAGCAGGTCCTCGCGCACGATCACGATGGTCAGCCCCGCGGGGCCGATGTTCTTCTGCGCCCCACCGAAGATCAGGCCGTACTTCGACACGTCGATCACGCGCGACAGGATGTGCGAGGACATGTCCGCCACCACCGGCACCTCGCCGCGGCCGACCTGTGCGAGGTCGGGCTCGAAGGGATACTCGAGGCCACCGATGGTCTCGTTGGTGCAAGTGAACACGTAGGCGGGATCGGCGGAAAGCTTCCACTCCGCTATCGCGGGCACGGTCGTGAAGCCACCCGCCTCAGACGACGCGGCGATGTTCACCTCTGCGTACTTGCGCGCCTCCTTCTGCGACTTCTGCGACCACGCGCCGGTGACCACGTAATCGGCCACGCGCTTGTCGCCCATCAGGTTCATCGGGATGATCGCGTTCTCCGCGATCGCCCCGCCCTGCATGAAGAGGACACGGTAGTTGGCCGGCACCGCAAGCAGCTCGCGCAGGTCGGCCTCCGCCTGCGCAGCAATGGCGGTGAACTCCTTGCCGCGATGGCTCATCTCCATCACGCCCATGCCGGCGCCATGCCAGTCCAGCATCTCTGCGGCGGCCTGACGCAACACTTCTTCAGGCAGCGCCGCAGGGCCGGCGCTGAAGTTCCACACGCGGCTCATCAGGCCTCTCCTTCGTCTCCGGCCGCCGGGGATCCACCCTCGCCCGACGCGGGGTTCGAACCCGCGTCACCTGCAGCCTCGTCATCCTCTTCGGCGCCGTCACCGTTGACACGCATGCTCTCGTCGGACTCCGACTCGGCCACCTTCTCCACGCTCGCGAGGTACGTGCCGTCGTCGAGGTTGATCAGCGTCACGCCCTGGGTCGAGCGCCCCATCTCACGGATGCTCTCCACGCCTGTGCGAATCAGCACTCCACCGGTGGAGATCAGCATGATCTCGTCGCTTGGCTCGACCAGCACCGCAGCGACCAGCTTGCCATTGCGATCACTGGTCTGGATCGCGATCATGCCCTTGGTGCCACGGCCGTGGCGGGTATACTCGGCGACCGGCGTGCGCTTGCCGAAACCGTTCTCGGTCGCGGTCAGCACCGACTGCGACTCATCCTTGGCCACCAGCATGGCGATCACGGCCTGGCCGTCCTCGAGCATCATGCCGCGTACGCCGCGTGCCTCGCGTCCCATCGGGCGCACGTCGGTCTCTGCGAAGCGCACGGCCTTGCCGGCGTCGGAGAAGAGCATCACGTCGCACTGGCCGTCGGTGATGGCCACGCCAATCAGGTGGTCGCCGTCATCCAGGTTGACCGCGATGATTCCGGCCTTGCGCGGGTTGGAGAACGCGGTCAGTGCGGTTTTCTTGACCGTACCTTCCGAAGTCGCCATGAACACGAAGTGCTCTTCGTCGAACTCCTTGATCGGCAGCACCGCGGTGATCTTCTCACCTTCGAGCAGCGGGAAGAGGTTCACGATGGGCTTGCCACGCGAGTTGCGCGTGCCCTCGGGCACCTCGTATACCTTGAGCCAGTAGCAACGGCCGCGGCTGGAGAAGCAAAGCACGGTGTCGTGCGTGTTGGCGACGAAGAGGTGGTCGATGAAGTCCTCGTCCTTCATCGAGGTGGCCTGCTTGCCGCGGCCGCCACGGCGCTGGGCGCGGTAGTCGGCGAGCGGCTGGCGCTTGAAGTACCCGGTGTGCGACAGGGTGACGACCATGTCTTCCGGCGTGATCAGATCCTCGATGTTGATCTCGGCGGTGTTCATCACCAGCTCGGAGCGGCGAGGATCGCCAAACTGGTTGCGCACCGCGGTGAGCTCCTCGACGATGATCGCGGTGATGCGCTCAGGGCGGGCGAGGATATCGAGCAGGTCGGTGATGACGTCCATGACCTCGCGGTATTCGCCGACGATCTTGTCCTGCTCGAGGCCGGTGAGGCGCTGCAGGCGCAGCTCGAGGATGGCCTGGGCCTGGGTCTCGGACAGGCGATAGCCCTGTGCCTGCAGCCCGTATTGCGGATCGAGCCCTTCCGGGCGGTAGCTGTCGGCGAGCGCGCGCGACAGCATCTCTTCGACCAGCGCCGAGCGCCACTCGCGCGCCATCAGCCCGCGCTTGGCGTCCGCGGGCGTGGGTGCGGCCTTGATGAGAGCGATGATCTCGTCGACGTTGGACAGCGCCACCGCAAGGCCTTCGAGGACGTGACCCCGGTCGCGCGCCTTCTTCAGCTCGAAGATGGTGCGGCGGGTGACGACCTCGCGCCGGTGCTCGAGGAAGCACACCAGCATCTGCTTGAGGTTCAGCAGGCGCGGCTTGCCGTCAACCAGCGCCACCATGTTCATGCCGAAGCTGTCCTGCAGCTGGGTGTGCTTGAAGAGCTTATTGAGCACCACCTCGGGCATCTCGCCGCGCTTCAACTCGATGACGAGGCGCATGCCCGACTTGTCGGACTCGTCGCGGATCTCGCTGATGCCCTCGATCTTCTTCTCGTTGACCAGCTCGGCCATGCGCTCCTGCAGGGTGCGCTTGTTCACCTGGTAAGGCAGCTCGTCGACGATGATCGCCTGGCGATCGGTCTTGCCGATCGGCTCGAAGTGGGTACGGGCACGCATGATCACGCGCCCACGGCCAGTGCGGTAGCCCTCGCGCACGCCATGCAGGCCATAGATCAGACCGGCGGTCGGAAAGTCCGGCGCCTGGATGATGTCGATCAGCGCCTCGATGTCTGTGTCGGGCTCGGCGAGCAGCTTCAGGCAGGCCTCGACCACCTCGCCCAGGTTGTGCGGCGGAATGTTGGTCGCCATGCCCACCGCGATTCCGCTCGAACCATTGATGAGCAGATTGGGGATGCGGGTGGGCAGAACCAGCGGCTCCCTCTCGGAACCATCGTAGTTCGGGCCGAAGTCGACCGTTTCCTTTTCGATGTCGGCCAGCAGCTCGTGACCGATGCGCGCCATGCGGATTTCGGTGTAACGCATCGCCGCCGCGTTGTCGCCATCGACGGAGCCGAAGTTGCCCTGACCATCGACCAGCATGTAGCGCAGCGAAAAGTCCTGCGCCATGCGCACGATGGTGTCGTACACCGCGGTGTCGCCGTGCGGGTGGTACTTACCGATGACGTCGCCGACGATACGCGCAGACTTCTTGTACGCGCGATTCCAGTCGTTGGACAACTCGTGCATTGCGAACAGCACGCGCCGATGCACCGGCTTGAGGCCATCGCGCGCATCGGGCAGCGCACGCCCCACGATCACGCTCATCGCGTAATCGAGATAGGAGTGGCGCATCTCCTCTTCGAGGCTGATCGGCAGGGTTTCCTTGGCGAACTGGGTCATGCTTGCAGGCGGACGAGCCGCGAAAACCAAAACACGTGATCTTACCACGCACGGAGGGCATCAGCCGCCCTGCCCTGGCGCGGCAGAAGCGCCCTCCGGATGGCACACGGCAGCCCAAAGCTTCGGCCACCGATTTCTTGCTGGCAGCTCTTGAAATCCAGCGCGTCATCCCCAGCTACCGGACTGTTTCGGATCAACAGGGAGCACGACCGACATGCAGGACCCCAATCAGGCCAGCCCGAACACGACCGAGCACGAGCTCGCCCAGACCCAGGACACCCATGCCCAGTCAGGAGTGGAAGCTGGCCATGCCACACAGGACGCTTCCCCGGAACGCGGCATCGACAGCATGCCCGGCATCGAGGAAGCGCTGCGCCAAGCTGAACTGAAGGCTGCGGAGCACCACGACGCCTGGCTGCGCGCCAAGGCCGAGACCGAGAACGTGCGCCGCCGCGCGCAGGAGGACATCGTCAAGGCGGGCAAGTTCGCAGCCGAGAAGTTCGCCACCGCGATGCTGCCGGTCAAGGATAGCCTGGAGGCTGCGCTCGCCACGGAGAACCAGACCGTCGAAACCCTGCGTGAAGGCGTCGAGCTCACCCTGAAGCAACTGGTCGCGGCATTCGAGAGCGCCAGCCTTGCCGAGGAGAACCCCCTCGGCCAGAGGTTCGACCCGAACAAGCACCAGGCAATCAGCATGGTCGAGGCCGACGCCGAGGCCAACACGGTGGTGACTGTGCTGCAGAAGGGCTATCTACTCAGCGAGCGCGTGATCCGTCCCGCCATGGTGATGGTCTCGAAGGGCAAGAGCCAGTAGGCCTCGTCAGGTTTTTCGTGCGGCGCGCTTGAAAGCCGGGCAAGCCGCCCCATATTCGAAGCAGACTGGCGCACCCACCGCTGCGCGCCCCAGATACAGACTGAACAGACTAAAGAGGAACACTCATGGGCAAGATCATCGGCATCGACCTCGGCACCACCAACAGCTGCGTCTCCGTGATGGAAGGCGGCAAGCCGAAGGTCATCGAGAACTCCGAAGGCGCACGCACCACGCCTTCCATCGTCGCCTACGCAGAAGACGGCGAGATCCTGGTGGGCGCGCCGGCCAAGCGCCAGGCAGTCACCAACGCCAAGAACACCCTGTTCGCGATCAAGCGCCTCATCGGCCGTCGCTTCGAGGAGAAGGAAGTGCAGAAGGACATCGCGATGATGCCCTTCACGATCTCCAAGGCCGACAACGGCGACGCCTGGGTGGAAGTGCGCGGCAAGAAGATCGCGCCGCCGCAGGTGTCCGCCGAGATCCTGCGCAAGATGAAGAAGACCGCCGAGGACTACCTCGGCGAGGAAGTCACCGAGGCGGTCATCACCGTGCCGGCCTACTTCAACGACAGCCAGCGCCAGGCCACCAAGGACGCCGGCCGCATCGCCGGTCTGGAAGTCAAACGCATCATCAACGAGCCCACCGCCGCCGCGCTCGCCTTCGGCATGGACAAGAAGCCGGGCGACTCCAAGATCGCAGTGTATGACCTCGGCGGCGGCACCTTCGACATCTCGATCATCGAGATCGCCGATCTCGACGGCGAGCACCAGTTCGAAGTGCTGGCCACCAACGGCGACACCTTCCTGGGTGGCGAGGACTTCGACCAGCGCATCATCGACTACATCGTCACCGAGTTCAAAAAGGAACAGGGCGTCGATCTCAAGAACGACGTGCTCGCGCTGCAGCGCCTGAAGGAAGCCGCCGAGAAGGCCAAGATCGAGCTGTCCTCGGGCCAGCAGACCGAGATCAACCTGCCGTACATCACCGCCGACGCCTCGGGCCCCAAGCACCTCGCGATCAAGATCACCCGCGCCAAGTTCGAGTCGCTGGTGGAAGAGCTGATCGAGCGCTCGATCGAGCCCTGCCGCATCGCGCTGAAGGACGCCGGCCTCAAGGTGTCCGACATCGACGACGTGATCCTCGTCGGTGGCCAGACCCGCATGCCCAAGGTCATCGACAAGGTGAAGGAATTCTTCGGCAAGGAGCCGCGCCGTGACGTGAACCCGGACGAAGCCGTGGCAGTGGGCGCCTCCATCCAGGGCGGCGTGCTGCAGGGCGAAGTCAAGGATGTGCTGCTGCTAGACGTGACCCCGCTGTCGCTCGGCATCGAAACCCTGGGCGGCGTGATGACCAAGCTGATCCAGAAGAACACCACGATTCCGACCAAGGCCTCGCAGGTGTTCTCGACCGCCGACGACAACCAGTCGGCCGTGACCATCCACGTGCTGCAGGGCGAGCGCGAGATGGCCTCGGGCAACAAGAGCCTGGGCCAGTTCAACCTGTCGGACATCCCGCCGGCGCCGCGCGGCATGCCGCAGATCGAGGTCACCTTCGACATCGACGCCAACGGCATCCTGCACGTGTCGGCAAAGGACAAGGCCACCGGCAAGGAGAACAAGATCAAGATCCAGGCCAACTCCGGCCTGTCGGACGACGAGGTCGAGCGCATGGTACGCGACGCCGAAGCGCACGCCGAGGAAGACAAGAAGGCGCACGAGTTGGTCGACGCTCGCAACCAGTGCGACGCGCTGGTGCACTCGACCCGCAAGGCGCTGACCGAGTACGGCGACAAGCTCTCCGAGGACGAGAAGTCCAAGATCGAGGCCGCGATGAAGGACGCCGAAGAGGCGATCAAGAGCGGTGACAAGGACAGCATCGAGGCCAAGAGCCAGGCCTTGGCGATGGCCGCGCAGAAGCTCGGCGAGCAGATGTACGCCCAGGCCGAAGGCGGCGCCCAGCCGGGTGCCGGCGCAGGCGGCCAGCAGGCCGGCGGCAAGGCCGACGATGCCGATGTAGTGGATGCCGAATTCACCGAAGTGAAGGACAAGAAGTAATCGTCACTCTGGCGAATCCTTCGCGGCCGAGCCCCGCCGGAGCCCTGCTCCGGTGCCGGCTCGGCCTTTGCTTGAGACCAGACTGAGCGAAGCACCATGTCCAAAAGGGATTACTACGAAGTCCTCGGCGTCAACCGCGACGCGGGCGACGACGAGATCAAGAAGGCCTACCGCAAGCTGGCCATGAAGTACCACCCGGACCGCAATCCGGACAACAAGGAGGCGGAGGAGAAGTTCAAGGAGGCCAAGGAGGCCTACGAGATGCTCTCCGACCCGCAGAAGAAGGCCGCCTACGACCGCTACGGCCACGCCGGCGTGGATCCGTCCATGGGCGCGGGCCCCGGCGCACAGGGCTTCGAGGGTGGGTTTGCCGACGCCTTCGGCGACATCTTCGGCGACCTGTTCGGTGGCGGCGGACGCGGCGGGCGCTCGAACGTCTATCGCGGCGCCGACCTGCGCTACAACCTTGAGATCACGCTCGAAGAAGCCGCGCGCGGCGCCGAGAAGACGATCCGCATCCCCACCGTCGAGGAGTGCGGCACCTGCCACGGCAGCGGCGCCAAGCCCGGCACCCAGCCCAAGCCCTGCCCCACCTGCAACGGCCACGGCCAGGTTCGCGTGCAGCAGGGCTTCTTCTCGATCCAGCAAACCTGTCCGAAGTGCCACGGCAGCGGCAAGATCATCCCTGACCCCTGCCGCGACTGCGGCGGCGCCGGCCGAGTGAAGAAGCAGAAGACGCTAGAGGTGAAGATCCCCGCAGGCATCGACGAAGGCATGCGCCTGCGACACGCCGGGCATGGCGAGCCGGGCGTCAATGGTGGACCACCGGGCGATCTCTACGTCGAGATTCACATCCGCAAGCATGCCGTTTTCGAGCGCGACCATGACGATCTGCACTGCGAGATGCCGATCAGCATCAGCACTGCGGCGCTCGGCGGCGAGATCGAGATCCCCACGCTGGACGGCATGGCACGGCTCAAGATTCCGGCCGAGACGCAGAGCGGCAAAGTATTCCGCCTGCGCGGCAAGGGCATCAAGAACGTGCGTAGCCACGTGCATGGCGACCTGATGTGCCATGTCGTGGTCGAGACCCCGGTGAACCTGACCGAACGCCAGAAGGAGTTGCTGCGGGAGTTCGAAGAGATCTCCAGCGGCAATGCCGACCGCCACAACCCGAAGGCCAAGGGTTGGATGGACAAGGTGCGCGACTTCTTCGGCACCTGAGCGTCGGCACGCAAAACCGCCCCTGTCCACCGGGGCGGATGAAAGACGAGCGGCCCGCGATTCACACCGAATCGCGGGCCGCTTTCATTGCGCGTGGCCGGCGGAACGCTCCGGCCGCAGGAAGACGATCAGGCCAGGCCTTCCGCCTGGTCGGGCAGCCAAACCTGTTCACCGTTCGGGCGGTAGGCCAGCAGGTGGGCGACGATGCCACCCTGGATCGACATGAGCATGGTTTCGAGCGCCTTTTGCACCGTGTCGTCGCTCGGCTCGCGCCCCGCCTGGCCGCTCAGGCAGCCGACGAACATCATGTCCCAGCTCTGACCGGTGTGGCGCGACTCCTCGACCAGCTCCTCGAAGCTCTGCAGTTCTTCCGGACGCTTGTCGACATACATCACCGGCACCAGCGCACCACCCTCGCCCTGCTCAAAGCTGGCGCGCTGCTCGGGCGTGGCGTTCTCGGGGAGTTCGGCGCGCGTGAACACCAGCAGCAGGCGCTGCGGCTCGGGTTGCTTGCGGGCGGCGTCGAGCAGGCTCTGGAAGCCGGTGATGATCATGTGCAGGTTCCTTATGCAGTGCGTGTGCGGTGCGGTTTGTGCAGATGCGTTGCGGCGCTGGAACGCCGCCTCAGGCGCGGCGCCAGGTGGTTCCGCCGGGGCCATCCTCAAGGATGACGCCTGCCTCGGTCAGCGCAGCACGGATGCGGTCGGCCTCGGCAAAGTTCTTCGCCTTCTTGGCGGCGGTGCGCTCGGCGATCCTGACCTCGATCGCTTCGGCATCCAACCCGCCCGCGTCCGGCGCCCCCGCCTGAAGGAAAGCCTGCGGCGCGCGGCCGAGCAGGCCGAGCACGCCCGCAAGCGCCTTCAGCTGTACCGCAAGCGCCGGCGAGGCGCCACGGTTAAGCTCGTTGGCAAGCTCGAACAACACGGCCACAGCCTCGGCAGTGTTGAAATCGTCGTCCATCGCAGCGCGGAAGCGCTTGGCGTGCGGCTCGTTCCAGTCGACCACGGCATCACCGTGCGCCGGCACGTTCTTCAAGGCGGTGTACAGGCGGGTGAGCGCGTTGCGGGCGTCTTCCAGGTGGGCGTCGGAATAGTTGAGCGCACTGCGATAGTGCGCCCGCAGGATGAAGAAGCGCACCACCTCGGGGTCGTACTTCTGCAGCACCTCGCGGATGGTGAAGAAGTTGCCGAGCGACTTCGACATCTTCTCGTCGTCGACGCGTACGAAGCCGTTGTGCATCCAGTAATTGACGAAGGCGTGACCATGCGCGCCTTCCGACTGTGCGATTTCGTTCTCATGGTGGGGAAACTGCAGGTCCATGCCGCCACCATGGATGTCGAAGTGGTCGCCGAGCAGGTCCGAGCTCATCGCCGAGCACTCGATGTGCCAGCCGGGGCGCCCCTCGCCCCAGGGCGAAGCCCACTTTACCTCCCCCGGCTCCTCGGTCTTGGCATGCTTCCACAACACGAAATCGAGTGGATCATTCTTGTCCTGCGCCACGTCCACGCGCTCGCCGGCGCGCAGCTCGTCGAGCGACTTGCCCGACAGCTTGCCGTAGCCGTCGAATTTGCGCACCGCGTAGCACACGTCGCGGTTCGCCGCGACGTAGGCGAGGCCCTTCTGCTCCAGGCGCGAGATCAGCGACTGCATCTGCGCAACGTAGTCCGTGGCGCGCGGCTCGTGCTCGGGGCGCAGAACGCCGAGCGCGTCTGCATCTTCATGCATTGCGGCGATGAAGCGGTCGGTGAGCTGGCGGATGCTCTCGCCGTTCTCCTGCGCGCGGCGGATGATCTTGTCGTCGATGTCGGTGATGTTGCGCACGTAAGTGACGTCCAGGCCGCTTGCCCGCAGCCAGCGTGCCACCATGTCGAACACCACCATCACCCGCGCATGGCCGAGGTGACAGAAGTCATACACCGTCATGCCGCACACGTACATGCGGACCTTTCCGGGTTCGATGGGCTTGAAGACTTCCTTACTGCGCGAGAGCGTGTTGTAGATCGAGAGCATCGGTCCGGACGACAGAAGAGTACGGTGGTCGGAAGGTCGGGTACCAGCGCGGCGCCCCGCTGCGTGAGGGGCGCGCGATTGTGGGGGTGTGGGCTTGTTGCTAGAATTCCGCCTCGTTCCCGAACGCGGCCCCACCCTGGCAAGCGCGCGAGTATAGCACGCACGCAAAAGCCTTCTCCTCACGCCGCAAGGGCGCAGCATCCGGTGCATGCGCCCTCCAGCCCCCGGAGGTTCCATGAAGAAATACCTGTTCGCCCTCGCCGCTTCCGCCACCCTGACCATGCCCGCCCTTGCGGCCAACCCGATGGTCGAGATGAAGACCAATCAGGGCGAAATCGTCGTCGAACTCTACGCGGACAAGGCGCCGAAATCCGCCGAGAACTTCGTGCAGTACGTGAAGGACGGCTTCTACGACGGCACCGTCTTCCACCGCGTGATCGACGGCTTCATGATCCAGGGCGGCGGGTTCGACGCACAGATGAACCAGAAGGCCACCCGCGCTCCGATCGAGAACGAGGCGAAGAACGGCCTGCGCAACGAACCCGGCACGCTGGCGATGGCGCGCACCTCCGACCCGCACTCGGCCACCGCGCAGTTCTTCATCAACCTCAAGCCCAACACCTTCCTCGACTACCCGTCCCGAGACGGCTGGGGATATGCCGTGTTTGGCAAGGTCGTCCGCGGCATGGACGTGGTGGAGAAGATCGGCAAACTGGCCACCGGCAACCTCGGCATGCACCAGAACGTGCCGCTCGAGCCGGTAGTCGTGGAGAGCGCCCGCCTGCTCGAAACCCCCGCCCCGGCCAGCAAGGCCAGCAAGTAGGCATCGACCTGCCCCGACGCCCGGCACACAGGGTGCCGGGACGACACGCGAATCACCCCAGGAGAGCATCACATGGCAGTCAAACTGCACACCAACCATGGCGTCATCACCCTCGAACTCGACGCTGAGAAAGCCCCGGCTACCGTGGCCAACTTCCTCGCCTACGTCGAATCCGGCCACTACGACAACACGATCTTCCACCGCGTCATCGACGGCTTCATGATCCAGGGCGGCGGCTTCGAGCCGGGCATGACCCAGAAGCCCACCGGCGAACAGATCAAGAATGAGGCCGACAACGGCCTCAAGAACGAGCGCGGCACGATCGCGATGGCGCGCACACAGGCCCCGCACTCGGCCACGGCACAGTTCTTCATCAACGTCGCCGACAACGAATTCCTCAACTACCGCTCGCCCGACCTGCAAGGCTGGGGTTACTGCGTGTTCGGCCGTGTCACCGAAGGGCTGGACGTGGTGGACGCCATCCGCAAGGTCAAGACCGGCTCGAGCGGCTTCCACCAGGACGTGCCGAAAGAGGACGTGGTCATCGAGCGCGCCGAAGTCGTCTGATCGTGCCCACCCGCGAACGCGCACCCGGCACCCCCTCCCAAAAGGACGGGGGTACCGCAGCAATGCCGGAAGCCGCCCGCGCGGCACTTCCGGCATTGTTCATTTCCGACCTGCACCTGAACGAGGACGAACCGGCCAACGTCTCCGCCTTCCTCTCTTTCCTGCAGGGGCCAGCGCGCGAGGCCGCTAGCCTCTTCATCCTCGGCGACCTGTTCGAATACTGGGCGGGCGACGACGACCTAGAGACCCCTTTCAACGCCCGCATCGCCGCAGCGGTCCGGGCACTCGTCGACCGGGGAACTGCGGTCTTCTTCATGACCGGCAATCGCGATCTCCTCGCGGGCCCGAGGTTCGCCGCCGCGATCGGCGCCACCCTGCTCACCGACCCTGCCCCTGTGCGCTTCGGGACCGGAGCGCAAGCCCCGACGCTGCTGCTCGCCCACGGAGACGCGCTGTGCACGGACGATCTAGCCTACCAGGCCTTCCGCAAGCAGGTGCGCGACCCTGGGTGGCAAGCTGGCTTTCTCGCTCAGCCGCTGGCTGCGCGCAAGACCTTCATCGCCGGTCTGCGGCAGAAGAGCGAGGCGGCGAAGGCTGACAAGTCCTTGGAGATCATGGACGTCAATGCGGACGCCGTCGCGGCCTTGCTGCGCCAACACGGGTTCCCGGTGCTGGTGCACGGCCATACCCACCGCCCCGACACCCACCGCTTCACGCTCGACGGACATCCCTGCGAGCGGCGGGTGCTCCCCGACTGGCGCGGCGAGGCCTGCTGGCTGCGCTACGACGGCAGTTCGTTCACCGCAGCATCGACCACTGCCGGCTGAGGCGGCGCCGGGCGAGGCTGCTCGGCCAGATGCTCGGGCGGCTCCCACAGCGAGCGATAGGTGGCACTGTAATCGAGCACTTTCTCGGACATGCTGGCAACGTGGTTGGGTGGCCGTGGCGCCCGCACCGGTCCGATCGCCGAGTAGCCCAGCCCGGCACGCCCGTCTTTCACCTGCAACCCTACCAGATCCAGGATGGTCGGCAGCATGTCGAAGTGGGTGACTTCCCGGGTATTCGCCGCAAGCTTGGCATCGTTCGAGATCAGCAGGTTGAACACACGGCGTTCGGGATTGCGCACCAGCTTCTGATACGAGGAATTGCCCATCGCCAGGTGGTCGCCCTGCACCACGATCGCGACGCGATCAAGCCAGCCACGGGCAATGATGTACTCCACGAACTCGGCCACCAGATCCGCGGTGCACTCAACGACCCCTTCGAAGCCCTCGTGGCCGCGGCGCGCGCATTCCGGCGACAGGTGACCATAGGGGTGATGAGTATCGATGGTCAGCACGGTGAGATTGAAGGGCTGCTTCGACTTCATCAGCTGCCCGAGTTCCGCGCGGGCACGGCGGAACAACGCATCGTCCCGCAGCCCCCAACCGCTCATCCCGGCCGGCGGCTCGCCCGCCTCGATCCACTCCTCCCGTCCCATCACGCGGTGGTAGCGATGGTCGTGAAAAAACTTGCCGACCCCCGCGAAGGCTAGGCTAGAGCCATTCAGGAACACGTTGCGGTAGCCCTCTGCGGCAAGGAGATCGCCCAGGCAGCGCGCACGCGGCAGGTAGCGCTCCACCTTCTCGCCCTGAACGTTGCCGCCGAACATCGCGATCGATTTCAGGGGAACGCCGCACTGGGTAGAGACGAGGCTGGCGATCGTGAAGTGCGCTCCCATCAACTCGCGATAGCTGTCGAAGGAGACCACGCCCGGTCGGGACTTCAGCGCATTCAGTCGGTGCAGCAGGTCGTGGCCGAACAGGGCCGGATCGGAATAGCTCGTCTCCAGGCTTTCGACATAGATCAGCACCAGGCTCTTGGGCTGCTTGCCCACCCGCTGCAGCGTTGCACGGCCAGGATCCACATAGGCTTCGGCGAAGTAATCATCCCCGAAGTAGCCGCGCACATAGCGCGCTACCGAGAAACTGTCCACGAAGAAGGCAACCCCCACACCCAGCACCATCAGCGGGACGATGCGCGGCGCGGTGTGGTGCGCTGCCCACCTCAAGGCCACCGCAAGCGCCCGGCCGGCACGACGCAGCCAGGGCCGCGGCCAGGCATCGGGATGCCTGCGCAGATGACGCAGCCAACCGTCCACGCCCCACAGCAGCACTGCGAGCGCGGCCGGCAAGGCCAACGCCCGCCACAGGAAGCGGCGAATGAGCTCGGGATCGCTGCTCAGCACGCCTTCGGACCCGAAGCGGAGGTGATACAGGATCTGGTCGATGCTGACGCGACCGAACTCGTCCGTCAGCCATCTCGGCACCGCATAGAGCATACATCCAGCCAGAATGGCCAGAAACCTGAGCAGTCTTCCAACGCGCATGCCGACACCGCCATTGCGAATCCCGGCGTACGCGGAACGGTACGCTCGTCACGGGGACGCAATGGTAATGCAACTTCACCGCAACAAAACAGTAACCTTTCGCTGAAGCGTCTCCGTTTGTTGCATGCAGGGCGTTCTCAACGCTTCAGGCCGCGCGCGAGGTCTTCCTTCAGGTCATCCACGTCCTCGAGACCGACCGCCACCCGCAGCAGCCCGTCGCCAATCCCCGACGCGGCGCGTGCCTCGGACGAGATCCGCCCATGCGTGGTCGTCGCGGGATGGGTGATCGTGGTCTTGGTGTCGCCGAGGTTGGCCGTAATGGAGATCAAGCGGGTGTTGTCGATGACGCGCCAGGCGGCTTCGCGCCCACCCGCCACCTCGAAACTGACGACCGCCCCGCCCGCCTTCTGCTGTCGCATCGCGAGCGCATGCTGCGGATGGGACGGCAGACCCGGATAGAAGACGCGGGTCACGCCGGGCTGCGCCTCGAGCCAGCCCGCAAGCTCCAGCGCGCTCGCGCACTGCGCCTGCATGCGGATGCGCAGCGTCTCCAGTCCTTTCAGAATCACCCAGGCATTGAACGGCGACAGCGTCGGCCCGGCAGTGCGCAGAAATTTGAACACTTCATCGGTGACCGTCTTGCGTCCCACGACCGCCCCGCCCAGCACCCTGCCCTGCCCGTCCAGGTATTTGGTGGCCGAGTGCACGACGACATCGGCGCCCAGCGCCAGCGGACGCTGCAGCACCGGCGTGCAGAAGCAGTTATCCACGGCGAGCAGCGCCCCGGCCTCATGCGCCACGCCCGCGACCGCAGCGATGTCCACCACCTCGGTAAGCGGATTCGATGGGGTTTCGACGAAGAACAGCTTCGTCCGCGGGCGCACCGCATCCCGATAGGCCTGCAGGTCCGTGGCCGGCACGAAGCTGGTTTCGATGCCGAACCTGGACAGGATGTTGCCGAACAACTGCTGCGTGGCGCCGAAGAGTCCATTCGACGCCACGATGTGGTCACCCGCCTGCAACAGCGCCATCACCAGCGACATGATCGCCGACATGCCCGACGCGGTGGCGACGCAGGCTTCCGCACCTTCCAGCGCGGCAAGCCGGGTCTGCATCGCAGTTACGGTCGGGTTGGAGAAGCGCGCATAGACGTAGCCCTCCTCCGCGCCGGAGAAGCAGGCTGCCGCCTGCTCCGCGCTCTCGAACACGAAGCTGGAGGTCAGGTACATCGCCTCGCCATGCTCGCGGAACTGCGTGCGCTCGATGCCGGCGCGGACAGCAAGGGTGTCGGGGCGAAGGGATGCGGGATCGAAATTGCTCATCAAGGTCTTCCGTACCATGGGGGGCAGGCTCAGCCCTCATTCTCACCGGCGAGGTTCAGGTCAAGCTGGCCATCGTCCGCATCGTCGTGGCCGTCTTGCTTGGCGGGCTTGAGCTCGCCACGCTGGTTCTCCACCCCGTTCAGGTACTCCGCGGTAATGTCGCCCGTGACGTACTGGCCATCGAAGCACGAAGTCTCGAAGAAGCTGAGCGAGGGGTTCAGCGCACGCACTGACGCCTTCAGATCGTCCAGATCCTGGTAGATCAGCCCGTCCGCACCGATCTCGCGGCAGATCTCGTCCTCGCTGCGATCACTGGCAATCAACTCGCCCCGCGTCGGCATGTCAATGCCATAGACGTTCGCGTGCCGCACCGGGGGCGCGGCGGAGGCGAGGTATACCTTTGTCGCACCGGCCTCGCGCGCCATATTCACGATTTCCTTGCTCGTGGTGCCACGCACGATCGAGTCGTCCACCAGCAGCACGCTCTTACCCCGGAATTCCTGATGGATGGTGTTGAGCTTCTGCCGCACCGATTTCTTGCGCGTGGATTGACCGGGCATGATGAAGGTCCGCCCGATATAGCGGTTCTTGACGAAGCCCTCGCGGAACGGCAGGCCGAGCCGGTGCGCCATCTGCATGGCAGAGGGGCGGCTGGAGTCCGGAATCGGGATGACCACGTCGATGTGAACATTCGGCATCGTGCGCTTCATGCGATCCGCAAGAAACTCGCCCATCTTCATGCGTGATTCATACACCGAGACGCCATCGATGATGGAGTCCGGGCGCGCCAGATAAACGTATTCGAACATGCACGGGGCGTGCACCGTCTTGCTCGCGCACTGGCGGCTGTGGAAATTGCCATCCACATCCACCAGCACCGCCTCCCCCGGCTCCACGTCGCGCAGCAGCTTGAACCCGAGGACGTCGAGGGCGACCGACTCGGATGCCACCAGCCATTCCGCCCCCGCCCCGGTGTCGTTGCGCCCCACCACGAGCGGGCGGATGCCGAAGGGGTCGCGGAAGGCGAGCAGCCCGTAGCCAGCGATCATCACGACCACCGCATAGGCACCGCGACAGCGGCGATGCACGCCCGCCACCGCGCGGAAGATTGCGTCCTCATCGAGCTTGAGGCCGTTGCAGGCTGCCTGCAGCTCATGGGCAAGCACGTTGAGCAGGACCTCGGAATCGCTGCTGGTGTTGATGTGGCGCAGGTCCGACAGGAACATCTCGCGCTTGAGCGATTCCGAATTCGTGAGGTTGCCGTTGTGCGCCAGCAACAGGCCGAAGGGCGAGTTCACGTAGAAGGGCTGGGCTTCTGCTGCGTTGTAGGCCGAGCCGGCAGTCGGGTAGCGCACATGGCCGATGCCCCAGTTGCCCATCAGGTTGCGCATGTTGCGCGTGCGGAACACGTCGCGCACCAGTCCGGACCCCTTGTGCATGTGGAAGCGCCCGCCCTCCGAGGTAGCGATGCCGGCCGCGTCCTGACCGCGGTGCTGGAGAACCTGCAGGCCATCGTAGAGCAGCTGGTTGACGGGGGAGGTGGCAACGACACCGAGAATTCCGCACATGGAAGTAACGCCTATCTGAATCGAATTTTTTCGGCCACCACATCGGGTAGCCAGGGTTTGGTAGCGATCACCACTGACTCCAGCGGCGGCGCAAAGAGCGACTGTGCCCACCAGGGCTCGCGCGACACCCCGGCAAGACCGCCGATCAGGACCACAACGAGGGCGATCGCGAGTCCGCGCGCGATGCCGAACAATGCGCCGAAGAAGCGGTCGGTGGGCCCCAGCCCGGCGGCCCGCAATAGCTCGCGCAACAGGTAACGCAGCAGCGCCACCAGAATCAGCACGCCGACCACGACCAGCGCCCCCCCGGCGACCTGACGCCACATCGGCTCGAGGATGAGACCCTCAAAAACGCTGGCGGCCTGTTCGTTATAGCGCCAGGCGGCAAACAATGCAGCAACCCAGGCCAGCACCGCCATGACCTCGCTGACCAGCCCGCGCCACATTCCGATCGCAGCGGAGAACGCGAGCATGCCCAGGAAGACGTAATCGAATGCCGTCATCGGGTCCCGTTCAGCGCGCCTGCAGCACGGCCTGGTGCCCTGCAGCCTTGAGGCGTCCGACCACCTTGTCCGCGGCTTCACGGCCTGCGACCGGCCCCACGCGCACGCGCGTCACCTGGCCCGCCGGCTCGGTGTAGGCCGAGAAGCCCTTTGCCTTGAGTTCGTCTACGAGCTTCGCAGCCTTGGCCGCATCACTGAAGGCCCCGACCTGGACCACAAAGGATTCGCTGCGCGGGGGTACCGGCTCGCCCGCCAGGATCGCCCGCACACGTGCCTCTTCCTCTGCCGAGCGCGCGGGCGCAGCCAGTCGTGGTGCCTCGGGAACGACCGCAGCCTTCGGCGGCGTCGGCCCTGCGGCAGGAGGCTTCGCAGGCGCGGGCGCCGCAACGGGCGGCGGTGCAGATTCGGCGGTGGCAGCGCCATCATCCTCGGGCACCGGCACGACCGTCGCCACGCCTCCGTCATTTCCCGGTGCGGGCTGCGGTGCCGGCGACGGCAACGCTGCCACCTTGTCCCGGTCGGGGATGGTGATCTGGATGTCCTGCATCGACGGATGCGGCTCCTGATCCATCATCACCGGCAGCACCACGGCAGCAAGCAAGGCGAGCGCGATTGCACCCACCAGCCTGCGCCTCGCCCGCTTCTTGATCTCCAGGTTTTCTGCGTCGCTCACGCCAGCCCTCACGCGCGCCTTGCAGCCTTCAGGGCCGCGAGCGCATCCGCTACCGTCAGGAAGGATCCAAAGACCACGATTCTATCATCGTCGCCAACCTCTCCCTGCGCCGCCGTGAGCGCTTCGATGGGCGAACCATAACAGGCGATATCGCCCTTGCCACCCGCCGCACGCACACGCGCGGCGAGCGCTTCGGCCGACAGCCCGCGCCCCCCGGGCAAGGACGCCAGCCGCCAGTGGTCCACACGCCCGGCCATCAGCGACACGACGCCTTCGACGTCCTTGTCGTTGAGCATCCCGAGCACCGCCCAGGTCTCGGGATAGAAGCCCATGTTGCCGAGATTGTCGGCGAGCACGCCAGCCGCCTGCGGGTTGTGTGCGACATCGAGCACAATGGCGGGCCGACCCGCGAGTACCTGGAAGCGCCCCGGAACGTCGACCAGCATCAGCCCCTGACGAACATGCTGCATGGACACCGGCAGCCGGTCGCGCAGGGTTTCGAGCACGGTCATCACCGCCGCGGCATTGAGCAACTGGTTGGCCCCGCGCAAGGCCGGATAGGCCATACCACCCCGTTTGACGAGCGCACCTTGCGCCGGCGGTTCGGCATAGCGCCAATACCCCCACTGCTGGCGGTCGCCACCGAAACCGAAATCGCGTCCACTGATCCACAGCGCCGCACCAATCTCTGCGGCGTGCTCGACCAGCGTGACCGGGGGCTGGGGATCACCACACACCGCTGGGCGGCCGGAGCGGAAGATCCCAGCCTTCTCGAAACCGATCGCCTCGCGCGTGTCGCCAAGATAGTCCATGTGGTCCATGGCGATGCTGGTGACGAGCGCACAGTCGGGCTCGAACACATTGACCGCGTCCAGACGCCCCCCGAGGCCCACCTCAAGGATCACCACGTCCAGTGCAGCGTCCGCAAAGACCTGCCAGGCCGCAAGCGTACCGTGCTCGAAATAGGTCAGCACGGTGTCGCCACGTGCCACCTCCACCGCCGCGAAGGCACGCACCAGGGCTCCGTCGTCGACCTCGTGCCCGTCCACCCTCACGCGCTCGTTGTAGCGCAGCAAGTGCGGCGAGGTATAGCAGCCAACGCGATAGCCTGCGGCGAGCAGGATGCTCTCGAGCATCGCGCAGCAGGAACCCTTGCCGTTGGTGCCCCCCACCGTGATGAGGACCGCATCGCTTTCGGCCGCCATACGGTCACGAACCGCAGCGACCCGCTCCAGGCCGAGCTCGATACGCTGGCCGTGGCGCTGCTCGAGCAGCGCGAGCCAAGCGCCGAGACTGTCCGGGAGATTCGGACGATCGTGCTCAGCGGACATCAGTCGGCAACCACGTCTGCAGGCTGCCGGTTCAGCATCGCAAGCAGCGTGGCGAGTTGCTCACGCATCTCGCGACGATCGACGATGAGATCGATGGCCCCCTTCTCCAGCAGGAACTCGGCGCGCTGGAAGCCCTCGGGCAGCGTCTCGCGCACGGTCTGCTCAATCACGCGCGGGCCGGCAAAACCGATCAGGGCATTGGGTTCGGCGATTACCACGTCCCCCATGAAGGCGAAGCTCGCCGACACACCGCCCATGGTCGGGTCGGTCAGCACGGTCACGAAGGGCAGCCGGCGATCAGCAAGGCGGGTGACCGAGGCGGTCGTCTTGGCCATCTGCATCAGCGAAAGCAGGCCTTCCTGCATGCGTGCCCCCCCCGAAGCGGTGATACAGATGAAGGGCAGCCGTTCCTCGTAGGCCACCTTCGCACCCCGCACGAAGCGCTCCCCAACGACCGAGCCCATCGAACCGCCGAGGAACTCGAACTCGAAGCAGGCGACCACGACCGGCACGCTCTTGATTGCACCCTTCATCACCACCATGGCGTCGGCCTCGCCGGTGTCGGCAGTTGCTGCCGACAGGCGGTCGGGATACTTGCGCGAATCCTTGAACTTGAGCGCATCGACCGGCGTGACCTCGGCGCCGATCTCGCTGCGTCCGTCGGCGTCGAGCAGCACATCGAGACGACGGCGCGCGCGCAGGCGGTGGTGATGGCCACACTTGGGGCACACACCAAGGTTGCCGTCGAGATCGGTGCGATACAGCACCGACTCGCAACCCTCGCATTTGCTCCACAGGCCTTCAGGAATAGATTTATTGCGCGCGGAGGCATCGCCGCGCTTGATCTTCGGTGGCAGCAGCTTCTGCAACCAGCTCATGTTCAGGCTCCTTTGTCCGCAACGAGGGCGTCGAGCGCGACGCGAATGTCGCGCATGAAGGCGGTCACACGCTCGACCTCCGCCCCGGGGTGGTTCTCGATTTCCTCGATGATGCGGCTGCCGATCACCACCGCATCCGCCACCGCACCGACGCGCTGCGCGCTCTCGGCATCGCGGATGCCGAAGCCCACGCCCACCGGCATGCCGACCGCGGCCCGGATCTGCGGAATGCGACGCGCAACCTCCTCGACGTCGAGCTTTGCGCTGCCAGTCACACCCTTCAGCGAAACGTAGTAGATGTAGCCGCTGCCGGCACGCGCAACGTCAGCGAAACGCTGCTCCGACGAGGTCGGCGCAAGCAGGAAGATCGGATCGAGCCCGCCCGCCTTCGCAGTGGCGGCAAAGCTCACGCACTCCTCGGGCGGGTAATCGACCACCAGCACGCCGTCGACACCGGCCTCACGCGCCGCAGCCACGAAGCGCTCGGGCCCCATGGCCTCGATCGGATTGGCGTAGCCCATCAACACCACTGGCGTATCGGCATTGGCGGCACGGAAGACGCGCACGGTTTCGAGCACCTTGCGCAGGCTCATGCCCTGTGCGAGCGCTCGCTCGGAAGCGCGCTGAATGGTGGGGCCATCGGCCATCGGGTCGGAGAACGGCACGCCGAGCTCGAGGATGTCGGCGCCGCCTTCAACGAGCGCATTCATCAGCGGCAGGGTGAGTTCGGGCGCCGGAAAGCCGGCGGTGACGAAGGGGATCAGCGCCTTGCGGCCTTCAGCCTGCAGGCGCTGGAAAACGGTCTGGATTCTTGACATGTCTCGATCACACTGCGGGCCGCTTGCGCGGCCCGGGGCAGGTTCAGAACTGGATACCGGAACGTTCGGCGACGGTGTGCATGTCCTTGTCGCCACGGCCGGAAAGATTGACCAGCAGGATCTTTTCTCTGGGCAAGGTCGGCGCGAGCTTGGCGGCATAGGCAAGCGCATGCGACGACTCGAGCGCCGGAATGATGCCCTCCAGCCGGCAAAGGTCATGGAAGGCCTTGAGCGCCTCCGCGTCGGTGATGCCGACATATTCGGCACGCGAAGAGTCCTTGAGCCAGGCGTGCTCGGGACCGACTCCGGGATAGTCGAGACCCGCGGACACCGAATGCGTCTCAATGATCTGCCCGTCCTCGTCCTGCAGCAGGTAGGTGCGGTTGCCATGCAGCACGCCGGGGCGCCCTGCGGTCAGCGAGGCCGAATGACGGCCACTGTCCAGCCCGTCGCCCGCAGCCTCAACGCCGACGAGCTTCACGCCCGCCACATCGATGTATGGATGGAAGATGCCCATTGCGTTCGAGCCACCGCCGACGCACGCGATCACGTAGTCGGGCTGGCGCCCCGTCATCTCCGGCATCTGCACCAGGCACTCCTTGCCGATCACCGACTGGAAATCACGCACCATCATCGGATAGGGGTGCGGACCGGCGACGGTGCCGATGATGTAGAAGGTATCGGCGACGTTGGTAACCCAATCGCGCATAGCCTCGTTCAAGGCGTCCTTGAGCGTCTTCGAACCGGATTCGACCGGGACGACGGTCGCACCAAGCAGCTTCATGCGGTAGACATTGGCCGCCTGGCGCTTGACGTCTTCCGAGCCCATATACACCACGCACTCCATGCCGTAGCGCGCAGCCACGGTGGCCGTGGCGACGCCGTGCTGGCCGGCCCCGGTCTCTGCGATCACGCGCGGCTTACCCATGCGGCGGGCAAGCATGGCCTGACCAATGCAGTTATTGACCTTGTGCGCGCCGGTGTGATTCAGATCCTCGCGCTTGAGGTAGATCTGCGCGCCGCCCAGGATCTCAGACCAGCGCTTGGCATGATAGATCGGGCTCGGGCGGCCGACGTAGTGCTTGAGCTCGTACTCGAATTCGGCGATGAATGCCGGATCACGTTGGCAAGCTGCGTAGGCTTCACGCAGTTCGGCCAGCGCCGGCATCAGCGTTTCGGACACGAAGACGCCTCCATAGGGACCGAAATGTCCGCTCGCGTCGGGAAACTGATAAGGCGTGTCAGCCAATTGCATGTCGAACTCCGGCAACGAACGCAGCGATCTTCTCGGCGTCCTTGATTCCCTTGGCACTCTCGACTCCGCTCGACACATCCACCGCCCACGGGCGGATACGACGTACAGCCTCGGTCACGTTGTCCGCATCGAGTCCGCCGGACAGGACCAGCGGTCGCGAAAAACCCTGCGGAATCAGCGACCAGTCGAAAGTTTTTCCACCACCGCCGTAGCCCTCGACGAAAGCGTCGACGAGGATGCCGCAGGCGCGTGGGTGCGATGCAGCAAATTCTAGCAGATCGACCCCTGGGCGCATCCTGGCCGCCTTGATCCACGGCCGACCGAAGCGCGCACAGTCGGCCTCGGTTTCGTCACCATGGAACTGCAGAAACTGCAGCGGGACGCTCGCGAGCACGGATTCCACCTCCCCCGGCGCGGGATTCACGAACAGGCCTACGGAACTCACGAACGGGGGCAACAGCGCGACGAGTTCGGCGGCCTGTTCGGCGGACACCGCGCGCGGACTGGGCGGATAGAACACGAAGCCGATCGCGTCGGCACCGGCTTCGACGGCCGCGCGCACGTCCTGCGGGCGGGTCAGGCCGCAGATCTTGATTCGGGTCGGGGACATTCAGACGAGGGGTAGCTGAGGCAGCGCGATGATACGCCCATCGTTGGGCAGCGGCCAGCGCGGCGGGTAGCGCACACCGCACAGATAGAGGCCATCGGGGGAGAAGGTTGGCGCTGCACGGGTTCGATCACGCGCCTCGAGGAGTTCACGCATCCACTCGACCGGGTAACGCCCCTTGCCAACATAGACGAGCGCCCCCACCAGGTTGCGGATCATGTGATGCAGGAAGCCGTTGGCGCGGAAATCGAACAGCAGGTAGTCCCCCTGACGACTGACGCGCGCCTCGCGCATCACCCTTACGGGCGTTTTCGACTGGCAGCCAGCGGCACGGAACGAGGAGAAATCGTGCGTGCCGACCAGACACGCAGCGGCAGCCGCCATGCGCGTATCGTCCAGCGGCAGATGAAACCACCCTACCCGCCGGGTCAGCATCGCAGGCCGCGTAGGTGCATTGTGCAGAATGTAGCGATACTGCCTTTCGTACGCGAGATAGCGGGCGTGAAAGTCCTCGTCGGCCTCGGCCGACCAGCGCACCACGACCGATGACGGCAGCAGGGCATTGACGCCGCGCACCCAGGCCGAGGCCGGACGTCTTGCGCCGGTGTCGAAATGCGCCACCTGAGCACTCGCATGCACGCCGGTGTCGGTGCGGCCGGCACAATGCAGGCGCACCGGCTCGGCAGCGATCTGCGCCAGCGCCGCCTCGAGCACATCCTGCACCGTGCGCCCATGCGCCTGGCTCTGCCAGCCACAGAAGGCATCGCCCGCATACTCAAGCCCCAGCACAACGCGCGTCACTTCAGACTCCACCACAGCAGCACGCCGAACACACATACGGCGACCAGCACATCGATCCCCCCCATGCGTTCCCTGCGCAGGACGACAGGATCGGCCGTCTGCTGCCCGGTCTCATCGACCAACCAGTCTTTCCAATGACCGGCACGCCCCCTGGGCGACTGCTCGACGTACTGCAGCACCAGCAACAAGCGCAGGGCCAGCCGCTCGGGCGGCACCCCGATCAGGCGCAAAGGGCGCGCCAGTGCATGCAATCCGCCCACGAGGCGTTCCAACGACAAGCGCTCCAGCAGGATACCCACCGCACAGACCACGGCGAGCAGTCGAGCAGCATGAACCGCAGCGAGAACGACACCTTCCCGGCTCGGGCCAAGCCGGGGCCAGTCGAAGAAGAGCGCTTCCCCCGGCGTAAACCATGCAAACAGCGCGGCGATCGCAATCAGCAGCACGCGCACCCGCTTCACCAGACGCCAGCTTCGCCTTGGGGCAAGCAGCGCGGCGAGCGCAACACAGACCAACACCGCAGCGCCGAGCGCCTGCGGGGGCAGGAGTTGAATGCTGGCCACGGCAGCCAGCCAAAGGAGCAGGATCAGACCGGAATGCATGCGGGGGGTTAACGAAGAAAGGCCGCCGCGGGCCCGAGGCACGCGGCGGCCCGGCAAGGAGCGTTCAGCTCAGGCGGGCGATCATATCGCGCGCTGCGGCCTGCTGTCTCTCGGAGCCTTCTGCCACCACTTCGCGAAGGAGTTCGAGGGCCCCCTCGTTGTCGCCCATCTCCTCGTAGGCGCGGGCGAGTTCAAGCTTGGTTTCGGACTCCTCATTATCCGGCCCCGGAGCCCCCCCGTCGTCAGCCTCCAGTCCCATGCCCGGCAGGTCGCCTTCCAGCCGGGTCTCGATCATCGAGGCAGGCATCTCGTCTCCGGACCCCGCCAACCCTTCGTCGAACTTCTCGAGATCCAGATCGATGGAGGTGAGATCCAGCCCGGCGGGCATCGCACCCGTCGCGGCAGACGCCGCCTCGGGCACATCCAGCTCAAAATCGAAATCGAGCAGACTGTTGTCGAAGCTGGTTTTCTCGAGATCAACCACGGGCTCCTCACTGGGCGCCGCGCTTGCAGCCGCCGCGGCTTCGGCCGCAGACGGCTTCTCACCCTCGTCAAATGCATCGATTGCGGCAGCGTCACTGCTGACGATGGTTGCCGCCAGGTCGAAGCGGTCTCCGGTGGCATCGAGATCGACGTCAGGGAGCTCGAAATCGATACTGCTCGTCGTGGCCACCGCGTCCCCGGCGGCCTCGTTGCCTGCGGCCGGCTCAGGCGCCTGTCCGGTCGCTGGCGCGCTGCCGCCGATGTCGAGATCGAACACCAATGCGCCCTCGTCACCCTCCTGCGCCGAGTCCGTCGCGGAAATGAGCTCGTCCACAGCTGCCTCGGCGTCCGCAGTCTCTTCCTGCTCAGCCGCCACCACAGCCTCAGACGTCGACGGCTCATCGCCCAGATCGAGTTCGAAGTCGATCACGCCCGCGTCGATCGTCGGCTCATCAACCGGTTCCTCAGCTTCAGCGCCGGTGAATTTGTTGAGTTCACCGGGAAGTGTCCAGGTGTCGCGCATCTGCGAATGCGAAGTCTCGACCGGAGAGGAGGTGGTGAAATCCAGCGCCGAAAGCTCGAACTCGTCCGCGGCCGGCTCGTCTTCAGCCATCGCAGGCGCGGACGGCCGAGCAGTGCCATCAGGCTCCGGCATCACCGAAACCGCAGCAGCGGCGGCGACGCCCCCTGCAGCGAGCGTCGCGGTCGCGCCGAAGCCCGGCGAGGTCGGCTCATCCAGGTTGCTCAAGCCAGCCAAGGACTCGGAAACCGGCGTCGCATAGAGCGGGTTCTCGGGGTCTAGCTTGCGGCCGAGCGCAGCCGCCTTCTCCCAGTCACGCCCGTGACTGCCGGTACGCGAGAACAGCTCGGTCGCAACGCTCTCGAACTGACGGGCATCGCGCCGCTGGGCGTGGATCTCCAGCAGCTTCAGGTAGATGGCTGCGCGGCCCGGGTCGGCCTTGAGCGCATCCTGCAGAATCTCCTCCGCCTGGGCGTCACGACCATAGGCCATGTACACGTCGGCTTCGGCGACCGGATCGACGCCCTCATCCGTGTCGATCGAAGACAACCCCGTCTGGCTGAAGTCCGTGTGCATGATGCTGCTGGCGCCGGTATCGACGCTCTGCCCGCCCGTGCTGCCGAAGACGGCCTGACTGTCGGCACCCGCCACTTGCTTGTCCAGGGTCGCATCCGCGGCGAGGATCTCCTGATCCTTGCGCCGCTGGCGGGACTTCAGACCGGCGTAGGCGAGCAACAGGACCAGGATACCGCCACCGCCATAGAGCACCGCAGGATCCGCAAGCAGGGTATCGACGAAGCTGGGTTCGGGCTGTGGCGCTGGGGCCGGCGCAGGCGCCCGCCGAGGCGCAGGCTCAGATGGCGTAGCGGTCTGCGGGGGCTGTGCAGGTTCTGGTGCAGGCGCGGCGACGGGTGTCGCGCTCGGCTCGAGCTGCGGTGCTGCGGCTGCGGGCGCAGCCGTTGCGGCCGCGCTGTCCGCCGGAGGCATCGCCACCTCGGTCCCTGCGGCGGGCTCCACACCCGCTGCCGGCGCGGTGCCTGCTGCCGGTTCGGCGCTTGCAGGGGCCGCCTGGACAGCCGCTTCAGGCTCACCCGACCCTGCGGCAGTCGGCGCTGCCGCACCGCCATCACCCGCCGTTTCTGCTTCGGCCTGCAACTGGCCCATCGTGCCACTCTGCAGTTCGAGCAGGCGTTGCAGGTCCTGCAGGCTGCGCTCAAGCTGCCCGAGGCGCGCATTGGCTTCATCAAGCGCCGCAGTGCGCGTGGCAAGTTCTTCCTCGAGCGCCTGAAGCCGGGACAGGGCGCTACCGTCGCCGGCCTCGGGATCCTGGGAGATCTGGACCTGATCGCCACTGCGTTCTGTCACCGCAGGCTCTTCCACCTTCGGAACGATCGCGCCAGCACTCTCCTGCCGGGCCTCGCCAGCGGGCACCGCGGGCCGCGCGGCTGCGGTACCGGCCAGACCACGACGATACGCCTCGAAGTCGGCGGCCTGGGCCCGCACTTCGCGGCGCGCCTCGCCAGCATCGATCGTGCGAACGCTCTCGGCCGCAGGTACCTTGAGCACCGACCCGGCACGTAGCCGGTTCATGTTCCCGCCATCGAAGGCCTGTGGATTGGCACGCTGCAGCGCGACAAGGGTCTGATCGAGCGTTGCCCCCGCCGGCGCGACCCTGCCCGCGATTCGGTGCATGGTGTCACCTCGCCGGACGGCGTAGGTATCCGCCGTCTGCGCGGAGGCTACCGGAGCGCTCGCACGAGTTGGCGCTGCACGCGGTACCGGCGCTGCCGCCGGGGTATCCACGGTGGCGGCCAGCGGTTTCGGCGCGGCGATGTCCACCGGATCGAGCAGGAAGGTGTATTCGCGCAGCAGTTGCCCGTTCGCCCAGTTCAGTTCCACAAGCAGATCGATGAACGGATCGTTGATCGGCCGCTCACTGGAGAGGCGGATCACCGGACGCGTTGCGCGCGTATCGACACTGACCCGAATCGCACTGATCGAACTGCCGTACGTCAGATTCGCACGCCGGAATGCTTCGGTGGAAGCAATCCTGGCACTGAGGGACTGGAGCTCCTGCGCGGTGGCACTGATCTGGATTTCAGCGCGCAAGGGTTGACCGAGACCGCTGAAAACATTGATCTGCCCAAGTCCTGCCGCACTTGCCGCAAGCGGCATGGCCGCGATGGAAAGTGCGAGCAGAGAAGCTCTGACCGACTTCGTCATGTTGGATTTCAAATCACGTCTCCCCGGAACTGAACGCTACGGCCACAAATAGTGCCGTTGGGCTAGGAATCTAGCATTTCCCGACGGTCATCGCATCATCATCGAAAGCCGATTCGATGCATTTAGCGTGACGGATTACCGCCCCCGTGCGGGAACGCCAATCAAAAAGGGGGCTCGCGCCCCCTTTTTTACGTCTGCTCAGCCCGATACTTAAGCTTCGAGCAGGATGCGCAGCATGCGGCGCAGCGGCTCGGCCGCGCCCCACAGCAACTGGTCGCCCACGGTGAAGGCGCCGAGGTACTCGGGGCCCATCGCCATCTTGTGCAGGCGGCCGACCGGGACGGTCAGCGTGCCGGTGACGGCGGTCGGGGTCAGTTCGCGCTCGGTGATCTCGCGATCGTTAGGCACCACCTTCACCCACTGGTTGGCGCCGGCGATGATCTCGGTGATCTCGTCGAGCGGAACGTCCTTCTTGAGCTTGATGGTGAGCGCCTGCGAGTGGCAGCGCATCGCGCCGATGCGCACGCACAGGCCGTCGATCGGGATCGAGCCCGGGCTGCGGAAGGCCGGATTGCCGAGAATCTTGTTGCATTCGGCGCCGCCCTTCCACTCTTCCTTGCTCTGGCCGTGCTCGACCGGCACGTCGATCCAGGGGATGAGGCTGCCGGCGAGCGGCGTATTGCGGAAGTTCTTCTTCGGGAAGCTGTCCGAGCGCATCGTCTCGGCGACCTTACGGTCGATCTCGAGGATGGCCGAGGCCGGATCGGCCAGCAGATCCTTGACCGAGTCGTGGATGGTGCCCATCTGGCTGATGAGTTCGCGCATGTTCTGCGCGCCGGCGCCCGAGGCCGCCTGGTAGGTCATCGCCGAGATCCACTCCACCAGGCCGTGCCGGAACAGGCCGCCCAGGCCCATCAGCATCAGCGACACGGTGCAGTTGCCGCCGATCCAGTTCCGCCCGCCCTTGGCGAGCGCGGCGTCGATGACGTTGCGGTTGACCGGGTCGAGGATGATCACCGCGTCGTCGTTCATGCGCAGCGCGGAGGCGGCGTCGATCCAGTGGCCGTTCCAGCCGGTGGCGCGCAGCTTGGGGAAGACTTCCTTGGTGTAGTCGCCGCCCTGGCAGGTGATCACGATGTCGCAGGCCTTGAGCGCATCGATGTTCGTCGCGTCCTGCAGCGGCGCGGCGGCTTCCTTGCCGCCGAAGGACGGCGCCTTGCCGCCGGCGTTCGAGGTGGAGAAATACACCGGCTCGATGAAGGCGAAGTCGCCCTCTTCCACCATGCGCTGCATCAGCACGGAACCCACCATGCCACGCCAGCCAACCAGACCGACTCGATTCATGTTCATCACTCTCTACAAAGACGTTCTTCGAAAAACCGCTTCAGACCCAGAAGCTTACAGCGCCGCGAGCACCGCGTCGCCCATCTCGCGGGTGCCGACCTTGGTCGTACCTGGCTCGTAGATGTCGCCCGTGCGATAGCCCTGTGCGAGCACCTTCTTGACCGCATTCTCGACACGCTGCGCGGCCGCTTCCTGATTGAACGTATAGCGCAGCATCATCGCCGCCGAAAGGATGGTGGCGAGCGGGTTGGCCACGCCCTTGCCGGCGATGTCCGGCGCGGAACCGTGCGAGGGCTCGTACAGGCCCTTGTTGTTGGCATCCAGCGAGGCCGACGGCAGCATGCCGATCGAGCCGGTGAGCATCGAGGCCTCATCCGACAGGATGTCGCCGAACATGTTGCCGGTGACCATGACATCGAACTGCTTGGGCGCACGCACGAGCTGCATGGCGGCGTTGTCGACCAGCATGTGGCTGAGCTCGACGTCCGGGTAGTCCTTGGCGACCTCCTCGGCAATGTCGCGCCACAGCTGCGTGCATTCGAGCACGTTCATCTTGTCGACCGAGCACAGCTTCTTGCCACGCTTCTGCGCCGCCTCGAAGGCGACCTTGAGGATGCGGCGGATCTCGTATTCGGCGTAGATCATGGTGTTCCAGCCCACACGCTGCTGGGTGCCCTCGACCTCGCGCATCTCGATGCCGCGCGGCTGGCCGAAGTAGATGTCGCCGGTGAGCTCACGCACGATCAGGATGTCCAACCCCGCGACAACCTCGGGCTTCAGCGACGATGCATTGGCGAGCTCGGGGTACAGGATGGCCGGGCGCAGGTTGGCGAACAGGCCCAGATCCTTGCGGATGCCGAGCAGACCACGCTCCGGACGCTGCTCACGCGGCAGGGTGTCCCACTTCGGGCCGCCGACGGCACCGAGCAGCACCGCATCCGCTTCACGCGCGAGCTTCTGCGTCGCTTCAGGATAGGGGGTGCCGGTGGCATCCACCGCGCAGCCGCCAAGCAGCGCCTCTTCCATCTCGAGCTTCAGGTCGAGCGCGTTCAGCACGCGCACGGCCTGGGCCATGATCTCGGGACCGATGCCGTCACCCGGCAGCACGCAAATCTTCATCGAATCGTTTTCCTTGGTTCAGGGAGCCGCCCGCTTCGGGCAAGCAGGCTCAGGCAAAGTAGTAGGGGTGCTCGGCGCGGCGCTTTTCTTCGAAGGCGCGGATCCTTTCGGCATGGCGCAAGGTGAGGCCGATGTCGTCCCAGCCGTTGAGCAGGCATTCCTTGCGGAAGGGGTCGATGTCGAACGTGATCACCTTGCCGTCCGGACGGGTGATAGTCTGCGCGGCCAGATCCACCTGCAGGCGGTACCCCGCGCTGGCTTCGCACTGGCGGAACAGTTCATCGACCTCGGCCGCATCGAGCTTGATCGGAAGCAGGCCGTTCTTGAAGCTGTTGTTGAAGAAGATGTCGGCAAAGCTCGGGCCGATCAGCACGCGAAAACCGTAGTCTTCGAGCGCCCAGGGCGCGTGCTCGCGCGAGCTGCCGCAACCGAAGTTGTCGCGGGTCAGCAGGATCTGCGCGCCCTGATAGCGCGCCTGGTTGAGCACGAAGTCGGGGTTGAGCGGACGCTGGCTGTTGTCCTGACCCGGCTGGCCGACATCGAGGTAACGCCACTCGTCAAAGGCATTGGGGCCGAAGCCGCTGCGCTTGATCGACTTGAGGAACTGCTTGGGGATGATCGCGTCGGTATCGACGTTGGCGCGGTCGAGCGGCGCGACCAGGCCGTCGAGCGTGGTAAACGGCTTCATTATTTCACTGCCCTCTGGATGGCCTCGCCACCCCTTTCGATGTCCTTGCCGACGCCCTGCACGGTATTGCAGGCCATGGAGGCGAAGCCGGCGACGAGCGCGGCGGCGATCAGTGCAAGTCTCTTCATTGCATTCTCCTCAATCGGGTACTGGTCTTCAGGCCAGCGTGCGCACGTCGGTGAAGTGGCCGGTGACTGCAGCCGCCGCAGCCATCGCCGGGCTCACCAGGTGGGTGCGACCACCCGCGCCCTGGCGACCCTCGAAGTTGCGGTTCGAGGTCGAGGCGCAGCGCTCGCCCGGCTCGAGCCGGTCTGCGTTCATTGCCAGACACATCGAACAGCCCGGCTCGCGCCACTCGAAGCCAGCGGCGAGGAAGACCTTGTCCAGGCCCTCTTCCTCGGCCTGGCGCTTGACGAGGCCGGAGCCCGGCACCACCAGCACGCGACGAACGTTGGCGGCCTTGCTGCGTCCCTTGGCCACGGCGGCAGCTTCGCGCAGATCCTCGATGCGCGAGTTGGTGCACGATCCGATGAAGACCTGATCCACCTTGATGTCGGTGATCGGCGTGTTGGCTGCCAGCCCCATGTACTTCAGCGCGCGCTCCATGCCTTCGCGGCGCACCGGATCGGTGACTGCAGCGGGGTCGGGCACGCGACCATCGACCGTGGTGACCATCTCGGGCGAAGTACCCCAGGTGACCTGCGGCAGGATGTCCTCGGCCTTGAGCTCGACGACCTTGTCGAACTCGGCCCCCTCGTCGCTGTGCAGGCTACGCCAGTAGTCGACCGCCTGGTCCCAGGCAGCGCCCTTGGGCGAGAACGGACGATCCTTGAGGTAGTCGATCGTTGTTTCGTCCACGCCCACCATGCCGGCCCGGGCACCCGCCTCGATCGCCATGTTGCAGATCGTCATGCGGCCTTCCATCGACAGCGAACGGATCGCGCTGCCGCCGAACTCCATCGCGTAGCCGGTGCCGCCAGCGGTGCCGATCCGCCCGATGATGGCGAGCACGACATCCTTGGCGGTGACCCCGCGGCCTAGTTGGCCGTCGACCCGGATCAACATGGTCTTGGACTTCTTCTGCAGCAGGCACTGGGTGGCGAGCACGTGCTCCACCTCCGAGGTGCCGATGCCGTGCGCCAGACAGCCGAAAGCGCCGTGCGTGGAGGTGTGCGAGTCACCACACACCACGGTCATGCCAGGCAGCGTGGCGCCGTTCTCCGGGCCGATCACGTGTACGATGCCCTGGCGCGCGTCCTTGAACGGGAAGTAGGCGAGCGAGCCCACTTCGCGGATGTTGGCGTCGAGCGTCTCGACCTGCTGGCGCGACACCGGATCCTGGATACCCAGATCCCAGTGATCGGTCGGCGTGTTGTGGTCGGCGGTGGCAACGATGGAGCCGATCCGCCACGGCTTGCGCCCAGCCAGCTTCAGGCCTTCGAAAGCCTGCGGGCTGGTCACTTCATGGACCAGATGGCGGTCGATGTAGATCAGCGCCGTGCCGTCGGCCTCCTGGTGGACGACATGACTGGACCAGAGCTTTTCGTACAGCGTTTGAGCGTGCATCCCTGTGGTTCCGCGTCAGAAAAAGGAATGAATTATTTCACAAAGCCTGCAAGCCTGGACAGCACGCCCCGGCTCAGCGCCGGGCCGCCTGATAGAGCGGCATCACGCGGGCCGCGTACTCGCCCAGGTCGCGCTGGCGGCTGGCATGCGAGGGGTGCGTAGACAGCCACTGCGGCGGCGCCCCGGCCGACTGGCTGGCCATCTTGTTCCACAGCGTCACCGCGGCGCGCGGATCGTAGCCTGCCCGGGCGGCGAGCTCCACACCCATGCGGTCCGCCTCGGTTTCGTGTTCGCGAGAGTTGGGCAACTCGAACGTGACCTTGGCCACCGTACCCATCAGGTCCTGCCCCGCCTGCCCCACGCCGAGCAGCGCGCCTGCGACCGAAATGCCAAGACCCGTTGCCATCGCCTTCGACACCCGCTCCCGCGCATGCTCGCGCAGGGCGTGCGCGATCTCGTGCCCCATCACGGCGGCGATCTCGTCGTCGGTGAGCCGGAGCCGATCGATCAGGCCGGTGTAGATCGCCATCTTCCCGCCCGCCATGCACCAGGCGTTGAGCTCGTCGGCGCTGAACACGTTAACCTCCCACGCCCAGGACGGAGCGTCCGGGCGAAACACGCCGGTCTGTGGCGTCAGTCGTGAGACGATGCGCCGCACCCGCTGCACGGTCGCGGCATCGCGGTTGAGCGCGTTCTTCCGCCGAGCCTCTGCGAGCATGTCCTGATACTGCTTGCTCGAGGCCTGCTCCACCTCCTGCGCCGACACCATCATCAGCTGCGAGCGCTGCACGCCGACGGCCCCCCCTTGGGTGGTCTGCACCGTCTGACAGCCGGTGGCGAGAGCGCCGGCAACCAGGGCCGGCATGACGAACTTGCACATTGACTTCATCGTATCGATCTCCTCAGGCGGCCCCTTCCCGGCCGGGCGCACGCGGCACGCCATGCTGCTTCCAGCCCAGCAGCAGCCAGACAAAACCAGCCAGCGCGAATCCAGACCCAATCGTATAGGTCCACGCGGCACCGATCATTTCCCAGGTGTAACCGCTCAGCAGGCCACCGAGCATTCCACCCGCGCCGAAGGACAGGCTGCCGTACAGCGCCTGCCCGCGCGACTGCAGCGCACCGGGGAACCACTGGTTCACCACCGCGATGGCCGCTGCATGATAGGCGCCGAAGGTGGCTCCGTGCAGCAACTGCGCCAGCAGCAGCGCCAGGCTGTCCGCCCCCCAGCCGATCATCAGAAAGCGCAGCACCGCACAGGCAAACGAGAACAGGAGGATGGTGCGCAGCGAAAAGCGCTGCGAGATGCGCGGCATCCACATGAATACGATGATCTCGGCGATCACCCCCAGCGTCCACATCCAGCCCACGAGCGCCTTGTCGTAGCCGATGTCGACCAGAAAGATCGAGTAGAACACGTACAAGGCGCCGTGCGCCGCCGACATCAGGAAACACGCCCCGAGCAGCGCCCGCACCTCGGGCCTGCGCAAGGTATCGCCAAAGCTTGCTGCCTGCCGCTGCGCAGGCGGGCGCGCCGCCTCGGGAACGAGCGCGCTGCACACCACGATGCCCCCCAGGATGGCGGAAGTGACCCACAGCACGGCCTCGATCGGCAGGTGGTCCAGCGAATGGCCGAGTGCGAGCACGGCGACGATGAAGCCTACGGACCCCCAGACCCGGATGCTGCCGTACCGGTGGGCCGCCTCCCCCAAGTGCGAAAAAGTCAGCCCCTCCACCAGCGGCAGCGCAGCGCTCCAGAAGAAAGCCATCAGCGCCATTGCCGCAAACAGGCCGGCAAACTCGGTGGTCATGAAGAACACCGAGAAACCTGCCAGGCTCGCAAGGGCAGACAGGCGCACGATGGCCATGCGCAGACCCAGCTTCTCCGCCAGCCAGCCCCACAGGTTGGGCGCCAGCACGCGCATCAATTGCATCAGCGACATCAGCAGCGCGATATCGGTCGCCGACAGCGCGATCGACTGCAGGTAGAGCGTGAAGTACGGCGAGAACGCGCCGACGAAGGCGAAGTAGAAGAAGTAGTAGGCGGACAGGCGCCAGTACGGGATCATCGCGCCCGCGTCGCTTCAGCGCGGCGAAGGCAGGCGTTGGTCCCCTTCCGGCGCGAGCGCGGGAATGCACGGCGTGTCGCTGCGCACGTCTCCGCACTGCGCACGATGGCGCAGCGCGTGGTCGATCAGCACCAGTGCGAGCATCGACTCGGCGATCGGCGTGGCACGGATGCCCACGCAGGGATCGTGGCGGCCTTCGGTGGCAACCATCACCGGCTTGCCGGCGCGGTCGATCGAGCGGCGCTCGAGGCGGATGCTCGAGGTCGGCTTGATCGCTATGCTGGCGAGGATGTCCTGCCCGGTGGAGATGCCGCCAAGCACGCCGCCGGCGTGATTGGACAGGAAGCCCTGCGGCGTCATCTCGTCACCATGCTCGGTGCCACGCTGCGCCACCGATTTGAAGCCGGCGCCGATCTCCACGCCCTTGACCGCGTTGATGCCCATCATCGCGTAGGCGATATCGGCGTCGAGACGCCCATACACCGGCTCGCCCCAGCCCACCGGGACGCCGCTGGCAACCACGTCGATGCGCGCGCCGATGGAGTCGCCGGACTTGCGCAGTGCGTCCATGTAAGCTTCGAGTTCCGGCACGATCGCGGCATTGGGGGCGAAGAAAGGGTTGCCATCGACCTCTTCCCACGACACGAAGGGAATCTCGATCGGGCCAAGCGCAGTCATGCATGCACGAATGACAATGCCGTGGCGTTCCTTCAGCCACTTCTTCGCGATCGCGCCCGCCGCCACCCGCACCGCGGTCTCGCGCGCCGACGAGCGCCCACCGCCGCGATGGTCGCGCAGGCCGTATTTCTGCAGGTAGGCGTAGTCGGCATGGCCGGGGCGGAAGGTATCGGCGATGTTGCCGTAGTCCTTGCTGCGCTGGTCCTGGTTGCGGATCAGCAGCGAGATCGGTGTACCCGTGGTGACGCCCTCGAACACGCCGGAGAGGATCTCGACGGTGTCCGGCTCACGGCGCTGCGTGACGTGTCGCGAGGTGCCCGGCTTGCGGCGATCGAGCTCGGCCTGGATGTCGGCCTCGCTGATCGCCAGTCCCGGCGGGCAGCCATCGACGATGCAGCCGATCGCGGGGCCGTGGGATTCGCCGAAGGAGGTGACGGTGAAGAGCGTGCCGAGGGTGTTGCCGGACATGGGAATCTCTCTTTTCGCCCATGCAGCGAAGGTGACGGCCGAAGCACGCGCACTCGCAGCACAAGGCATCTCGAAATGAACGGGGACGGGGCGCGAGTCTAGCACGCGCACCCCGCCCCCTTCAGCCCGGCGGCAGCATGCCGACAGGCGTCCGCGCGGCCGGATCGGCCCGCGCGCAATTTAGTGGAAGAAACCCTCCAGGCGCTCGAACACCTCGTGCTCCGCACCATGGCGGCGGACATTGAGCACGTCCTCGAGCTTCTCAAGCTGGCGGATCATCTGCTCGAGGCGCTGGTCTTCAAACACGAGCAACCAGATGCGCGAGCGCTTGCCGTCGGACACCGGCATGCACAGGATGCCCTCGACGTTGAAGGCGCGGCGCGCAAAGAGATTGCAGATGTGGCTCATCACCCCGGGGTGGTTGTTCACATCCAGTTCCAGAACGACCTTGGCATAGCCGGCTTGCGGCAGGGGGTCGGCAACCTGTTCGATCATCATCAGCCTCCGATCATCTCGGTGTTGGCCGCACCCGGCGGCACCATGGGATACACGAATTGTTCGCGATCAATCGTCGCGTGAATCAGGCATGGGCCGGGCGCATGCAGGGCTTCGGCAAGCGCTGCGCGCGGGTTGTCGACCTTGTCCAGATCGACCGCAGGCACGCCGAACCCCTCGGCGATCTTCACGAAGTCGGGCTCGGTTCGGTACTTGGAGGCGAACAGGCGCTGGCCGTAGAAGAGCTTCTGTTGCTGATACACCAGGCCGAGCGCATTGTTGTTCATCAGCACGATCTTGACGTTGAGCCCCTCCTCGGCCAGCGTCGCAAGCTCCTGGATATTCATCTTGAAGCTGCCGTCACCGGTGAAGCAGACGACCGTGCGCTCCGGCTCTGCGAGCGCCGCACCGATCGCGGTCGGCATGCCGAAGCCCATCGTACCCAGGCCACCCGAGGTGAGCCACTGGCGCGGACGGCGGAAGGGATAGGCCTGCGCGACCCACATCTGGTGCTGACCGACGTCGGTCGCGATGATCGCGCGGTCGTCGAGTGCACCGGCCACCGCCTGGATCAAGCCATAGTGGGTGCGCGGATCATCCTGGCCGGGGAATTGCATCGGGAAGCGCGTCTTCAGGCTCTCTACGTGCGACAGCCAGCGCTTGCGCAGGGCGACCTGGATGCGCGGCAGCAGCGCTTCGAGTGCGCACTTCACGTTGGCATGGATCGCGACGTGGGCGGTCTTGATCTTGTGCAGTTCGGAGGGGTCGATGTCGATATGCACGACCTTCGCGTTCGGGCAGAACTGCGCCGCGCGGCCAATGGCGCGGTCGTCGAAGCGGGCACCCACGCAGATCAGCACGTCGGCCTCTTCGAGCACGAAGTTGGTGTAGCGCGCGCCGTGCATGCCGAGCATGCCGATCGAAAGGGGGTGATCCATCGGCATCGCCCCGAGCGCCATCAGCGTCATCGTGGTCGGCAGCCCGCCCTGCTCTGCCAGTTGCACCGCGAGCGGCGCAGCGCCCGAGCTGACGACGCCGCCGCCGAGGTAGAGCACCGGTTGCTCGGCCTCGTTGATCATCCGCGCCGCCGCCTCGATCGCCTCCATGTCGAGTTGCGGCGTCGCATCCGCGACTGCGGGCGGCGGCAGTTCATCGACGGTGATCAGCTGATTCTGCACATCCTTGGGCACATCGATCAGCACCGGGCCGGGGCGGCCGGACATCGCGATGCGGAACGCGTCCGGAATCACCTCGAGCAGTTCCTGTGCCGAGCGGACGAGGAAGTTATGCTTGGTAATCGGCACCGTGATGCCGTAGATGTCGACTTCCTGGAAGGCATCGGTGCCGATCATTGCCTGCGGCACCTGACCGGTGATGACCACCATCGGGATGGAGTCGAGACAGGCGTCGGCGATCGCCGTCACCAGGTTGGTCGCTCCGGGGCCGCTGGAGGCAATGCACACCTGCGGCACGCCGGAGACGCGTGCCATGCCCTGTGCCATGAAGCCCGCCCCCTGCTCGTGACGAGCGAGCACGTGGCGAATCTGCTCGCTCGCGGACATCGCGTCATAAAAGGGCAGGATCGCGCCGCCGGGGATTCCCGCGACGGTGCGTACGCCCTGGCGCTCGAGAAGGCGCACCATCAGTTGCGCGCCGGTCATTTGCATCATGTTGCTCTCCTTGCTTGGGGATACGGTGAGAGTGCTGCGGCGTCAGTACCGGCGGGGCGCAAAAAGCAAAACCCCCGTCGGGCTTGCGCGCCGACGGGGGTTGGAGATTCCTGCTGTCCTGTGTTTCGTGTCCCGTTACGACGCGCGCCTGCCTACGCCTACTACGCGTACTACGGATACGAGGGCAAGGGCTTCAAACCGGGTCATGAACGTCTCTTTAACGGGTGCCTGGCTCAACGGCCTGGAAACGTGGACCGAAGTTTAAGCACGAAACTGTGCATTGCACAAGAAACTTGTTGCGAGAAACTTGCCGCATCAGCTGTCACGCAGTTCCCGGCGCAGGATCTTGCCCACGTTGCTCTTCGGCAACTCGTCACGGAATTCGATGTGATGCGGGATCTTGTAGCCGGTGAGGTTCTCGCGGCAATGCGCGAGCACCGCCTCGGACGTCAGCGCAGGATCCTTGCGCACGACAAACACCTTCACCGCTTCGCCGCTACGCTCGTCGGGCACACCGATCGCGGCCACCTCGAGCACCCCCGGGTGGCTCGCAACCACGTCCTCGATCTCGTTCGGATACACGTTGAAACCCGAGACCAGGATCATGTCCTTCTTGCGATCCACGAGGGTGATGAAACCCTTCTCGTCCATGATCGCGATGTCTCCGGTGCGCAGGTACCCGTCCGCGGTGAACACGCGCGCCGTCTCCTCCGGCCGCCGCCAGTACCCCGGGGTGACCTGGGGACCACGCACGCAGAGCTCGCCGCGCTGCCCGATGGCCTGCTCGTTGCCCTCATCGTCGCGGATGCTGATCTCGGTGGAGGAGACGGGCAGTCCGATCGAATGGTTGAATGCCTTGAGGTCAAGCGGGTTGATGGTGACGGCGGGCGATGTCTCGGTCAGACCATAGGCCTCGACCAGCGGCACCCCGGTCACGCGCTTCCACTTCTCGGCGACGGCCTGCTGCACGGCCATGCCACCACCGAGCGTGACCTTGAGCGAAGAGAAATCCAGCTTGGCAAAATCGGGGTTGTTCACAAGGGCGTTGAAGAGCGTGTTCACCCCCGTGATGACGGTGAAGCGATGCTTGCCCAGTTCCTTGACGAAGCCCGGAATGTCGCGCGGATTGGGAATCAGCACGTTGACCGCCCCGATCTTCAGGAAAGTCAGGCAGTTCGCCGTCAGAGAGAAGATGTGGTACAGGGGCAACGCGGTGATGATGGTCTCACTGCCCTCGTTCACGTAGGGCCCGATCCAGGCGTGCGCCTGCTGAAGGTTGGCGATGATGTTGCGATGCGTGAGCATTGCTCCCTTCGCCACTCCGGTGGTCCCTCCGGTGTACTGCAGGAAGGCGATGTCGTCATGCCCCACGTCCACCGGCTGCAGCGTATGCGCTGCACCGCGGCGCAGCGCCTCGCTGAAGCGCACGTGACCGTCGAGCCGCCACGCGGGCACCATCTTGCGCACGCGGCGAACCACGAAATTGACGATCGGCCCCTTCGGGAAGCCCAGCAGTTCACCCATGCTGGCCACCACGATGTGCTTTACCGGCACCTGCGCACGCACATGATCGAGCGTGTGCGCGAAGTTCTCGAGGATGACGATCGCCTCCGCACCCGCATCCTTGAGTTGATGTTCAAGCTCCCGCGCCGTGTATAGCGGATTGACGTTGACGACGACGTATCCAGCGCGCAAGGCGCCGAACAGTGCGATCGGATACTGCAGCACGTTCGGCATCATGAGTGCGATGCGCGAGCCCTTCGGAAGCTTCAGCTCACCCTGCAGGAAGGCGCCGAAGCGTGCCGACTGGGTCTCGAGCTCGGCATAACGGATCGCCTTGCCCATGCACACGTAGGCCGTCCGGTCGGCAAAGCGCGCTGCGCTGCGCTCGAACAGATGGCCGAGCGAGCGGAACTCGTCGACGTCGACTTCCGGCGGCACGCCCGGGGGGTAGCTCTTCAGCCAGATTTTTTCCACGCTTTCTCCTCCTGTTGCTGGAAATAACGCCAGCAGGGCCATGTGGCCCCGCCGGCTCCGCCCTCCCGAGGCGTCCAGCAGGCGCATGCACCTGCCGCTTCATTCCAACCAAGCCGCCCCCGTTTGTTTTAGGGTGGGGTGTCGGCGGGACGGATCGCTCCGTCCATGGAGGTGCGGTGACTGCGCACCGCGCGCCGGGCAGATCGCCCGGTCTTGTTCTTGCGGATACTTACTGCTGCCGCTCCTCGCCTTCGGGCCAGTTGCGGATGTAGTTCTTCAGCATCCGGTTCTCGAAGCTCTGCTCTTCGAGCACAGCCTTCGCCACATCATGGAAGCTGACCACGCCGAGCAGCGTATGGCCATCCATTACGGGCAGGTAGCGCTGATGATGCTCGACCATCAGGCGGCGCAGCTCGTCCATTTCCATGTCCGGCGAAGCCGAGCGCGGATCCTGCAGCATGACGTCCCCGACGCTGAGGGCCTGCCAGTCGGCGCCCGCTTTCTGCACGGCGACCAGCACCTCGCGGAAGGTCAGCAGGCCAACCATCTCGCCACGAGAAAAAACGACGAGCGAGCCGACGTCCTGCTCGTTCATGATCTCGACCGCTTCGGCAATGTTCCTGTTGGGCGCGATGGTAAACAACACCTTGCCCTTGATCGCGAGAATCTCGCTCACCAGCATGACGGTCTCCGAAGCCTGTAAATGAGTATGTCTGACAGCCGTTCAGGCGCCATATTAGTGCAACACCCCGATGCCGCAAAGCCGGTCAGGGAAGACACCTACCCGCCTTCGCTCAGCGCAGAAGCTCGCCAAGCTTGGATTTGATCTTCGCCCATTGGTCCGCATCGGGCAGCGAATCCTTGCGCTCGACGATCGGCTTCCACTGCTTCGCAAGCTCCGCATTGAGCGCGATGAACTGCTGCTGGTCCGCGGGCACGTCGTCTTCGGCGAAGATCGCCTCGACCGGACACTCGGCCACGCACAGCGTACAGTCGATGCACTCCTCGGGGTCGATGACCAGAAAATTGGGGCCTTCCCGGAAGCAGTCCACCGGACAGACATCCACACAGTCGGTGTATTTGCAACGGATGCAGCTTTCGGTCACGACATAAGCCATTGTGTCTCTCCAAGCGTGAGAATTGTGCTGGCCAACTGGCTGGCCCGGACGTCAAATATAGTCCAGTCGTTTGTTTTTTTGCCACGCCTTGCTGCCCGATAGCACCCGCAGCCTTCCAAGACCCTTGACGCGGGGCATCGGTTCGCATAAGTTTCGGCGCAAATCCTTCACGGAAGGCCCTCCCTTCCTCCGGACCTCCCGGCCTGCATCCTCCGCACAGCGGCGCATCGCCGGCTCATACTCTCCCTCTCGTATCCATTCTCCGCGACGCAGCAGTGCAGTTGCGTCCATCCCCGCTAGCCCTTATGTGAGGAATCATGAGCGAGCATATCCACTATGTGACCGACGGCAACTTCGAAGCCGAAGTGCTGCAGTCCCAGACCCCGGTGCTGGTCGATTACTGGGCCGAATGGTGCGGCCCCTGCAAGATGATCGCCCCGATCCTCGACGACGTCGCCAAGGATTACGCCGGCAAGCTCAAGGTTGCCAAGCTCAACATCGATGACAACCAGGAAACCCCCGCCAAGTACGGCATTCGTGGCATCCCCACGCTGATGCTGTTCAAGGGCGGCAACGTCGAGGCGACCAAAGTGGGCGCCCTTTCCAAATCTCAACTGACCGCCTTCATTGACAGCAACATCTAAGCCGGACCAGGCTCCGGCCCGTTCCCGCAGTTCTTCGCGCGCCCGTCGCCGCGGCGCGCGAAACCGGGACGGCAATTCCCCCCAGAACGCAAAGTCCGAAAACGACCTGTTCGACGTCGAGGCCGTCGGCGAGGAAGCTTCCTCCACGCCCCGCGACCCCAACGCCCCGGCACTTCACCTCTCCGAGCTCAAGGCCCTGCATGTCAGCGAATTGCTGCAGATGGCGGTCGAGGCCGGCGTGGAAGGCGCAAACAGGCTGCGCAAGCAGGAACTCGTCTTCGCGCTGTTGCGCAACCGTGCCCGCAGGGGCGATCCGATCTGTGGCGATGGCGCACTCGAAGTGCTGCCTGACGGATTCGGCTTCCTGCGCTCTCCCGACACCTCGTACCTCGCGGGGACGGACGACATCTATGTGTCGCCCTCGCAGATCCGGCGCTTCAACCTGCGCACTGGCGACACGATCGAGGGAGAGATCCGCATTCCGAAGGACGGCGAGCGTTATTTCGCGCTCACCAAGCTCGACACGATCAACGGTCGCCCCCCGGAAGAATGCAAGAACAAGATCCTGTTCGAGAACCTCACGCCGCTGCATCCGCAGGAGTGCCTGAAGCTCGAGCGCGAGATGCGCGGCGAGGAGAACGTCACCAGCCGCGTCATCGACATGATCGCGCCCATCGGCAAGGGCCAGCGCGGCCTGCTCGTCGCACCGCCCAAGAGCGGCAAAACCGTCATGCTGCAGCATATCGCGCACGCGATCACGGCCAACCACCCGGACGTCAAGCTGATCGTGTTGCTGATCGACGAGCGCCCGGAGGAAGTGACCGAGATGCAGCGCTCGGTGAAGGGCGAGGTCGTGGCCTCCACCTTCGATGAACCGGCAACGCGTCACGTACAGGTCGCCGAGATGGTGATCGAGAAGGCCAAGCGCCTGACCGAGCACAAGTATGACGTCGTGATCCTTCTCGACTCGCTGACCCGTCTCGCACGCGCCTACAACACCGTGCAGCCCGCATCCGGAAAGGTACTGACCGGCGGCGTCGATGCCAACGCGCTGCAGAAGCCCAAGCGCTTCTTCGGTGCCGCGCGCAACATCGAGGAAGGCGGCTCTCTGACCATCATTGCCACGACCCTGATCGATACCGGCAGTCGCATGGACGACGTGATCTACGAGGAATTCAAGGGCACCGGCAACATGGAGCTCCACCTCGATCGCCGCATGGCCGAGAAACGCGTCTATCCAGCCATCAACGTCAACCGGTCGGGCACCCGGCGCGAAGAGCTGCTGCTCAAGGCCGACGTGCTGCAGAAAGTGTGGATCCTGCGCAAGCTGCTCTACGGCATGGATGACATCGACGCGATGGAATTCCTGCTTGACAAGATCAAGGCCACCAAAGGCAACGCGGAGTTCTTCGACGCGATGCGCTCGGGCCGCGGCTGATCCACGGATCGCCGTTTGCAACAAGCGAACGCCACCTTCGGGTGGCGTTCGTGCGTGTACGCCCGCCCGCAGCGCACAATGCCGGCGGGGGTACACATCATTTGTAATCGAAGAAGCCCTTCCCGCTCTTGCGCCCCAGATAACCCGCCTCGACCATCTCCACCAGCAGCGGAGCCGGACGATACTTCGGATCCTTGAAGCCCTCGAACAGCACCTGCATCACCGCAAGCTGCACGTCCAGCCCGATGAGATCGCACAGCGCCAGCGGGCCAATCGGGTGGTTGCAGCCGAGCTTCATGGCCTCGTCGATCTCCCCAGCGGTAGCAAGCCCTTCGCCAAGGGTGAAGATCGCCTCGTTGATCATCGGGCACAGCATGCGGTTGACCACGAAACCCGGGCTGTTCTTCACCTGCACCGGCGTCTTGCCGATCTGCCTGGCCACGGCCTCGACACGGGCGTGAGTCTCGGCGCTCGTCTGCAGGCCGCGGATCAGCTCAACCAGCGCCATCATCGGCACCGGATTGAAGAAATGCATGCCGATGACACGGTCGGCACGGCCAGTTGCGGCAGCCAGGCGAGTCACCGAGATCGAGGAAGTATTGGTCGCGAGAATCGCGTCCTGCTTCATCGCGGCGTCCAGATCCGCAAAAATCTTCAGTTTGAGATCGAGATTCTCGGTGGCAGCCTCGATGACGAGGTCGCAGTCGGCGAGCGCGCTCACGACCGTCGCAGTTGAAATGCGCGCCATCACAGCCGCTTTCTCGTCGGCGCTCATCTTTTCCTTCTTGATCAGCCGGTCAAGACTCGCACTGATGGTCGACAACCCGCGTTGCACCTGGGGCTCACCGATATCCATCATGACCACATTCAAACCTGCGGCCGCAAAGGCCTGAGCAATGCCGTTCCCCATGGTCCCGGCGCCCACCACGCCGATCTTGCCGATGCTCATCTTCATACGCTCCCTCGATAGTTGGTCCGAAACGAACGCTGCAATGGCGGCGGCCTTCGCCGTCCATACTACAGCGTATGGAACGAAACTCTAGCGGATGACAGGCGGACTGACCAGCCTTACGGAGGAAGAAATCCAGGGCGCAAAAATTGAAAAAGCCCTTTCGAGATATCTCGAAAGGGCTTTTTTTGTGGCGGAGTGGACGGGACTCGAACCCGCGACCCCCGGCGTGACAGGCCGGTATTCTAACCAACTGAACTACCACTCCGCACTGACTTTCTCCGACGCTTGTCGGATTCGCTTCACAGCCCAATGGCTGTGTCGCCTTGTATGGCGTCCCCACGGGGATTCGAACCCCGGTTATCGCCGTGAAAGGGCGGTGTCCTAGGCCTCTAGACGATGGGGACTGCAAGCCTACTTACTGCTCAAAACCTTTGGTGGAGGTAAGCGGGATCGAACCGCTGACCTCTTGCATGCCATGCAAGCGCTCTCCCAGCTGAGCTATACCCCCACAACGAGTCGGCGATTATAGCTTCCGTTCAAGCTCACCGCAACTGTTCCGAAGCGCGACTCTCGAAACAGACCGGAGCAAAGCTCCGGGTGAAACTGGCGGAGTGGACGGGACTCGAACCCGCGACCCCCGGCGTGACAGGCCGGTATTCTAACCAACTGAACTACCACTCCGCACTGACTTTCTCCGACGCTTGTCGGATTCGCTTCACAGCCCAATGGCTGTGTCGCCTTGTATGGCGTCCCCACGGGGATTCGAACCCCGGTTATCGCCGTGAAAGGGCGGTGTCCTAGGCCTCTAGACGATGGGGACTGCAAGCCTACTTACTGCTCAAAACCTTTGGTGGAGGTAAGCGGGATCGAACCGCTGACCTCTTGCATGCCATGCAAGCGCTCTCCCAGCTGAGCTATACCCCCGTCACCGAAGAGCGCGCAGTATAGTAAGCGTTCTTCGCTTTGTAAACACGTTCTGCAATTTTTGTAGCATCCTCCAATACGCGCTGTTTTCGCCACGCCGCCCTGCATGCAATAGCCCCCTGCACAGCCCGTCATCCAGCTGCTCGAGCCCGTGCATGGACTCCCCTAGACACCATCCGACCCGATACGAGCCACCCCGATAGTGGACCTGCGCGAACGCTTTCTCGCACTGCAAGCGCTGCTACAGGCCCATCGCGCCTTCTGGGCGCCCTCGCCTTTTCATCAGGAACTCCCGCAATGGTGCCTGGATCAGCCGCAGCTGGCACACCAGGTCCTCGCACTGGATGCCGCAAGCGTTGATCGTTACCGCGACAAACCGGATCTGGCGACGAACTGGCTCGCACCGCGCCTGCACGGCCTGGCGGAACTGACCGCACTCAGCACGCTCGACATGCTGCCCGCGCAGCCGGCCACACCCGTGCCGCCGCACCTCGACGTAGAGATCCCGGGCCGCAAGAAAGCGCAGATCGAGGCTTTCGCCTCTCGTTTGCCGCAGATTCCAGGGCCCGCCCTCGAATGGTGTGCTGGCAAGGCGCACCTGGGCCGACACCTGCATCAAACGCGCAGAATCGAAGTCGCCGCACTCGAGATCGATGTCGCGCTCTGCCAGCAAGCCAGACGGCTCGCCGCCCGACACCGCGTTCCGCACACCATCCTCCAAGGCGACGCGACGAGCCCATCAGCAATCGAATACCTTGAGGGGCGGGACGTGGTAGCCCTGCATGCATGCGGAGAGTTGCATCGCCGGCTCGTCCGCACCGCTGCCGACCACGGCGCGCGCAGCCTGCACATCGCGCCCTGTTGTTACCACAAGGGTAGCGCCGGCGCCTACCAGGCCATGAGCGGTACCGCCACCCTCCAACTCGACAGCAACAAGCTGCGCCTCGCCGTCACCGAGGCCGTCACCGCGCCACTGCACGACCGTCGCCGACTCGCGCGGGATCAGGCCTGGAAGCTCGGTTATCTGGCGCTCCGCAATGACCTCGGACTGCAGGCGGAGAGTCCATTCCAGCCCGTTCCGGCTGCATGGCTGAAGAACGATTTCGCCAACTTCTGCAGGCTTCTCGCCGCGCGCGCGCAGCTGCGGCTCCCCGGGCACATCAACTGGGCACATTGGGAGAACGCCGGAGCCGCCCGCCGCGAACAGGTCCTTCGCCTCGAGATCATCCGCCACGCCTACCGCCGCCCACTGGAGATCTGGTTGGCCCTCGACCTCGCGCTGGGACTGCAGGAGCGTGGCTTCGAAGTCCAGATCGGCTGCTTCTGCACACGAACACTCACACCGCGGAACATTCTCATCAGCGCTTGCCGCCATGCGGGAGGATAAGGAGTCGTGGCGCAGCCCGTCATTGGTCGCCTGATCACTGGTGGCCCCCCGGCACGGTCGAAGCCGCAGCGCATCCTCGAGTCGCATCACAAACTCACCAACGCAATCCGCAAGGTCACCGATCACCTCCCCCGCCACGGCGCGCTGCAGACCATGGCAGCCGTACTCCCGGTCAGCGCCTCGTTGCAAGTGGGAGTCCGCACCCCCGCTTTCGTCAAACTCCGGTAGCGGCGACCATACGACCATCCTCCACGATAGGCGCTGCGATCTCCGTGGCGCGATCGCCTTACGCGGGCGACAAGCCCTTACGCGGACGACAAGCCCCGTGACCTCGAAATCCAATGACCGCCTTCGCAGACTTGATGTGAAACCGGATGCTCGGGTAAGGTAAAAAAGGATTTGAGCAAATACATCGGATCCCTCCCGCTGCGCAAGGGTCAATTGACTGGCCATTCATGCCATGCAGTGGGCGATCGTTCAACGGCCAATGCGTCGCTTGAGTTTTGTGAGGCCCCTTGCCGGGGCCGACCGGCCGCGGTGCCCGCCCCAAGGCGCTGACGTGGTCTGCCATGCTGCACTTCACCTCGCAGTGAGTGCGGCATGCCACCAGAACAACCCACGACATGACCCGTACCGAGACACCTTCGTCCATCCGATCCTCCACCCGCGCTCCCATTCGTTTCCGTAGCACCCGCCCGAGTGATGGCACCGCTCTGTGGCAATTCGTCCAGGCTACTGGCACGCTGGAGCCAAACTCGGTCTATTTCTACGTGCTGTTCGCCGCCGACTTCGGCGACACCTGCCTTGTGGCTGAGCAGGACGGCCGCATCGTCGGCGCCGTCATCGGCTTCCACCCGCCGCGCGAGGCCGACACTGCCTTCGTCTGGCAGGTGGGGGTGCTGCCCGAGCAGCGCGGCCAGGGCCTCGGCCTGCAGCTGCTGCAGCAGTGGTTGAGCCTGCCGGCCAATGCCTGCTGTCGCTGGGTGACAGCCACAGTGGCGGACGACAACCTGGCCTCAAGTGCGCTGTTTCACCGCCTGGCGCGCGAACATGACACCCGCTGCCACGTAACCCCCTACTTCACCGTCGATCTGTTTCCAGCAGATCACCCCGCCGAGCCGCTGTTGCGCGTGGGCCCGATTGCGCGCCATACGCCCGCCCGCGGCGTTCAGTCCCAGCTCGAGAACCCCATACCGGTCTGACCGGCTTCGTGCCGTGCCGGGCACTCGCAGGCGCGAGCGCCCCGATACCGCTCGTCCCGGGTCGAGCGCAGCCCCGCCCTTTTTCGACCACAGGAGTTACTTCATGATGAACACATTCGAACAGTACGAATCCGAAGTACGCGGCTATTGCCGCAGTTTTCCCGCGATGTTCACCAGCGCCAAGGGCGCGTGGATGATAGACGCCGAGGGCCGCCGCTACCTCGACTTCTTCTGCGGCGCAGGTGTGCTGAACTACGGTCACAACCCCGACAGGATCAAGCAGGCCCTGCTGGCCTACCTTATGCGCGACGGCATCACGCACTCGCTGGACATGTACACCGAGGCGAAGCAGGGCTTCATCGAGCGCTTCAACGAAGTCATCCTGCAGCCGCGAGGCCTGCGCTACAAATTCCAATTTCCCGGGCCGACCGGCACCAATGCGGTCGAGGCTGCGCTCAAGCTGGCGCGCAAGGTGACCGGACGCGAGCAGGTGGTCGGCTTCACCAATGCCTTTCACGGCATGACGCTGGGTGCGCTGGCGGTGACAGGGAACGGGTTCAAGCGCGCCGGGGCCGGCGTGCCGCTCGGCCACACCGCCTCCGTTCCGTTCGATGGCTATCTTGGCGAAGGCACCGATACGCTCGACTACTTCGAAGCGCTGCTCAAGGACGAGGGCAGCGGGATGGACAAGCCTGCCGCGGTCATCGTCGAGACCGTGCAGGCAGAGGGTGGCGTCAACGTCGCCAGCATCGAGTGGCTTCAGCGCCTGCGCCGCGTTACCGAAGAGCATGGCGTGCTGCTCATCGTCGATGACATCCAGGTCGGCTGCGGCCGCACCGGGACGTTCTTCAGCTTCGAGGACGCAGGCATCGTGCCGGACATCGTCACGCTGTCCAAGTCCTTGTCGGGCTATGGCCTGCCGCTGGCGCTGGTGCTGATCAAGCCCGAACTCGACCAATGGGCGCCGGGCGAACACAACGGCACCTTCCGCGGGCACAACCCGGCCTTCGTCACTGCCACCGCCGCGCTCAAGTTCTGGCAGGACGGCCTCCTCACCGAGGATGTCGCGCGCAAGGCGGAACTGGTGGAGAAGCGCCTGGCCAACATCGTCGCAAAGCACGTTCCGGATGCGCGGGTGCGCGGGTGCGGGCTGATCTGGGGCGTCGAGTTCGACGACGCACAGCTGGCGACGCGCATCTCGCAGGCGTGCTTCAAGCGCGGGCTGATCATCGAGACCGCAGGCATCGACGATCAGGTGCTCAAGCTGCTCCCGAGCCTGACCATCACCGAGGAAGAGCTGCGGCACGGCCTGGACGTGATCGAAGCGGGTCTGTGCGACGCCCTGGGGGTCGACAACGCGGCGGCCGCGATCGAAGCCGCGGCCTAAGATCCCCGTCCTCACTGCGCCCCGTCTTTCACCTACCGCGCCCCGTAAAGAACGGGGTGCACCGTACCTACGAGGAAGCTCCAATGATCGTGAAGCATCTGGACGACGTCATCGGCACCGCCGCCGACGTGGATACCGAAGGCTGGAACAGCCGTCGCCTGATCTACAAGGATGCCGGCGTCGGCTATTCGTTGAACGACACCATCATCAAACCAGGCACCGAGCATGAGTTCGAGTACAGGAACCACCTCGAGACGGTGTACTGCATCGAGGGCGAAGGCGAGATCACCGACCTCGCCACCGGCGTGACCCACGCCATCCGCCCCGGCACCCTGTACTGCCTGAACCGGCACGACCGCCACATCCTGCGTGCCAACAAGGGCAGCCACATGCGCATGGTGTGTGTGTTCAATCCACCGCTGACCGGGCGCGAGGTGCATGACCAGACGGGCGCGTATGCGCTCGCCGACTGAGAGGATGGGAGCGCCATGACGGGTGTTTTGCAAGATGCTGGAAAACGGCCGTCCGCCAAACGATTGGAGCAAGTTACTCGCCGAAGCCCGGGCGGGGGGAGCGTTTGCAGCGGTTCGCCGCCTGCGTCACGCCGTAAAGCTTGGCTTCGATGGTGAACAGCGTTATCACGGAATCATTCGTTTTAGAGAGGAAGATGCAACCCGGACTACGATTCGGAACTGGCCCGATCGATGATGGACGAGTGCGCACGCCTGCTGGACGCTGATTGATGCGAGGCGCTGACTGAGCCTCGACGGGACAAGCCGATCAGTCGCTCACCCTTCCGCGTGCGGCCTTGATCGACGCCCGCCGCGCTTTCCCCTCCAGTCTGCGGGCGACCGACGCACGCGTTGGCCGGGTCGAACGACGCGCCTTCGGGGGCGCAGCCACACACTCGATCAACTCTTCCAGCCGGCGCAGCGCCTCGGTGCGGTTCTTCTCCAGGCTGCGAAATCCCTGCGCCTTGATGATCACCACGCCCTCCTTGCTGATCCGATGGTCGTGCAGGGCGAGCAGACGCGCGCGCAAGTCCTCGGGCAGGCTCGATGCCGCGATGTCGAAGCGCAGATGCACGGCGTTCGACACCTTGTTGACGTTCTGGCCGCCCGCACCCTGCGCACGGATCGCGGTGATCTCGATTTCGTCGGGCGGGAGGGTGAAGCGGATCGTCATCTCTCAGCCCCGGCGCCCCGTCGCACAGGCATCAGCATCCCCGGGCAGCGGCCAGGCATCTCGGCAGCTGCGCCTTCGACGCGCGCTGGATCTGCCGCAGCAGTGCGACCGACACCCTGGGCACCTGATGCCGGCGCCGCAGCTCATCCTCGAGCCGCAGCAGCAGGCTCGCGGCCATCTCGGCATCGGCCAGCGCGCGGTGGTAGCGCCCGGCGACCGGCAGGCTGGCGTACTCGACCAACGCGCCGAGCTTGTGACTGGGCGCGAGCGGCAGCAGGCGCCGGGACAGCAGCAGCGAGCATACGAAGTCCTGCTTCCTGCTGCGCTGGATCCGTGCCAGCTCCGCGTCCCAGAACTTGGCGTCGAACGATGCGTTGTGGGCGACGATCGGCATGCCGCCGACGAAATCGAACACCTCACGCATCACCTCGCCCGCCGAAGGTGCGCTGCGGACCATGGCGTTCGTGATCCCGGTCAGCGCCTCGATGTAGGCAGGAATCCGCACACCCGCGTTCATCAGGCTCTGGTAGCGGTCGACCACACGACCGTCCTCCACGATGACCGCTGCGATCTCCGTGGCGCGATCACCCTGCGCGGGAGACAGCCCCGTAGTCTCAAAATCAATGACTGCGACCGCTTCCATACTCCGCACTGTCCTATCGTACGTGGCGCATGGAGGCATGCGCACCTTCGCGACCGGGCTGGATTATAGGCAGGGTGGCCAGCACCCGACGACCCCGCATTGCTTGCTGCGCCTGTGGCCTGCGCCTTGACAACCCAAACGCATCTCCGATTTAACCCGTCCATCGCGCCGATTTGAAGTTCAGCTTGCGGGCGCGTACTAAATGCAGCTATAGCAGCCATCCAAGACCCGCTGAGCCTGCATGGCTAACGAGTCTTTTGCTTTTTGCAGCACCTCACGGGCGCCCAGCACCTGACCCCCAGCCAGCGCGAGACGCTCGGCAAGTTTGTTCCCAAGCCCTTTCCTCTTGCACATACCGGCACGCCCGCTCGCCACAAGTCGAGCGAGCCCCTGCCGATCCGCCCAAGTTGGCTCGGCTGGCGTTGAGCCGGGTCACACGAGGAGAACATCAGCATGTGGCCCTACGCAACCCCGGGGTTAGCAGCCGCCGAGTGGCAACTCAAGCGGAGACTCGCCAGAAAACGAAAAACCCGCAAAGCCAGTGGCAGTGCGGGTTTCAGCGTTTGGTCTGGCGGAGACGGAGGGAGATTCCGCACACCTCGAACAAGCCATTGAAAACACAGTATATCAGCAACTTGCAAGCCTTGATGTGGTAACTACGTGTGGTATATTCGTGTGGTAACACGCCGTCTCCGCCACATTCAAGATACACCATGGGAAGCAATATCGAACGCCGCCGGAACACTTGGTACGCCACCCTCCACGTTCCCGAGGATGTCCGACAGAGGATCGGCAAGTCGAAGTTGTTGCTGTCACTGAAGACCACTGACAAGCGAGTCGCAGAGGAACGCGCCCGCCCGATCATAGCCCAGTGGAAGGCACAGATCGCAGCAGCGAGAGGGAACGCCGATCCGTTCCTTGAAGAAGCGTTGATGTGGCGGCGGGAGTACGAAGAACACGACCAGCCAATCGTTGTTCAAGAGTTCATCGAGCAGGAAGCAGACCGGATCGCCGCAAGCAGAGGAAGCGAGGCCGGAAAGACGTTCTACGCCGTCGCCACCGGGATTCAGACCCCGATGGATACCTTCTTCACCGAGTGGGCATCACACCTGACCCAAGCCCCAAAGACCATCGACCAGATGAAGAAGGATGTCAGGCGGATGATCGACAAGTTCGTCAGCGTCGAGGCGGTGAGCAAGCAAGCGGTCATCGAGTGGGTGAAGGAGTTGATGAAGGACACCCCGACCAGACAGGGTTACTCTTACTCATCACTGGATCGGATCTTCAAGTTCTGTCGGAACTTCTGGCGTTACCTTCAGGAGATCGAGAAGGCCGACCCAGAGAAGCAGCCCTTTATCCTCCCCTCCTTCGCCAAGAAGACCAACGGCAGCAAGACCAAAGGAACCGATGGCTGGGAACCGTTCGAGCCTTCCGAGGTGGTCACCCTCCTTGATGCAGCCACCGAGAAGGAGGACCACGAACTAGCGGATCTGATCCGCCTTGGCATGTACTCAGGCGCGAGGATCGAGGAACTGTGCGCCCTGAAGGTGACGGACTGCACCGACGAGGTACTGAAGATCACCGACAGCAAGACCGAGGCGGGCATTCGTCGGGTTCCTCTTCATTCGGAACTGGTCGAGGTGGTGAAGCGGTTGAAGGAGGCGAGCAGGGACAGCTACCTGCTGTCAGGTCTCACCTTCAACAAGTACGGGGACCGCTCGAATGCCATCGGGAAGCGGTTCGGGAGGCTGAAGAAGTCTCTCGGGTTCCCTGACAAGAAGGTCTTCCACTCGATCAGGAAGACTGTGGTCACCCTGCTTGAGGATGCAGGAGTGTCCGAGAACCTCACCGCCGACATCGTGGGCCATGAGAAGCCCCGGATCACCTATGGCCTGTACTCCGGGGGTCACTCAGTGGAGCGGATGAAGGAAGCTATCGAGAAGGTGAGGTATCCGAACGAGCGCAATGCAACATGAGGTTTCTATCTCAGGTACTGAACCTTGCTGTTGCCGTCGATGGAGATGTATCCGCCCTTGATCAGAGCGGAAACCAGATTGCTCCGATCCTCTTCGGAGATTCCCCCTTGAAACTGGAACATCGCACTGATGGAGTTAAGGACCCCCGCCCTCTTCGACGGGCGCAACTTCACGAGCCGCTCGGCCACATAGCTGACAGTCTCCGAGGTCGTGCTGGATTTAGCAGGCTCCACAGCTCGCTTGGCTGGGTTCTGTTCCTCTTCCTCCTTCCTAGCCAATTGCACCAGAAGCTGAGCCAAACGGAGTTTGTCACGGTAGCCGAGGGCCTCAACGTGGGGAACGATTTCGTCGTAGTTCATGATCACCTAGCGCCAATATGGAATGCGTGTGCGGAGTAGCTATCTGCAGGAGTAGAGAAAATTTCTGCCGCAGGTTTTCGAGAGGTCACCCCGAAGGGCCGCGCAAGCGTGTTTCCCCCGTACCCCGGCCTCGTCTCTCGGAATCGAGGACACATCCAAGATCACTTCAGGGCCTCGATCCACTGGCGTTCCGAGATGATCGCAATCCCACACCCCTTGTCGATGTATTCGATCGCCTTCTCAATCTTCCGTCCGTAGCTGGTGTGCGCCCAGGTCGGCTCTACCAGCGACCCAACCACCAAATACTCAAGATTGCTTGTCACCCGGTCTGCTGCGATAGAGCCACGGTTTAGAACCTCACGCTCACACTTCGCCCTTGTCCCGAATAGGAACCGACCGGTGAAGCAGAAGCTCCGCCCATCGAAGTAGATCGAGGGGTCGTCATCAAAGGGAATCGTGGCCACCGCAGCCTCAGCGGCTCCTGTCTCGGCCAACTGGAAACCACAGATACCCTTCAGCGTCTCCAAGAGGTCGTCCCGCTCCTCCTTCGTGATCACGCCATCTGCAAGGATCAGCCGCAATCGCTCAGCGATCACGCTTCCCGGCCAGGCGGTTGTGACCTCGGGATACTGATTCAGCCAGAGATCAAGGAACCTCACCTCGGCATCATCAATACGGTTGTCAGCTACAAGCCCGGTGCAGATCCCGAGGAGATGCTCGACAGCCTTGGTGACGCTCTGGTTTCTGATCGCCATCATCGCCGCGAACTCGTTGCCTTCGTATGCCATGGGAGCCTCCCTGTATGCGATTTGAGAAGTCTAGCATCTGACTGCAGCCCCCTGCTGAAGGCTACCGTGAGGAAGCTCAGAAGGTACTCCCTGTGAGCCATACCAAAACAGCCCTCAGCATCATAGCTCAAAGGAGTTGATTTTCTCTGAGCCACCCCTCACAATGTGAGCCACACTCATTGAGCCACACGCGGAGGGATCAGACCATGTCAGCCACGATTGCCTATCTCAGGGTCAGCACCGACGACCAGACCACAGAGAACCAGCGGAGGACGATAGAAGCCCGCTACAAGGTCTCAAAGTGGTTCGTGGAGGAAGGTGTATCCGGTTCGATTCCAGCGGCTCAAAGGCCCGCTATGGCCGCCCTATTGGCATACGTGAGAGAGGGTGACACCGTGGTGGTGGTCGCCATCGACCGACTCGGACGGAACACAATCGACGTTCTGACAACAGTCGAGACCCTCAAGGCCAAGGGCGTTTCCGTCGTCTCGATGCGCGAGGGGTTCGACCTCGCCACCCCTGCCGGAAGGCTCATGCTCACCATGCTCGCCGCAGTGGCCGAACTGGAGCGGGAGAACATCAAGGTCCGACAGATGGCCGGGATCGAGCGAGCCAGAGCGGAGGGGAAGAACCTCGGCAGGGAGAAGACCATTGATGATGAAGCGGTGGCACGGTGGAGGCACGAGAACAGCGCCAGCATCAAGCAGACAGCGGAACAGTTCGGGATCTCCCCTGCGTCGGTGAAGCGAGCATGTCAGTCGGTGAAGGTGGCAGCATGAAGACGATCAGGCAGATCAGGGAGAAGCTGCGCGACCCGATGTTCGTGGAGAGCGTCTTTGCATGGGCGTTCGTCGCCTTCTCGGTGGCGATGATCATCAAGACTTAGCGACTAGAAGGGGGCGCACATGCTGCCGACCCTTGGTGGCGACCACGAACAGTATTCGGGTTCGAGTCGGGTGATCTGTGCTGTCTTCGGTTGCAGTTATGGAGGAGCCGAGGAACACCGATTGCCCCACAGTTACGGGGGATAGCGGGCCACCCGAACACACGCCCCCCACCCGACACAGCGTCACCCAAGGACGCACCCACAGCAGCCCCGAGGAATCCCCTTGGGGCTTTTTCATTGGAGCAAGCAAACATGAAGCATGACCGATCAACGGGGATGGAGAAGACCGTCTTCCGCAGCATCGCCTTTCCCGTATCAGCCTTCGATCACCTGAAGGAGTTCCAGCGGGAGTATGAGAGACGACACGGGGTGAGGATCAACAACAACGAAGCCCTCGCCATCATTCTGAAGCAGCACCGCCAGTTCATTGCAGAGAGTGAAGAACATGCTTGGATGGACGACTGACGAGAAACGACAGCTTGTCATCGAACTGGACGAGATCATCCGAGATCGTCGCTTTCAGGTCAGGAACAGGACCGATGCACAGACCGTGAAGGCATACGCGAGCGCGATGCAGGCCGGGAGTGAGTTTCCGCCGGTAACGCTCGCAGAGATCGACGGGAGGCTGTTCCTGATCGATGGCTTCCACCGATTCGATGCTGCAACCTTGATCGGGCGTCAGGGGATCGAGGCTGTCGTCGTACCGATGACCGAGAGAGAAGCCCTCAAGGCGTCTGCGGTCGCCAACCTCACCCACGGGCTACGCCTCACCAAGACCGAGAAGATGAACGCCTTCAAGCAGTTCATCAAAGGAGGTGGTCACCTGAAGGGGCGTGGGAAGCTCAAGAGCTACCGAGAGATCACCTCGGAACTCCACGGGATCGGGACGCACGGCACCATCAGGAACTGGATGATGAAGCACTTTCCCCGGATCGCTCGCCAGATGGGAGACGACAAGCCGGGGAACCGTCGTGCGGATGTCCCCGAGATGAACCCCGAGGGGGAACGAGCGAAGGCGATCAGGGATGCACTCGGGGAGGCCCGCACCCTGCTTGATCTTGTGAGCGACCCCGAAGAGGTCTATCTCATCAGGGAGATGGTGGAAGCCTTGATGATGGAGGTCAGCCAGAAGGAGACACAGCAGCCCGACTTTTGAGCAGACACACCAACATCCCGCGAAGCACACGCGGGGAACGTGAGGCTGAATCCCAGTAACCACGCGGGTTTCATCGTGTGCTGTTCAAATTGAACACCTGCTATGAACAGCGGGAGCGTGAAACCCAAGCGGGACGCGGGGTTCAACCTCACGAAGTGACCGAACGAGTTTCAACGAGTGGAAGGTGTCGAGGGGTCTGGAGACCCAACACAGGGACGCCCGCGCCATACTGCCCTGCGAGCGGTACGAGGCTGGTACGCACACTGTGCCGATCAGGTCGTCCGCCGGAAGGGACCAACGCGACGGCGCAAGAGGTTGATGCAGCGACCACAAACTCTGCGAATGCGGAGAGTTTCCAGCCTTGAGGCACCCATTCCCCCAGAGAAACGAGGGTAGTGGTAACTCGATGTGGTATATAAGCAAAAAGCCATACTTCCTAAGTCATTGAATTGACTTGAAAATATGGCTCTTTAGCAGGTCTGGCGGAGACGGAGGGATTCGAACCCTCGATGCGAGTTTTAGCCCGCATGCTCCCTTAGCAGGGGAGTGCCTTCGACCTCTCGGCCACGTCTCCATCAGGAAGGCGCGATCATAGCGAGTTCAGTTCTGCCGGTCAAACACTGATCGAGCGTTTGCTCCGGCCGCGGCTACGACCATCACTCCCTACCGCAAGCAGACCATCCCCACCGGAAACCGCGCGCCCAAGCCGCCACCCGCCGTTTTGGCATCGCCCGACTCGAAGAACCAGAACGCCTCCGTATGGGGCCACAGAACACCAGGCTGCGCTTCAGAGCACCAGACTGAACCAACCGTGCCAATGTCCTATCAAAGCACTTACCAACCACCGCGCGAGTTTATCCAAACCACGAGCTTCCAGGACGGATGAGAATCTGCGTAAGGCGAATTGGATATGCTATTTCAAATTCCACATAAACGCGAAATTCGAAAATGCATTTTGAAAGATTGCTGACCTATACTGCATGCACTCTATGACTTTGGTCATAGATTCAGATCTATTCCGCGCAGAAGCGCGTAGCTCCGACCCGGGTCGGAGAATTTTTCGAGGGCCCCGTAATGAAAGCAACAGAGAAACTTGATGTTCGTGAAATTCGCCGCAAACTTGGATTGAACCAGTCGCAGTTCTGGTCAAAGATCGGCGTGACGCAAAGCGGCGGTTCCCGCTACGAGAGCGGGCGCAACATTCCCCGTCCCGTTCAGGCTTTGCTTCGCCTCGTTCATGTCGAGCAGGTCGACATCGAGAAGGTCAAGCGCGACGACATGGAAGTGGCCGAGTACCTCAAGGCCAGCAATCCGGAGTTGTACAAGTCGCTGAAGAAGGAAGCGCGCGCAAAACGCAAGGAGCGCTGAGCGCCGGCACGCGGGACCGGATCAGGGGCTGACACGAACGGTCAGCCCCTTTCGCCGTATACGGTCAGCGATCTGCTCGATCTCTGCCTCGCTGAGGCGGGAGACATGCACGGCCTCCGGTTGCCGGGACGGGCGTGCCACGCCGTACAGCAGCACCCCTTTCAGGCGTGCGATCCCGGCCTGAGCGAGCACATCCAGATACGCATCCAGCTCGGCCTCCTCAGGCGCTGCACCGTCCCAGCGGAACACGCAGGTCTGCACCCAGGTCGGGCAAAGTTCCGCGCACCGTGCCAGATTCCGTGCCACGGCTGCAGGTTCAAGGCGCACCCCGTTGATGCGTTCGATTCCGGCAGTCGTACCCGCGTCGACCTTGAACCACACCTCCCCGCCACCGGCGCCCAGCCTGCGCACGCCGTCCTGAACCCGCGCCTGCGCCAGCAGACTGCCGTTGGTGATCAGCCGCACTGGCACCGCATCGGCAGCAAGCCCGAACGCATCGCGAACGCGAAGCACCCGGTCCACCGCCTCGGCAAAGACCTCCGCACTCGTCGGTTCGCCATTGCCCGAAAAGGCGATGTCTCGAATGGCGCGCGAGCCTTCGGGCACGAAGCGCTCCATCCAGTCCCCATGGATCAGGTCTGCCAGGAATCCGGAGAGTTCGTGCTCGAGGAGTAAAAGATCGATGTCGGGCGCCTTGCCGCGCACCAAGTCCGGCACCTGGCAATAGGCACAGTGCCAGTTGCAGGCGTTGTTGGGGTTAAGGTTGATGCCAACCGACACCCCTCCAGCACGACGCGAGAGCACGGGATAAACGTAGGTCAGCCCGGCAAGGTCCCGGTCGTGCTGGCTGACCTTGAGTGTATCGAGCGTTCCAGGCGGAATGGAATGTGCAGAATTCATCGTTTTGTCAGACACTTGCGGAAACCACGCGTGGAAACCACGCGACGCCAGTGGGCAGGCGGCGCGTTATAATCTGCGCCCCTTCCGGAGAGCCAAGCCATGCGCATCACCCGCCGCCTCGAATTCGACGCCGGACACCGCATTCCCGATCATGCCAGCCAGTGCCGGCACCTTCACGGCCACCGCTATGCGCTGGAGGTGACCCTTTCGGGCAGCATCATCAAGGCCGATGGGGCACCGGTCAACGGCATGGTGATGGATTTCGCCGACGTCAAACGTATTGCCAACGAACTCGTCGTCTCGCGCTGGGATCATGCCTTCCTCGCCTACCGTGGCGACAGCATAGTGATCGAGTTCCTCGCAAGCATGCCCGGGCACAAGACCATCGTTCTGGATGTGGTCCCGACGGCCGAGAACCTCGCAGCCGAAGCCTTCCGCATTCTGGAACCTGCCTATCACGACGTCTACGGAAACGATCTGCGCCTCGAGCGCGTGCGCCTGTACGAAACGCCCAACTGCTGGGCCGACGCCGAGCGCGAATGCTGAAGCCGGGTAACTGAGGTCACGGGGTAACGCCAACGCCTCGCAGCCAGGCTGCACATGCACGCCGACGGTCACATCAGGGCTTTAACGCCAGGCCTGCGCGCCCTCGGTTCAGGGCTTCCAGGGCAGCGCACGAATCGGTGTCGCATCGGCCCTGTGGCGCCGCCAGTTGTCACGATAAGCGCGCGCAAGCGGGCAATGTTCGCGCACGATCAGAATGTTCTCGGCATTACGGTTGCGCGCCGACCACGTGAAATTGTACGAACCGGTGAGCACCGCACAACCCGGCCCTTCGGCATCCACAATCAACACCTTGTTGTGCGCCGCGCTGTATGCAGTCTCGAAGGCGACGGGCACCCCGGCCGCGAGCAGACGGCCAATGGCATTGCCCTTTTCCCGCCGGTTCATCTGCGCATCGGCCAGGACTTCGACCTTCACTCCACGGTGATGCGCAGCCACCATCGCGTCAGCGATGCTGCGGCTTGTGAAGGCGTAAGCATGCACAAGCAGACTCTTGCGCGCATCGTGGACAAGCCCGATGAGCACCTTCTCTGCATCGTCGCGCGGTGAGAACGCCAGCTCGATCTCACCTTCGGCAGCAAAACGCTGGCTCGCATGCGAGGCCTGCAGGCCGATCGCGAGCAGCACGCAGGCGACGAGGCGGACCGAAGACCGGCCCCGACCAGCTGCCGTCACCCGCGTTCTCCTGCTCGTCCGCGGCGAATCAGGCGCCCTCACTGCGCTCGAACACTGCAGCGAAAAAGCCATCGGTGTCATGAACGTGGGGCAGCAGACGCAGGCGTTCGCCGGTTTCGATCTCCACACCCTGACGGGCGAGGATCTCCTGCGCCGAAAGGGCACGGAAGCCGGGATGCGCGGTGAGGAAGGCATCGGCGATGGCGTCGTTCTCTTCGGCGAGCAGGCTGCAGGTCGCATAGACGAGCCGGCCGCCGGGACGCACGAGGCGCGCAGCCGCTGCGAGGATCGATGCCTGCTTGGACGTCATCTCCGCGACCGCGGCGGGCGACTGCCGCCACTTCAGGTCGGGGTTGCGGCGTAGCGTGCCCAGGCCGGTACAGGGCGCATCGACCAGCACGCGGTCGGCCTTGCCCGCAAGCCGCTTCACCTTCGCGTCGGCCTCGTGCGCAATCAGCACCGGATGCACGTTCGACAGGCCTGCGCGCGCCATGCGGGGTTTGAGCTTCGCAAGGCGCTTTTCCGAAACGTCCAGCGCATACAGCCTGCCGGTGGAGCGCATCATTGCGCCCAGTTGCAGCGTCTTGCCCCCCGCTCCGGCGCAGAAATCCACCACCAACTCGCCACGGCGAGGCTGCACCAGCAAACCCAGCAACTGGCTACCCTCGTCCTGTACCTCGAAGCCCCCCTCGAGAAACAGCGGGTGCTTCTGCAAGGCCGGCTTGCCCGCCAACCGGATCGCTTGCGGCGACAGCCTGCCGGGCGCTGCGGCAACCCCCTCCGACTGCAGCCGCGCCAGCACCTGATCCCGATCGGCTTTCAGCAGGTTCACGCGCAGATCGAGCGGAGCGGCCCGGTTCAGGCCATGGGCCAGCGCAACCAGTTCTTCCTCCCCCATCTGCACGGCAAGACGATCGGCCAGCCAGTCCGGCAGATCCGCACGTTCGGCCAGCGAAAGCGCACCCACCTCGGCCGCCTTCACTGCAGCCACCCAGTCCCGCTCGGTGGGACTGACCAAGCCTTCGAAATTGCGCAGCGGCCAGCCCTCACCCCGCGCAAACCACGCCAGCAGCAGCATGCGCGGGGTGGCCTCCTCGCCGGCAAGACGGCGCAGCCAGCGCAGCCGGCGCAACACGCCATACACCGCCTCGGCGATAAAGCCCCGGTCGCGGTGCCCCAACTCGCGGTTCTCGCGAAAATGGCGCGATAGCACCGCATCGGCCGGATGCTCGAAGCCGAGCACCGCCCCCAGCGCCTGTGCGGCATGAATGAACAGGGGGCGGGATACCGCCCCCTCGGCTGCCTTGGTCTTGATCGTCTTGCTCATTTCAGTTCTTTTCCGGTTTCTGCGCTGCCACACCAAGTTCGACGCGCACGGCGCGCTGGTCCAGGACACCGCCCTTCTCGTCCTCGATGCGGATGCGGACCGGCAGCATGCCGTGCCGCGGGGACAGCCAGATGTTGATGTCCAGTTCGCCTTGCTCCGCCCAGGCATGGACGCGCACGGTGTCGACCTCGCCCATCGCAAGCTTCAGGCGCTCGGTGCCGGCTGGCTCAAGCTTAGCCTGCTTGATGCTCTTGTTTGTCACCACGGTCAGATGGACGGCTTCACCACGCTCGGCAACGCGGCGCGCCTGGTGCCACAGGCTCAGCACATCCTGGTCGCCAGCGCGTATGGTGCCGCTCTTTCGCTCCTGCCCGTCGCGGCGGACGCTGACCCGCCCCTGCGACCAGTCGAAGAGCGCACTCTCGGGCTTGCGCCCACGCTGTTCCACGCTGAAGAGCTCTGGCTTGAGCCCATTGCCGTCACGCGTTCCGGTGCTGCGCTGCGCATACTCAAGCCCGAACAGCCCGGCGAGCCCCTTCGCCTCCAGCGTGAGTGAAAGCTCGTACTGGACACCATCGTACTTCCATACATGGCGAGCCTCTCCGACCTTGAAACCCTGCGACCCGTAATGCACGTCGAACAAGATCCTGCCCGCTGGCGGTGCTGCGCTCACGGCCACTGCGGGCACCACGAACAGCAATGCAAACACTGTGGAAAACACGCGCAGGATCCGCACGATCATGCCGCCCCCTCCGGCGCCGGCACGAGGAGCGCCACATCCGCACTTTCCGGCAGCCCGCGGACCTCGACCCGGTTCCCCCGCACCGCGAGCCGGTCCTCGACGAACCAACGGACAGCCTGGGGATAGATGCGATGCTCCTGGGCCAGCACACGCGCGGACAACGCGGCTTCGTCATCCCCGTCCAGCACCGGAACTGCGGCCTGGATCACGATAGGTCCATCATCGAGCTCGGCGGTGACGAAGTGCACCGTCGCGCCATGCACCCGCACCCCGGTTTCCAGCGCGCGCCGGTGTGTGTGCAGGCCCGGGAAGGAAGGGAGCAGCGAGGGGTGGATGTTGAGCAGACGCCCTTCGTAGCGGCGCACGAAGCCGTCGGTCAGCACGCGCATGAAACCGGCCAGTACCACGAGGTCGGGCGCATGCGCATCGATGCATGCGGCGAGCGCAGCATCGAAGGCGGCGCGGTCGGCAAAGGCGGTGTGGTCGACCACTTCGGCGGCAATTCCATGTGCCTGGGCGAACGCCAACCCGCCCGCGCCGGGACGGTTGCTGATGACCGCGGCAATCTGTGCGCCCGGGATGCCGGCACGCACGATCGCTTCCATGTTGCTGCCGCGGCCAGAGATCAGAATGACGATGGACTTCATTGCGAATTGGAAAGGGAAGGATATAAGGGCAAGACGCTCGCTTTGCCCGAGCGTTCAGTAAACAGGCAGGAATACCGCCGTCGCGAGGTTCTGCACCACGCGCGTGACCGTGCGGTCGGTTTCTTCCTCGACGACATCGGCGAGCGCATCGAGCAGGCCGATGATGCGGCCGAACTCGCGCTCGAAGCTCAGGTTCGACAGCTCGCCCATCTCGTTCGAGAGCAGCAGCAGGTGCCCCTGGGCATCCCGGGCATTGGCCAGCTTCCAGGCCACGATCTCGACGTTGCGGGCCGCATTGTAGATGTGCTGGGGCTCCAGATCATCCAGCATGTAGAAACTTTCCCGGTCGCCGAGCGCAGCCTGCACCATGCTGGCAAGCCCCACAGCCAGCGCCTGCACGCGATCGCCGCGATAATCCGGGTGCAGCGCGACGTGCATGGCATCGATGTCGCGCCGGTAGCCGATGGACGCAAAGCGCCAGCGATGCTTCTGCTCGAAGATGCGGACCACCGCCGCCTCCATGCTGCCGGTGTCGCTCTTGCGCCATTCGCCCGGATTGCGCCGGTAAAGCTTCTCGGTGAGCCGGCGCACGCTGGCCAGCACGTGCACCTGATGGGTTTCCGCAACGCGATTGATGTCCGTCTTGGCAAGCTGGCGCAGATCGAAGCCGGCGCTTCGCATCAGCGTAGGCGCGGTGCCCGGTGAGGAGCAGGCCATCAGCAAGGTGCCGACGAGCGACAGCGCAAGCCACCGGCCGCAACCGCCCTCCGCCCCCAAAACTGCGGCCTCGCTCATCTCCATCCCCCTGCGCCACAACCTCTTGCCGCGATCATAACCCGGACCAGCTGATCAGACCGCAGCCGGGGCCCCGTATAATGCCGGGCCGATCGTGCCGGACGCGCTCATGCCCCATATCCATCGCCTTCCCGACCTGCTCGTCAACCAGATCGCCGCCGGCGAAGTGGTCGAACGTCCCGCCTCGGTGCTCAAGGAAGTGCTCGAGAACGCAGTCGATGCGGGTGCGCGAACCCTGGAAGTTCAGCTCGAACAGGGCGGCGTGCGCCGCATCCGTGTGGCGGACGACGGCTGCGGCATCCCCCACGATGAACTGGCGCTCGCGCTCGAGCGCCACGCTACCAGCAAGATCTCCAGCCTGGACGATCTCGAGCGCGTCGGCACCATGGGCTTCCGCGGCGAAGCACTCGCCGCCATCGCCGCGGTCGCACGCACCAGCATCACCAGCCGGGCGCAAGGCGCAACCCATGCCTGGCGCATCGACGCCGGCCGCAGCGAGCCGGAGCCGGCCGCACTCGACCAGGGGACCGTGGTCGATGTCGCCGACCTTTATTACAACACGCCGGCACGGCGCAAGTTCCTCAAGACCGAAGGCACCGAGTTCGCCCACTGCGACGAGATGTTCCGCCGCATCGCACTCGCCCGCCCGGACCTCGGCCTGCAACTGACACACAACGGACGCGTGATCCATCGCCTGCCTCCGGCACCGGCCGCCACACGCCTCGCGGCACTGATGGGCGACGACTTCATTCGCAACGCGCGTGCACTCGACGCCGACGCCGGCCCCCTGCGGGTCAGCGGTTTCGTGTCGCTGCCCGCCTACTCGCGCGCGAGCCGCGACGCGCAGTACTTCTTTGTCAATGGCCGCTTCGTTCGCGACAAGTTGCTCACCCATGCGGTGCGCGAGGCCTATGCCGACATCCTGCACGGCAGCCGCCACCCTGCCTACGTCCTGTTCCTGTCCATGGATCCCGCCGGGGTGGATGTGAACGTGCATCCAGCGAAGATCGAGGTACGCTTCCGCGAAGCACGCGCGGTGCACCAGTTCGTCTACCACGCACTCAAACGCGCACTGGCAGAGAGCGGCGCGGGGCGGCCCCAGGGCCTCACGGACGAAGCCGATTCCGACCTGAGCGGGCAGTCTCCGACGGGTGTAGCAGCGCACCCGATTTCCGCCCCGCGGGCGGGCATGCAAGCGGCCTGGCCGCCCGCCCGCGCCCATCAGGGCAGTCTCGCCATGGAGCCTGCCAGCCGCAGCTACCTCGACTTCGCGCTGGGCGCGCGCCCGGATGCCTTGGCGCGGTCGGGCCCGCCTCCGACAGGCTCCGTCTCCACCACTTCCACGGGCGACACCACCGCGCCGGCCGGTGCCCCCGGTGCTGCACCGCCGCTGGGCTTCGCGCTGGGCCAGCTGCATGGGGTCTACATCCTGGCGCAGAACGCGTCCGGGCTGGTTCTCGTGGATATGCACGCCGCGCACGAACGCATCCTGTACGAGCAGCTCAAGACCGTGCTGGATGGCCGGCCTGCGGTACAACGCCTGCTGATTCCAGCAGTGTTCTCCGTCAGCGCAAAAGACATGGCCGCGGCCGAAGAGTGCAGCGAAGTGCTGGCCGGCATGGGCTTCGACATCGGCGCAGCCGGACCGCAGGAGTTGGCGGTACGCAGCGTTCCTGCGCTGCTCGCACGCGCGCCGGTCGCCGAACTCGTGCGCGAATTGCTGCAGGAGTTACGCGACTTTCCCGCCACCGAGGTCGTCACCGCACGGCGCAATGAGTTGCTCGCCACCATGGCCTGCCACGGCGCGGTGCGCGCGAACCGCCAGCTCAGCCTCCCCGAGATGAACGCCCTGCTGCGCGACATGGAAGCGACCGAGCGCGCCGACCAATGCAACCACGGCCGTCCCACCTGGACGCAGTTCAGCATGGCGGAGCTGGACCGCTTCTTCATGCGCGGACAATAAGGCAGACAGCGAGGCAGGGACGAAGGCAGGCACCACCCCGATCGCGGAGCGCCGCTTGCGCCGCGCTCAGGCGCGATAGACCAGCACCCCCGCCACCACGAGCACAACCGTCGCCCAGCCCAGACGGTCGACATACGTGCGCAGCGCCGCTTCCATGCGCGCACCGCCCCAGGCCATCAGGCCGGCGACCAGAAAGAAGCGGGCGCCCCGACCCACCATGGATGCGAGCGTGAACGGCAGCAAGGCCATGCCCGCCACGCCGCCCGCGATCGTGAACACCTTGTAGGGAATCGGCGAAAAGCCCGCCACGAAGATCGCCCAGAAGCCCCAGTGCTCGAACCACGCAACCGCCTGCTCGTAGGCGCTCCAGTAGTGGCTCGTCCTCAGCCACGGCTCAACCAGATCGAAAGCGTAATGGCCGATCAGGTAGCCGAACAGCCCCCCCAGCACCGACGTCACCGTGGTGAGTAAGGCGAACCACCAGGCCCGCTGCGGTTCCGCCAGGCTCATCGGCGCGAGCATCACGTCCGGCGGGATCGGAAAGAAGGAGGACTCGGCAAAGCTCAGGACACCGAGAAACCAAGGCGCACGACGATGGCGCGACCACGACATCGCCCGTTCATACAGCGGAGAGAAGATCTTCAAAACACGGCCCCGAAGGATGCGCACCGGCCTCGGCCCGGATGCGAAGGTGCCGAATGATAACCGCAAGCACCCGCCCCCGTGCGCGGACATACTCTGTGCTCGACTCCACGGCAGACGAGGTCCGCACGCACGGAAAGAGCACCCGTCGCCGCAGTTCAACGACGTTTCACGACAATCCGTGGTTGCAGCATCCGCAGCAACCGATGACAATCCCTCCGCCATATTCTCTGCGACTCACGATGGAACAACGCCGCATTCGCCGCACGTCGCTTCGCGTCGTGCTCATCGTCCCGTACGTCGTTCTCGTACTCGGGCTGGCGCTGGCCATCGGCCTGCTCTCCTACGACACGGGCCGACGCGCCGTCTCCACCGTATCGGAACAGTTGCTGCTCGAGGTCGTGGGGCGCATCGCACAGGCAGTCGACCGCCACATCGTCGGTTCCGGTGCAGTCCTCGAGACGGCGTTCCCGCAGGGCTTGCCTGCACCCGCAGAGATCCAGGAGGATTTCCACGAACTGCGCGCACGGTTGTGGATCGCCACCGCCATCCACACCGACCCGAACAACTACGTCTACTACGGCAACGAGATGGGCCAAGGGATCGGCCTGTATCGACACAACGGGGAAGACGTCGAGTTGCGCATGAAGCTCAAGGCGGACGAACACCGTGCGATCTATCGCTTCAGCGGGATCGACGGCCCGCTCGAATTCATACGCCGCGAAAAGAACCTCTTCGACCCACGCACCCGTCCGTGGTACACCGACGGACGCGACTCTTCCTCCGACACCTGGACTTCCGTCTACATCGACTTCGGCACGCTGCAACTGGTCGCGACCCGTGCCCGTAGCGTCCCGACCCCGGGAGGCGTCTTTGCAGGCGTGGTCGCGACGGACGTGTCGCTCAAGGCGCTCAACGACTTCGTGTCACGGCTGACAGTCTCCCCCAACGGCGTCGCCTTCATCATCGAACCCGATGGCAATCTGATCGCATCCTCCGCCAGCGAAAACGTGATCACCCTGCCCGACGGCACGCACGGACGCATCGCTGCGAGCGAGAGCACACATCCGCTCGTCAAGGCGAGCTATCAGACGGTACGCGAACGCATCGAAAACCGCACCGACGAACGGCTACCGCGCGTGTTCGAGTTCACCGACCACTCCGGCAGCCTCATCTACGCGGCGTTCGATCGGGTCCAGGACAACGCAGGGCTGGACTGGATCACCGTGGTTGCGATGCCGGCCAGCGACTACCTTGGCGGCGTCTTCGAGAACGTACGCCGCACCGTCGCCCTCGCTGCGCTTGCTGTGGCCGTCGCCATCGCCATCGGGCTATCGATCCTGGGCTGGGTATCGCGCGACCTGCGACTGCTGTCCGCGATTGCCGGGCGGGTGGGCGATGGGGACCTGAACAGCCCGGTGAACATCGATCGCAGCGACGAGATCGGCGAACTAGCACGCAACTTCGAGCGCATGCAGGAACGCCTGCGCACCGACCGCCTTACCGGCCTCGCCAACCGCGAGGCGCTGGTCCAGGGCTTGCAGCGTCGCATCACGGACATCCGCGACGACCGCCGCCACCCCCACCTCGGCGTGTTGTTCATCGACCTGAACCGGTTCAAGGAAATCAACGACTCGCACGGACACGAGGTGGGCGACCGCGTCCTGAAGGAGATCGCCGCCCGCTTAAAGCAGGCGGTGCGAAGCGAGGACCTGGTCGCGCGCTATGCGGGCGACGAGTTCGTCATCCTCGTCGACCGGGTGCCTGATCGCGAAACGCTCGAAAGCGTTCGTGCGCACATCGACACGGTACTCAGCCAGCCCCTTCATGTCGACGCGCTGCCAAGCATCCTGGCCGGGGGCGCAACCGGCTGCGCGCTCTACCCCGACGACGGCGACAGCGCTGAAGGCCTGCTGCGCCACGCCGACCACGCGATGTACGCCAACAAGCAGGGACGACGCCAGGAGGCCAGCGACTGACGCCGGCTTGTCCCCAGCCAGCGTGAACAGCGACCGGGATAAGCTGTGGACAAGTCATCCAACTCCCTGTCGTGTAAGCGTTCCTCTGCAGCGCCTGTTTTTTGTGCAGCTCGGACCCCGGAACTATTTCGCATTCTTCAGCACGCTGAAATTGAAGCCTGGCGTGCGTTCTGTTAGCTTCCGGGTAGCGCGTAACAAGCAGTTTCAATAACAAGCCACGCCTGCGTCATGAAGGGAAATGACAAAGGCAATTCGATTGCGGAGATCCCATTCAATGAAGAAATGCCTCACCGCCGCTGCGGTTGCAGCCACAGCCCTGCTGGCGACCGCATGCGCCACGCCCTTCGCTCCTGCGCCACTGGCGACCAACTTTGAAACAAGCAAACAGCACAAGCTGCAGGCAGCGGCGCACTGGAACGCAATTGCCAAGGACGTGGCCGCAAAGCTCTCCGCCCGCCTCCCCGAGAACACCCCACTTTTCGTCAACCAGCACGCTGACGCATCCCCCTTCGAGCGTGCCTTCACGAGCCAGCTCATCACTGCCCTGATCGACGGCGGACATGCCCTGATGCGCTCTCCCGAGGGTGCGCTTCGCGTTGGCGTAGAAACCCAGGCCGTGCCCTTCTCTGCGGACCGGCCCCAGTACCGTCATGCTGGCACTGCAACGACGCTGGGCGCAGGTCTGTGGGTGCTCTACGACATTGTCGAGTACGCGTCCAACGGCCCGGCAAAGGCCGCGCTGCTCGCACTGGGCGGTGCGGATGCCCATGCGTGGTTCCAATCCGAGTTCGCGGACGGCACTACACCGTCCATGGAAATCATCGTCAATACAACGGTCAGCGACGCGAATCGTCACATCGCGCGCAACACCAGCGTCTATTACGTTGCCGACGCAGACCAAAGCCTCTACCTGTCGCGCGACGAAAGACCGAAGCCCATCATGAAGACCTTCCAGGTCGTGGGAGGAGAATGATGCTGATGCGCAAACCCCTCCTTGCCGCGCTCGCGGGCGCCGTTGCCCTGTCTGCCACTGGCTGCGCCACCAACGCGGTCAATGCGCGCCAGGACCTGACCTGGGAACAGGCCGCGGCCAATCCGCTCATTCCTGCCAATTACGCTGCTGCAAGCAAGCTGCTTGGCAGCCTGCAGGGACAACTTGCTAAGGACCAGCCGCTGATCGTCGCCACAGTGGTAAACATTGACGCACTCGACCGCTCGTCGACGCTGGGCCGGGTAATATCGGAACAGGTTTCGGCACGCTTCACGCATGCTGGCTACCGTATGATCGAGATGAAGTTCCGCAATAACGTTTATATGGCCCGCGACCAGGGCGAACTGATGCTCACCCGCGAGATCCGCGACATCGCGAGCTCGCACAACGCCCAGGCTGTTATTGTTGGCACCTATGCACAAAGCAGCGAGATGGTGTTCGTGAACCTCAAGGTAATCCAGCCCGAGACCAACGTCGCGCTCGCCGTGCACGACTACGCGCTGCCGCTCGACGGCATGACGCGCTCAATGCTCAAAGCCAACCGCTGATCCCCTGCAGGACCGCAGCGCAAGGGGGCGCGCCCGAATGGGCCCGCCCCTTTCATTTACGGCACGCCCGGCGCTTTGGGGGATAATCCCGCCCACGCCCACTCTTCGCCGCACCGTGTCCCAGCCTGCTCCTTCCGCGCACACCGATCTCATCTCCGAAGCCCGCCCCGTGGCCAAACGGGACGCCGCTCGCCAGCCCCCCGCCCTGTTGCTGCTCGGCCCGACCGCCAGTGGCAAGACAGCCTGCGCACTCACGCTTGCACGCGCATTGCCGGTGGAGATCATCAGCGTGGACTCCGCGCTGGTCTATCGCGACATGGACATCGGCACCGCCAAGCCGAGCGCGGCCGAGCGCGCGGAGTGCCCGCACCACCTGATCGACGTAGTGACGCCCGAAGCGTGCTATTCCGCGGCGCGTTTTCGCGCCGACGCAATACGGCTGATGGGCGAAATCTCCGCCCGCGGCCGCATCCCCCTGCTGGCAGGCGGCACGATGCTCTACTTCAAGGCCCTGCACGACGGCCTCTCCGACCTGCCCGCCGCCGACCCCGCCTTGCGCCACGCAATCGACCAGGAGGCCGCCGAGCGCGGCTGGCCGGCCCTGCATGCCGAGCTTGCCCGCCTCGACCCCGCAGCCGCTGAACGGCTGGAGCCGGGCGACGCGCAGCGCATCCAGCGCGCACTCGAGATCGTCCGCCTCACTGGTCGTCCGCTTGCGGAGAGCTATGCTCGAAAAGAGGACGACGCCCTGCCCTGTCGCCTGCTGCCGATCGCGCTCGCCCCCGCCGACCGCAGCGTGCTGCATGCGCGCATCGCCGACCGCTTCGACGCCATGCTGCACGCGGGCTTCATCGACGAGGTGCGCCAGCTGCGTGCCCGCTACCGGCTCGACCCTGCCCTGCCCTCGATGCGCTGCGTAGGCTATCGTCAGGCATGGGAATACCTCGACGGTAAAATCGGCTACGACGAACTGCGCTTCAAGGGCATCGCCGCCACGCGCCAGCTCGCCAAGCGACAACTCACCTGGCAACGCCAGTTCCGCGAAACCTGGCCAGCGCTCGAAGAGCTGGACTGTCTGCGCCCCGACCTTCCCCAGGCCGTACTGAACGCCGCGCTGCGGCGCCTGCCCCCCCCGGCCCCCACCACCTGAAGGAACCCCCATGGACGAACAGATCATCGCCGACATCGAGCAGTGGCTCGACCAAGTCGTCATCGGCCTGGACCTCTGCCCCTTCGCCGCCCGGCCGCGGCGCGAGAAGCGCGTGCGCATCGCGGTCAGCCACGCGCGAAACGCCGAGGTCCTGCTGGACGACCTCCAGGCCGAACTCGAGCACCTCGCCGACACTCCGGTGGAGGCACTCGAGACCACCCTGCTCGCCATCCCGGACATGCTCGGGGACTTCGCCGAGTACAACGACTTCCTCGACGCGGTCGACCTGTGGATGGAGCAGTTCGGCTGGGAGGGCGAGCTGCAGGTGGCGAGCTTCCATCCTCAGTACCAGTTCGCGGATACCGAGGCGGACGACCCCGGCAACCTCACCAACCGGTCGCCCTGGCCCTTGCTGCACATCATCCGCGAGGAAAGCCTGGAGAAGGCGATCGAGCATTATCCCGACATCGAGGGCATCCCCGAGCGCAATGTCGAGCGCATGAAAACGCTCAGCCCAGAGGAGCGCGCCCGGCTGTTCCCGTATCTGTTCGGCTGAGCAGCGCTCGAAACGGGGGCGGCCGCGCTGGCCGCGCACCCAAAGCGGGAGTAGACTGAGTTCAAGCGCAGGTTCAGCCATTTCATGCTTTTTGCAACCCTGAACGCAGGAGCCTTCCATGTTCCCCGAATACCGCGACCTGATCACCCGTCTCAAGCATCACGACCGCCACTTCACCCAGCTCTTCGAGAAGCACAATGAGCTGGATGAGAAGGTGCACAATATCGAAACCCACATCGTGCCGGCCAGCGACGTGGAGCTCGAAGTCATGAAGAAGGAAAAGCTGCTGATCAAGGATCAGATCTACGCGTACCTGAAGAGGGTCGCCGCCGAAAGCTGATCGCCAACTCCGCACGATGAAGAACCCCGCCAGCGCGGCTCGTGCGGCGGGGTTCTTTGTTTTCAGGCAGCGACGCCCTGCGCGACCTCGGCAGGCGCCTCGCGCTCGCGCCGTGCCAGTAGGGTATAGACGGTAGGCACCACGAAGAGCGTGAAGAAGGTGCCGATCAGCAGGCCGCCGACGATCACCCAGCCGATCTGCTGGCGGCTCTCGGCGCCGGCGCCGGTGGCCAGCGCGAGCGGCACCGAGCCGAGCACCATGGCGCCGGTCGTCATCAGGATCGGGCGCAGGCGCAGCACCGAGGCCTCGACCACCGCCTCGCGCAGTTCGCGGCCCTGCTCGCGCAGCTGGTTGGCGAATTCGACGATCAGGATGCCGTGCTTGGTGATCAGGCCCACCAGCGTGACCAGGCCGATCTGGCTGTACACGTTGAGCGTGCCGCCGGTCAGCCACAGCGCGCCGAGCGCGCCGGTCATCGACAGCGGCACCGTGAGCATGATGATGAACGGGTCGCGGAAGCTCTCGAACTGCGCCGCCAGCACCAGGTAGATGAAGGCGAGCGCGAGCAGGAACACCAGCGCCAGGCTCTCCGAGCTGGTCTTGAACTCGCGCGACTGGCCGTCGTAGTCGGTGCTGTAGCCCGGCGGCAGGATGCGCGCAGCCGTGTCGTCCATCCACTGCAAGGCCTCGCCCAGGGCATAGCCCGGCGCCAGGTTGGCCGAGATCGTCACCGCGCGACGCTGGCCGAAGTGGTTGAGCTCGCGCGGCGCCACGCGCTCGCTCACCTTCACCACGCTGGTTAGCGGCACCATCTCGCCGTTGCGCGCCCGCACGTAGATGTCGCGGATGTCGCGCGGGTCGCGGCGAGCGTCCTCGGCGACCTGCACGATCACGTCATACTGCTCGGCATCTTCCTTGTAGCGCGTGACCTGGCGGCCGCCGAGCATGCTCTCGAGCGTACGCGCAATCGCATCCACCGCCACGCCAAGGTCAGCGGCACGGTCGCGATCGACCTCCACCGCCAGTTCGGGCATGGTCAGCTTCAGGTTGGTGTCGGGCGACAGAAAGCCCGGGTTGTCACCCATCGCATCCAGGAAGGCGTCGGACACGCGGGCGAGTTCGTCGTAGCTGTCCGAGGTCGCGATCACGTAGCTCACCGGCCGCGAGCGCACGCTCTGGCCGAGCGATGCGGGCAGGATCGGAAAGGCATTCACCCCCGCCACCGCGCGCAACTTGGGTTGCAGGTCGGCGGAGATCTCGTTGGCCGTGCGGGTACGGTCCTCCCAGTCCGTGAAGCCGACGAAGGAGATGCCCTGCGAGACGGTCGGGTTGCCCGCGATCACCATGTAGCGGTCGACCTCGGGCAGGCCGGCGTAGATGTCCTCGATCTCGGCCGCATAGCGCGCCATGTAGTCGAGCGTGGCGCCCTCCGGCCCGGTGAACATGCCGATCACGCGGCCGCGGTCTTCCAGCGGCGCGAGCTCGGTCTTGAGCTGGCCCATCAGCCACACCGAACTGCCGGCGACGAGCGCGAACACCAGCATCACCAGCCAGCGCGCCTTCAGCGCCGCTGCAAGCACGCCGCGGTAGCCGGCGGTGAGCCCCGACAGCAGGCGCTCGATACTGTTGTAGATCACGCCGTGCTTCGGCTCGTGGCGCAGCAGCTTCGAGCACATCATCGGCGACAGCGACAGCGCCACGAAGCCCGACACCAGCACCGCCCCTGCCAGCGTGAGCGCGAACTCGGTAAACAGCTTGCCGGTGCGCCCGGTCATGAAGGCCACCGGCGCGTACACCGCCGCGAGCGTGATCGTCATCGCCACGATCGCGAAGCCGATCTCCTTGGCACCCTTGAAGGCTGCAGCCACCGGCGCCATCCCCTCCTCGATGTGGCGGTAGATGTTCTCCAGCATCACGATCGCGTCGTCCACCACCAGGCCGATCGCCAGCACCAGCGCGAGCAGCGTAAGCGTGTTGATCGAGAAGCCGAGCACCAGCATCAGCGTGAAGGCGCCCACCAGCGACACCGGGATGGTCACCAGCGGCACCAGCATCGCGCGCCAGTTGCGCAGGAAGAACAGGCACACCGCAGCCACCAGCAGCACCGCCTCCCAGATGGTGGAGAACACCGCGTCGATCGAACGCTCGATGAACACCGTGGTGTCGTTGGCGATCTTCATCGACATGCCCTCGGGCAACTCGCTCTCCAGGCGCGGCAGCATCTCGTCCAGCCCACGCTTGAGGTCGAGCGGGTTGGCGGTCGATTGCTTGATCAGGCCCAGCGACACCGCCGGCCGCCCCATGAAGCGAACCGAGGTACGCTCGCTCTCGGGCGCGATCTCCACCCGGCCGACGTCGCGGACGCGCACCGGATAGGCATCGGCGCCGGCACCCTGACGCAGCACGATGGCCTCGAACTGCGCCGGCTCGGTGAGGTCGGTCTGCGCCACCACGGCAAACTCGCGCTCGCGGCTCTCGATGCGGCCGGCGGGCAGCTCCACGTTCTGGCGCCGGATCGCATCCTCCACGTCCTGCACCGTGAGTCCGAAGGCGGCGAGACGGTCGCGATCGAGCCAGATCCGCATCGAGGCGCGCCGCTCGCCGTACAGGCGCGCGTCGGCCGCGCCGGGCAGGGTCTGCATGCGCGGCTTGATGATGCGGTTGGCGAAGTCACTGATCTCCATCGGCGAGTGGCGGTCGGACGAGAACGCCACCCAGATGATCGGGCTGGCATCGGCCTCGACCTTCGCGATCACCGGCTCGTCGATGTCGTCGGGCAGGCGCTGGCGCACGCGCGACACACGGTCGCGCACGTCAGCCGCGGCCGAATCGGCGTCGCGCTCGACGCGGAAGCGCACCGTGATCTGGCTGCGCTCCTGGCGGCTGATCGAGGACAGCACATCCACGCCCTCGATGCCGGCGAGCGAATCCTCCAGCGGCTTGGTGACCTGCGACTCGACGATCTCGGCGCTGGCGCCGCGGTAGCGCGTATCCACCGTGACCACCGGCTCGTCGATGTTGGGATATTCGCGCACCGTGAGGCGCGAGTAGGACATCAGGCCGATCAGCAGTACGAGCAGGGACAGCACGGTGGCGAACACCGGGCGGCGGATGCAGATATCGGAAATGACCATGGCTCAGTCCGCCCGCGGCGCCATGCCGGCCGCCGCCACCTTCACCTCGGCGCCATCGCGCAGCTTGAGCTGCCCGGCCGTGACCACCACCATGCCCGGCTGCAACCCATCGACGATCTCGACCATCGCGTCGCGGCGCTGGCCGGTGCGCACATTCACGCGCTGGACCTTGCCGTCAGCCACGCGATACACGAACTGCACGTCGCCCGGCGCCGGCACCAGCGCCGCCTCGGGCACCATGGCCACCTCGCCGCGCTCGGCCAGGATCAGCCGCACGCGCACGAACACGCCCGGGCGCAGCCGCATGTCGGGGTTGGGCAGGCTCGCGCGCAGGCGCACGGCGCGGCCCTCGGCATCGACCAGCGGGTCGATCGCCTCGACAGTGGCCGCAAAGAGCTCGCCCGGCAGCACGTCGCTGGAGAGTTCCAGCGTCTGCCCGGAGCGAACGCGATCGAGGTAGAGCTCGGGCAAGCGGAAATCCAGCTTCAGCGTGGCGATGTCCTCGAGGTTGATGAGCACATCACCATCCTTAACGAAGTCGCCGGGGCTCACGCTGCGGATGCCCACCACGCCGTCGAAGGGCGCGCGGATCTGCATGCGTGCCAGCCGCGCCTGCGCCAGCGCCACCCCCGCACGCGCCACCTCGAGCTTGGCGCGCGCATCGTCCAGGCTGCTGCGGCTGACGAACTTGCGCCCGAACAGATCCTGCGTGCGGCTGAAGTCGGCCTCGGCCAGGGTCAGGTTGGCGCGCGCCTGCTGCAGCTCGGCGCGCTGCACCGCGGCGTCGAGCTCGACCAGCACCTCGCCGCGCCGCACGGGCTCGCCGTCGCGAAAGTGGATCGCTTCGATCCGGCCCGACACCTCCGGGCGAAGCACGACGGACTCGTTGGAGACCAGCGAACCCACCGCGCTCACGTCGTCGTCGAGTACACGCACGCTCACCGCCTGCGTCTCCACCACGACCGGAGCAGCCTGCCCCGCGCCGCCGCCCCCTCCACCCCCTGCCCCGGCTGTCTTGACCTGGGCAGCGACAGGCTGCCCCGGGGCCGGCGTGCGATTCACATGCCAGGCATAGCCTCCCAGCGCGGCGAGTCCGACGAGGCTGAAAAGGGTGATGAGGGTTCGACTGGAGGGCATGGGCAACCGGATCGGAAGAAAGGGAGAGGCTCGTGAAGGAGCGCCAACGCGCTCACCGGCATGAGTTTAAGGACAAAAGTTTAAGGACAAAACGCCCCCCTGTCCGGTTCCTCCCCGTTTCCCGGCAAGACGAGTCAATCGTCCGGCAGCGGCCATTTCGGGTTCCAGGCCACTTCCCACAGATGCCCGTCCGGATCCAGGAAGTACCCTGCATAGCCGCCCCAGAAGGTGTCGCGCGCCGGCTGCGTGATCCGCGCGCCGGCCGACGCGGCCTGCGCCAGCACAGCGTCCACGTCGGCACGGCCGGCGACGTTATGGCTGAGCGCGAACGCGGGCGCGCCCCCGTTTCCCCCGCCGCCCTGCACGCCATGGCAAGCACCGGGTGCCGCGTCCGCTAGGCCGGCATCGAGCGCCAGGCTCCCGCGCGCGAACAACGCCAGCTTCAGCGCGGGCTGAAGGTCGAAGAAAACCACTCCGCCATGCTCCGACGCCGCGCCGACGATACCTTCCGTCGGCCAGCCGAGTCCGTCGCGATAAAAGGCGAGCGCGCGCTCGAGCGCGTCCACGCCCAGGGTGATGACGCTGATGCGGGGCTTCATGTTCAATGTCCTCCTGTCTGTCGTGGATGCCTTGCTGCCATGAATGCCCGGCGGGCGCCGCCCGTCCGGGCCCCTGCTCCGCTGCCATCCATGCGGTGTTCAGTCCCTTGCACGCGCCAGCGACCAAAGCACCAGCAGGCCGAATCCGATCAGCAGCGCCCACTTCATCGTCGAGCAGGCGGTGGTGTACAGGTAGGTCTGCGGCGTACCGAAGCGCGGCATCTCGGTCAGCCACCAGTGGAAGGCGTTCTCCGCCGCATCGAAGCCCGCCGCCAGCGGCAGGCACAGGCGCGCGAACAGTTGCCCGCCGCGGCCGAGCAACGCAAAGACCCGTGTGTGCACCGCAAGCAGCCAGCCAAAGCTGCCGTAGGCCAGCAGGGTCACGAAATCGATCGGAAGATGGCTGCGATACCGCTCCAGGTCTTCTGGCGGCCATAGATGGACGATGGCACCGAAGGTTTGCGGATGCCAGGCGAACTGCAATGCGATCGCACCCGGCCGAAGCGGCCACAGATAGCCCATCGTCCCGACGAAAAGGGTCGCCGCCAGCGCGCCGCTCACCCATAGCGCGCGCATCCGCACGGCGCTCGAATCCTGCCCACCCGCCACAACTGCCACGTCCTCACCCTCCTGCGACCACCGCCTTCAAGCGCCTTACCGCCTCAGCCACGTTGTCCTCATCGAGATTGCCGTAGCCCAGAACCAGCCCATTGCAATGCACCGGAGGCCTCGCATAGGCGGAGAGCGCCCGCACCCCGAGCCCGATGCGGCTGGCCCGCTCTGCGACCCCGCCGTCCGCAATCCGTTCCGGCAAGGTCATCACCAGATGCAGCCCCGCTTCTCCACCCGAGAGTTGTGCGCCCGGGCCGAACGCCTCCTGAAGAGCCAAGCGCAGCAGTGCCTGGCGACGACTGTAGAGCCCACGCATGCGGCGCAAATGACTGGTGTAGAAGCCGCGCTGGATGAAGTCGGCCAGCGCACGCTGCTCCACACCCTGCCCGGCTCACGTGGCGTGTGCGGCCGCATGGATGAAATCGGGCGCAAGCCCTCGCGGCAGCACCAGGTAGCCCAATCGCAAGCCAGGATACAGCGTCTTGCTGAACGTCCCGACATACACCACGGGCGCGTCCGACTGCAGGCCGAACAGGGCGGGCGGTGCCGGTCCGGCACGCCGGAACTCGCTGTCGTAGTCATCCTCGACAATCCAGGCGCCTGCCCGGACAGCACGCTCGATCAGCGCCAAGCGTCGAGCCAGCGACATCACCGCCCCGGTGGGGTACTGGTGCGAGGGCGTGACGAGGATCAGTCTGGGCGGGTGCTGCCGCCAGTCCTGGTCGGTCGCGCACAGGCCCTCCGCGTCCAGTGCGACGTCGTGGATGCGCAAGCCTGCGAGCCCAAAAGCCACGCGCGCAGCAAGATAGCCCGGGTTCTCCGCCCACACGGTGTCGCCGTGGTCGGCGAGCAGGCGTGCGCACAGATCCAGCGCCATCTGCGAACCGCTGGTGATGAGAATCTGTCCAGCCTCCACCACCAGCCCCCGCACGCTGGTCAGGTGCGCAGCCAGCGCCTCGCGCAGCGCCGGATCTCCGCCTTGGGCGGCGTAGCCGAGCTGGCGCCAGCCGGCGTCCTTCCAGGCGCGCTCCAGGCAGGCCCGCCAGCTGTGGAAAGGAAAGGCACCGAAATCCGGCACTCCGGGGGAAAACGGCAGCGCTTCCGCGTCGCGCGCTGGCTCATGCTGTGTGGCAACGACTGCGCGTTGGGACAAGTCCGGGGTGGCCGCCCCGCCACGAGCGTTCATCCCCTCTCGTTCCTCTCGCCCCGCGCGCGCAGGCAGGCGCGCAACGCGCGTCCCCCGGCAGTCGGCGACCAGGCAGCCCTCGGCAACGAGCTGCTCATACGCGAACAGCACCGTATTGCGCGCAATACCGAGCGTTGCGGCCAGGCGCCGACTCGCCGGCAGACGCGTGTCGGCGGGCAACCGCCCGCTGAGAACGGCTTCGCGCAGACGGAGGTAAAGGGCGCGCTGGCGGGGGAGCGAATCGCCGGCAAGCGGCGTCAACAGCCAGTCGAATTCCAGCATGGCTCCATGTTCTCGTGCTTTGGTGGCCCTACATAAGGTACCACCAAGCCCGTACGATCCGCTCATCGACAACCCACCGGAGCCCCTTCGATGATGCGCCAGTCTGCAGCCCCTTCGCCCCGCACCCGGATCCGCCGCCTCCCCGATCGCGCCCGTTACGATGCGGCAACGATCGCCGAGATCATCGACGCAGCGATGCTCTGCACCGTCGCCTTCCAGATCGACGGCAGCGTGCATGCCATCCCCATCACCCACTGGCGGGAAGGCGGCCACCTCTACATCCACGGCGCCAAGGCCTCGCGCATGTTCAAGGCGCTCACCGAGGGCGAGGCCTGCGTGACCGTAGCCCTGGCCGACGGCCTCGTGCTCGCGCGCTCGGCACTGCACCATTCGATGAACTACCGGTCGATTGTCCTCTACGGGCGGTTCGAAGCGGTGACGGACCCCGTCCGCAAGCAGGAAAGCCTGCAAAGCTTCATAGATGGCCTCTACCCCGGCCGTTGGGACAGCCTGCGCCCGATCACCCGCAAGGAGGTCGATGCCACCGCTGTGCTCCGGATCGCGCTGGACGAAGCCGCCGCCAAGGTGCGCAACGGGGGCGTCAAGGACGAGCCGGCCGATCTGGACTGGCGCGCATGGGCTGGCGTGATTCCCTTGCACACGGTCATCGGCGAGCCCGCCCCGGCGCGGGACAGCGCGGTCAGCAAGGTGCCGGCGACTCGCCTGGGCTGAACGACGAAGCTGTGCGTCGCTCAGGCACCCTGCGTCAACCGACCTGGCAGGCCAGGCCCTTGAGGTACTCGCCTTCCGGCACCGCGAGCCCGATCGGGTGATCCGGCGCAGCCGACAGACGGTAGAGGATGCGCGCATCGACACCGGCGTCGATCGCCGCGCCAGCGACAATCTTCTGGAACAGCTCCTGGCCGATACCGCCCGAGCAGGAATAGGTCATCAGGATGCCGCCCGGGTTGAGCAGGCGAAAGCCGAACAGGTTGATGTCCTTGTAGGCGCGCGCGGCGCGCTCCGCATGGGCTGCGGAGGGCGCGAACTTCGGCGGATCAAGCACGATCAGGTCGAACTTGCGGCCTTCTTCCTTGAGCGCACGCAGGGCCTTGAACACATCGGCCTCCAGCCACTCGGCGCGGCTGGCATCGAGTTGCGGATTGAGCGCGAGGTTGCGCCGGGCAGACGCCAGCGCCGGGCCGGAGGAGTCGATCGACAGCACCGACGACGCTCCACCCGCCAGCGCCTGCAGCGAGAAGCCGCCGGTGTAGCAGAAGCAGTTGAGCACCGCGCGTCCGCTGGCGAGCTGGCCGGTGAGCAGGCGGTTGTCGCGCTGATCGAGATAGAAACCGGTCTTGTGCCCGCCTGCGGCGTCCACCTCCATGCGCACGCCGTTCTCGAGGATGGTGAGCGTGTCCGCAGGCAGTTCGCCATGCGCGCAGCCGGTGCGGGACTCCAGCCCTTCGAGCGCGCGCACTTCGGAATCCGAACGCTCGTAGACCACGGCGCAGCCGGTGGCCTGCACCAGGCCGGCGACGATCGCCTCGCGCCACTTGTCGGCACCCGCGCTGGTGAGCTGGAGCACCACCACATCCCGGTAACGGTCGGCGATCACACCCGGCAGGCCGTCGGACTCGCCATGGATCAGGCGCACACCCTCCTGACCGTGCAAGGCAGGGATCACCGCGCGCCGCGCAACCGATGCGGCGACGGCACGCTTGAAAAAGGCGTGGTCGATCACGGTTTCGGCGTCGAAGCTCCACACCCGCGCGCGAATCTGCGAGGCGGGCGACCACGCGGCACGCGCCAGCGCCTTGCCCTCGGCAGACAGTACGGTGACGGTGTCGCCCGCCCGCGCGCGCCCGTCGAGGCGCTCGACCGAGCCGGCGAAGATCCAGGGATGGCGGCGGAAAAGCGAACGCTCCTTGCCGGGTTTGAGGACGAGTTGGGCCATGAGCGTGTGCAGAAGGAATGAAGATGGACGATCCGCGAGTGTACCCCGGGCCACGTCCAATGCGCCCAGAGCGGGTAGCGAGATCGGAAAAATGGCGATGAAACCCAACAAATACACAGTTGGATTACTTCGCAAATTGATAGAATTTATTCGTTCGCTCCCAGTTCAGGGGGAGTCGAACACCGTAGCCCGTACGAAGCGACTGGCTCTTCAGCGCGTTTACCGGGGGCACGCGTCAAGCGCCTGAAGCACCGTTCCGCACCCAACCCGCACCAGGCCCGATATCTGATGTTCTTCCGTCTGTTCCGGCAGTGCGGCGCCCACCTCGCGGGCCGCAGCCCCGTCGGCCGTCTGCTGGCCGGATGGCTGGTCTTGCTGACACTGCTCGGGGGGTACTGGCTCCACCTCCACCAGACGCATGTGAGCCTGCTGGAACAGGCCCAGACGCTCACCCATCTGCGCGGACAACAGACGGCCCACGCCCTCGCGCTGCAAACCAATGCCCTGTTGCGCAAGATCGACTACCTCACCGGGCACCTCACCGATCACTGGACGCAGGACGAAGACAAGAAAGCACGCGAGGCACTCCTGCGGGCGCACCTGGCACTGCCTGACGGGGCCCTGAGCAGCGTCAGCGTCACCGATGCGAACGGCCTCGTCCTCTACTCCACCTTGGCCGGCAGAAGCGGCGCGCCCACCGAGCCGCAAGACACTTCCGACCGTACGTATTTCCATGCCCACCTGCACGGGGGAACGCCCCAACTGTTCGTCGGCCAGCCGGTTCGCGACAGAGTTTCCGGTGAATGGACCGTCCCGTTCAGCCGCCCCTTGATCCGGAACGGCACCTTTGCCGGAGTGGTAATCGTCGCCGTCTCCTCGGCCCACCTCTCCAGGAATCTGCGGGCGCTCTACCCGAACGCGGAAGACGTTGCCGCACTGGTGCTGGGCAGCGGCCGCTTCATGGCGCACTCAGGACCGCTGGAGGTCGCGCTGGAGACCAGCGTCCCCGCCGATCGCCCCTACCTCGTCCATCCCGACTTGGAAGAAGGCAGCTTCACGGCCGTGGCGCCGGTGGACGGTGTGGAACGCTACTACGCCTGGCACCGGGTGCCCGGATACCCGGTCGTGGCCGCGATCGGGCTGAGCGTGGAAACCACATTCGCCACGGTGCAGAAGACCGTCCGCGACAGCCGCACGCAGAACGCCTTGGGCTCCCTGCTCATCCTGCTGTCCGCGCTGCTGTTCAGCGCCCTGTGGCTGCGCCATGCGCGCCAGGCGAGCGAGCTTGCCCAGGCCCGTGAGCGGATGGAGAAGCTGGTCACACACGTCCCCGGCTTTCTGTACCAGTTCCTGCTCACGGCGGACGGCCAATCCTCCATGCCGTATTGCAGCCCGGGCGTAGAGGCACTCTTCGGTGTCACGCCCGAGGCACTCGGGCACAACGCCGCGCCGCTGTTCGAGCGCATCCACCCGGACGACCTGGCACCGGTGCACGAGACTATCCAGCGCTCTGTTGCCAAGCTCATGCCATGGCGTGCCGAGTACCGCATCCTCGACCCGCAGGGGCATACGCGCTGGCTGCTCGGCGAATCGAACCCCGAGCCCACCGAGGACGGTGGCATTCTCTGGCACGGTTACATCCGCGATGTCACCGACGAGCACCTCGCAGCGGAGCGGCTGCGCGAGAACGAGCAGCGCCTCCGCCAGGCAATTGGCGCCGTGGGAGACGGTCTGTGGGCATGGGATCTGGAGAACGACGAGCTCACCCTCGATGAGCGGAGCAATGAAATGCTCGGGCGCCCGGGCATCGAGACAACCGACCCTGCCGCGGACATCTTTGCGCTTGTCCACCCTTTCGATCACACGGCGGACCACCAGGAGCAATACGCGAACATCTTCGCGAATCCGGACAAGCCGCTCTCCGGCTCCTTCCGGTTGCGCAAGACTTCGGGCGAATGGGTGTGGGTGCGCACCCGCGGCCGGGTCGTGGACCGAGACGGCCAAGGCCGGCCCGTTCGCGTCGTAGGCACCTTCAGCGACATCACCGAGCGCGTGGCCGACGCCCAGCTTCGCCGCGCCCTGCTCGACCACAGCGTGGCGGCAATCGCCCTGATGGACCCGCAGCGCCGGATCCTCAAGGCCAACGGCCGCGCCAGCGCGATCTTTGCGCCCCCGGGGCGCAATCTGGCCGACATGGAGGCTCCGCAGTTCCACGCCAGTCCGCAACATGAAGCAAGCATGGCCGAGCACTATCGCCGGCTGCGCGAAACGGGGCAAATCAACCTTGAGCTCCCCCTCCTCGACAACCGCGGCACGGAGCGCTGGTTCGATGCCCATGCCGTCATGCTTGACCCCACCGACCCGCAAAGCAAGGTCGTGTGGACGCTGATCGACATTTCGGACAAGCGCGACGCCCGGGCGGCCCTCGCCGCCGAACAACTGCGCCTGCGCACGGTGCTCGAGCGCTTCCCGGGCGGCGTGCTGATCGAGGACGAGAACGGCATCATCAGCTCCGCCAACCAGGGTCTGTGCGAGCTTCTTGACATTCCGGACCTGCCCGGCGAACTGATCGGGCTACAGCACGAAACGCTGTGCAAGCGGCTAGGCACCGAACGAGCGGCCTGGCTGCACCAGCCCGCTCCCGATTCAACGGGCGAGAAGCGCCGCAGCATCGAGGTCGACAGCGAAAACAACAGCACGATGGAGGTCGACTGGCTGCCGATCGAGCATGAGGGGCGGCGCCTGGGCCGCGTGTGGCTGCTGCGCGACATCACCGAGCGCAAGACGCGCGAACGCAAGCTCTACGAGCTTGCGGCAACCGACGCGCTGACCGGTCTGCCCAACCGCCGCAGCTTCATGGCTTGCCTGGACGCGGCCATCGACGCGCTGCAGCGCGAGCCCGAGCGGCGTGGTGCGCTGCTGATGCTCGATCTGGACCACTTCAAGCAGATCAACGACAGCTTCGGGCACGGTACCGGAGACGACGTTCTCCGCCACGTTTCGCACCTGATTCGCCAAAGCCTGCGCCAGCAGGACGATGCAGCGCGCCTAGGCGGAGAGGAGTTCGCTGCGCTGCTGCACGACGTGAGCCTGGATGAAGCACGCGCACTCGCCGAACGCCTTCGCCAGGCAGTCGAGAACAGCCCGGCCGCTACCGTTTCCGGGGCAATCCGGTTCACAACCAGCATCGGCCTCACGCCGCTTACCGGCCGCGACCCCGCTCGCCTGCTCAGCAGGGCCGATCGTGCCCTCTACAACGCGAAGAGCGCCGGGCGCAACCGGGTCTGCCTGCTGGACGAAGGCGCGGATTAGGCATCCGCACCCGACACGGCGGCATGCCGGCGCCTGAACATCCGTGGTTATTTCGATATCCCTTCCGTGCTGGCTATACTCCACGCCACCATCACCGAAGGGGAGACCTCACGCATGAAGCTCGAAACCATCGCCGTGCACGGCGGCTATTCGCCCGATCCCACCACCAAGGCCGTCGCGGTGCCGATCTACCAGACCACCTCGTACGCCTTCGACGACACCCAGCACGGCGCGGACCTCTTCGACCTCAAGGTGCAGGGCAACATCTACACCCGCATCATGAACCCGACCACCGCGGTGCTGGAGCAGCGCGTCGCCGAACTGGAAGGCGGCATCGGCGCACTGGCCGTGGCCTCGGGCATGTCGGCGATCACCTACGCCATCCAGACCATCGCCGAAGCGGGCGACAACATCGTCTCGGCGTCGACGCTCTACGGCGGCACCTACAACCTGTTCGCCCACACCCTGCCGCAGTTCGGCATCCAGGTGCGCTTCGCCGACTACCGCGACCCGGACAGCTTCGCTGCCCTGATCGACGAGCGCACCAAGGCGATCTTCTGCGAATCGGTGGGCAACCCGCTCGGCAACGTCACCGACATCGGGCGGCTCGCCGAGATCGCGCACAAGGCCGGCGTGCCGCTGATTGTGGACAACACCGTGCCCTCGCCCTACCTGTGCCGCCCCTTCGAGCACGGCGCCGACATCGTGGTGCACGCGCTCACCAAGTACCTCGGCGGCCACGGCAACTCGATCGGCGGCGCCATCGTCGATTCGGGCAAGTTCCCGTGGGCCGAGCACAAGGCGCGCTTCAAGCGCCTGAACGAGCCCGACGTGTCCTACCACGGCGTGGTCTACACCGAGGCCCTGGGCGCCGCCGCGTTCATCGGCCGCGCGCGCGTGGTGCCGCTGCGCAACACCGGCGCGGCCATCTCGCCCTTCAACAGCTTCCTGATCCTGCAAGGCATCGAGACCCTGGCGCTACGCATGGACCGCATCTGCACCAACACGATCAAGGTCGCCGAGTACCTGAAGAAGCACGCCAAGGTCGAATGGGTGAACTACGCCGGCCTGCCCGACCACGCCGACCACGCCCTGGTGCAGAAGTACATGGGCGGGCGCGCCTCGGGCATCTTGTCGTTTGGCGTGAAGGGTGGCTTCGAAGCGGGCGGCCGCTTCCAGGACGCGCTGAAGCTCATCACTCGCCTGGTCAACATCGGCGACGCCAAGTCACTCGCCTGCCACCCGGCCTCGACCACGCACCGCCAACTCTCGCCCGCCGAACTGGCCAAGGCTGGCGTGTCGCCCGACATGGTGCGGCTGTCGATCGGCATCGAGCACATCGACGACATCATCGAGGATCTGGAGCAGGCGCTGGCGGCGGTTTGATCGGGTAGTCGAGGCGTGCGAACGGGACAGACTGCGACCTTGCAGCGGAATCGTGGTCTGTCCCCGGCAAGTCCAACTGCCTTGCTAATCCGCCCCGTGAAGCCACTTCGTAATGGGATTACTGATGAAGACTCGTAACTGCGTTATCTCGCTCCTTTGCGCCACCTTCGTGGCAAGTTGCGCAACCGTTGAGACAGCAAGCAATGTTGTGCCCGTTCAGGATCAAGTTTTTGAACATCCTTACAACAAGGTCTATAGCCGCTCGATAAGCACTCTGATGGAGTTGAAGTGGCAGGTATCGCACTCGGATAAGAAGGAGGGACTTATTCAAGCGCGGACCCCTATGACCATATGGACTGCTGGCGACCTCGTTACCGTCCATGTTTTTCAAGAATCCGAGAGCCAAACGCGCGTTGAAGTAACTTCAGCATCGGCGCAGCAGTATGACTGGGGCAAGAACAAAGAAAATATAAGCAAGTTTTATTTTCAGCTGTCAGAAAAACTGAAATCAGAATAAAAGTCGAGGCGAACGGAATGTGGGAACGGGACGGGGTACGGACTACGATTATCCGCACCCACAGGAACCCCGGCATGGAACCGCGGCATTGCACCACCGATAGCACTGGACTAGAGTGCGATCACTCCCATCAGCGCGAGGCTTTGCAACATGTCTTCCATCACCGTACGAAACATTCCTGACGAGGTGCATCGCGCCATCCGCGTTCGTGCAGCCACACATGGTCGGAGCACCGAAGCCGAGGTCCGCAGCATTCTCGAGCAAGCGGCAAAGCCCGAGGGGCGCTTGAAGCTCGGGACCATGCTGGCTTCGATCGCCCGCGAAGCGGGCGGACTGACCGATGAGGAGCTCGCGCTCTTCGAGAACGCGCGTGACAAGACCCCGGCCGAGCCGATGCGCTTCGAATGATCGTCATCGACACCAACGTACTGTCGGAATTGTGGCGGGCAGCCCCCGACCCCAAGGTTCTCGCCTGGATGGATGCCCAGGTTGTGGAAACCCTCTTCCTGTCCGCCATTACTGTCGCCGAGTTGCGCTTTGGCGTCGCGGCCATGCCCCAAGGCAAACGCCGCACGATCTATCAGGAGCGGCTGGAACGCGAAGTGCTGCCGGCATTCGCCGGGCGCGTTCTACCCTTCGATCTGGACGCCTCGAAGGCCTACGGCGAGCTGATGGCGCGAGCGCGGGCGGCGGGCCTTGCGATCGGCAACGCAGACGGCTACATCGCGGCTACCGCCGCCGCGCGTGGCCTGATGGTCGCCACGCGCGATACGAGCCCGTTCAAGGCGGCTGGCCTGGCAGTCATCGACCCGTGGGCGCATTGAAGGACTCGCAACGCACCTCGCCACCCCTCTCGTAAGGATTTTCAGTGCTCGCAGTGCTGCAACGCGTCTCTGAAGCGCGCGCGATCGTCGACGGTGAAACCATCGGCGAGGTCGGCCACGGCCTGCTCGCGCTAGTGTGCGCCGAGCGCGGCGACACCCCTGCCGAGGCTGACAAGCTGCTCGCCAAGCTGCTGAAGCTGCGCATCTTTACCGACGACGCCGGCAAGATGAACCGCTCGGTGCAGGACGTGGAAGGCGGCCTGCTCATCGTCAGCCAGTTCACCCTCGCTGCCGACACCTCGGGCGGCAACCGGCCGAGCTTCACCAACGCCGCCGACCCGCACACCGGCCAGGCCCTCTACGCGCACTTCGTCGCCCGCGCGCGCGCCGCGCACTCGTTGGTGCAGACCGGCCGCTTTGCCGCCGACATGAAGGTGCAACTCATCAACGACGGCCCGGTCACAGTGCCGTTGCGAATCGCCCCGCCGGCCTGAAGCAGACGCACGGTGGCAATCCGCGTCGCACAAAATCAACCTCCCCCGACAGAAAAGGAAACGTTCCATGAAGCTCTACCTGAAACCCGGCGCCTGCTCCCTTTCACCCCACATCGCGCTCGAGGAATCCGGCCTGCCCTACGAGACCGAAGTCGTTGACCTCAAGACCAAGATCACCGCCAGCGGCGCCGACTTCACCAAGAGCAACCCCAAGGGCTACGTGCCAGCACTGCTGCTCGACAGCGGCGAGCTACTGACCGAAGGCGCGGCGATCGTGCAGTACATCGCCGACCAGGCGCCGGCGAAGAAGCTCGCCCCCGCCAACGGCAGCATCGAGCGCTATCGCCTGCAGTCGTGGCTCAACTTCATCGGCACCGAGCTGCACAAGTCGTGCAGCCCCTTCTTCAACCCGGCCTCGGGCAAGGAATGGAAGGAGATCGCCGCCGCCAACCTCGAGCGCCGCCTCGGTTACGTGAACGAGCAGCTCGAAGACAAGCCCTACCTGATGGGCGAGGACTTCAGCGTCGCCGACGGCTACCTGTTCACCGTGCTGGGCTGGATGAAGTTCATCAAGATCGACCTGGCGAAGTGGCCCAACCTGGCCGCCTTCGTCGACCGCGTCGCGGCACGGCCGGCGGTGCAGGCGGCGCTGAAGGCCGAGCAAGCGGCCTGATCGCGCGCGCCTGGCCTGCACCCGATTTCAGCATGCAATGCCGGGATCGGGCGCCGCCGCCCAGATGCCTTCTTTCTGCGCCGCCCGGCCTTCAGGCCGGCGGCGCAGTGCCAAGCCAGCGATCCCAGAAGCCGCTCAGTGTCCCGAACGCCCGTCGCGCATCCTGCGCGTGGTGAAAACCGTGCTCCCGGCGGCGGACGGCGAGCCATCCACGGGCATTTCCAGCCTCGTCGTCATGCTCGCCGCGGCGATGCAGACGCTCATGCACCAACTCCTGGACGATCTCGCCCGCCAGCAGGCCAATCGCCAACGCAGCGCCCAGCGCCACGTTGCGCAGCAACAGCGTGGGCACAATCAACATCATCAGCACCAGCGGTACGCTGAACGCGAGCGGGATGCGAATCGGCTCGTCCGGCAAGCGGTGGTGCAGTTCGTGCCAGGCCTTGAACGGCCATAGCCCGTGCAGCACGAAACGGTGCAGCAGGTATTCGAGCAGCGTCCACAGCACGAAACCACTCGCCATCAAGACGAGCGCCAACCAGGGCGGCAGCCCGGTTTCTGCCAGCACGTAGCCGGCGAGCAGCATGCCCGCCCCCGACACCAGGAGTGAAGCCGGATAGGCAAGCGCCAGGCGGTTGCCAGCGGCCTCAGCCACGATCTGCGCCTCCGGCTGACGCATCGGCGCTAGCTTCCTCCTCGATCTGCCACACGTACATCAGGCTGGCCTCAGAAAAGCTCATTCCGGTCTCCACGTCCCGCCACCAGCCCAGCTCGCGCGCATCCGCGCCCTCGAAACACCAGCAGCGCAGCTCGCCGCTGCACAGCCGGATCGTGTAACGGTGTCCGATCTGCGGTTCCATCCGTCCTTCTCCTTGGTGGCCGACCGCGCCGCACCCGCCGCCCGGCCCTGTCTTCATCATAGTCGCTGCGATCGCCACAAATGTCGGCGAGCACGCGCCCCAGTTGCGCTGAGCGTGGAACCTTCCGCACCGACACTTGACTATACAGTACTGTTTTAGTACTTTTAATCCCATCCATACGGGACCAGGCAGACCGCCATGCTGCGCATCAGCAAACTTACCGACTACGGCACCCTGATTCTCGCCCACATGGCGGGACTACCGGACCGCGTGCACAGCGCCACGGGGCTTGCCGACGCGCTCGGGCTCGGCCTGCCCACGGTCAGCAAGGTCCTCAAGACACTCGGTCGGCATGCACTGGTGACCAGCCAGCGCGGTGCGCACGGGGGCTACGTCCTCGGCCGCCCGGCAGCACAGATCAGCGTCGCCGATGTCATCGATGCGCTCGAGGATCACCCCTTTGGCCTCACGGAGTGCAGCGCCAGCGCCGGCGTTTGCAGCATGGAAAGCGATTGCCGGATCCGCGAGAACTGGCTGCGCATCAACACCGTGGTGCGCCAGGCGCTGCAGGCCGTCACCGTTGCCGATATGGTGCATCCACAAAGCCGTTCGCCCTTTGGCACGTTGCGCCCGCTTGGCGAAGCCGCGCTCACCGGCGCATCCACCGAACACCGCCTGCATGGCCCCCGTAGCCACACGGCTCCCGCCTGCATTCCCGCTTCGCGCACCGACGATCAGGAGATCTGAAGATGAACGCCCCAACCCGCAGCGACGCCCTCGGCGCCTTCCTCGCACAGGACTACGTTGCCGGCTTCGTGACCACGCTCGAAACCGACACCGTGCCCAAAGGCCTGTCGGAAGACGTCATCCGCCTCATCTCGGCCCGCAAGGGCGAGCCCGACTGGCTGCTCGACTGGCGCCTGCAGGCCTACCGCCACTGGCTGACGATGACGCCACCGAAGTGGGCCGCGGTGGAGTTTCCCGCGATCGACTTCCAGGACATCGTCTATTACTCCGCGCCCAAATCGAAGAAGGACGGTCCCAAGAGCCTGGACGAGGTCGACCCCGAACTGCTGCGCACCTTCGAGAAGCTCGGCGTGCCACTGCACGAGCGCGCCCGCCTGGCCGGCGTGGCGGTGGATGCGGTGTTCGACTCGGTGAGCGTGGCCACCACCTTCAAGAAGGAGCTGGGCGAGCACGGCGTGATCTTCTGTTCGTTCTCCGAGGCGGTGAAGGAACACCCGGAACTGGTGCGCCAGTACCTCGGCACGGTGGTGCCGCCGGGCGACAACTTCTACGCAGCGTTGAATTCCGCGGTGTTCTCCGACGGCTCCTTCGTCTTCATCCCCAAGGGCGTGAAGTGCCCGATGGAGCTGTCCACCTACTTCCGTATCAACGCCCGCGACACCGGCCAGTTCGAGCGCACGCTGATCATCGCCGAGGAAGGCGCATCGGTCAGTTATCTGGAGGGCTGTACCGCGCCGATGCGCGACGAGAACCAGCTCCACGCCGCGGTGGTGGAACTGATCGCGCTCGACGACGCGAAGATCAAGTATTCCACCGTGCAGAACTGGTACCCGGGCGACAAGGACGGCAAGGGCGGCATCTACAACTTCGTCACCAAACGTGGCGACTGCCGCGGCGCGCGTTCGCACATCTCCTGGACGCAGGTCGAGACCGGCTCGGCGATCACCTGGAAGTACCCGAGCGTGATCCTGCGCGGCGACTCGTCGGTAGGCGACTTCCACTCGGTGGCGCTGACCAACAACCTGCAGCAGGCCGACACCGGCACCAAGATGATCCACATGGGGCGCAACACGCGCAGCACCATCCTCAGCAAGGGCATCTCGGCCGGGCGCGGCAGCAACACCTTCCGCGGCCTGGTCAAGATCACGCCCAAGGCCGAGGGCGCACGCAACTACACGCAGTGCGACTCGCTGCTGATCGGCGACCGCTGCGCCGCGCACACCTTCCCCACCATCGAGGTGCGCCATCCGACCGCCCACGTCGAGCACGAAGCCACCACCTCGCGCATCGGCGAGGATCAGCTCTTCTACGCGATGCAGCGCGGCATCAGCGCCGAAGACGCGGTGTCGATGATCGTCAATGGCTTCTGCCGCGAGGTGTTCAAGGAACTGCCGATGGAATTCGCGGTGGAAGCACAGAAATTGCTGGGCGTGAGCCTCGAAGGCAGCGTCGGCTAAGGACCTACAGGAGAATCAACATGCTGAAAATCAATAACCTGCACGCCGCGATCGACGGCAAGGACATCCTCAAGGGCCTCAACCTCGAGGTCGCCGACGGCGAGGTGCACGCGATCATGGGCCCCAACGGCTCGGGCAAGAGCACGCTCGCCCAGGTGCTGGCCGGGCGCGACACCTTCACCGTCACCGACGGCAGCGTCGACTGGGACGGCACCGACCTGCTCGCCCTGCCCGCCGAGGAGCGCGCGCGCGCCGGGCTATTCCTCGCCTTCCAGTACCCGGTCGAGATCCCCGGCGTGTCGAACGCCTACTTCCTCAAGGCCGCGGTCAACGCGGTGCGCCGCCACCGCGGGCTGCCGGAATACGACGCCATGGACTTCCTCGCCAGGGTGAAAGGCGAGATGAAGGCGGTCGGCATGAAGGAAGAGTTCCTCTACCGCTCGGTCAATGAGGGCTTCTCGGGCGGCGAGAAGAAGCGCAACGAGGTGCTGCAGATGGCGCTGCTCGAGCCCAGGCTCGCGGTGCTCGACGAGACCGATTCGGGGCTGGACATCGACGCGCTCAAGATCGTCGCCGAGGGCGTCAACCGCCTGCGCTCGCCCGAACGCTCGATGATCGTGATCACCCACTACCAGCGTCTGCTCGACTACATCGTGCCCGACAAGGTGCACGTGCTGTCGCAGGGCCGCATCGTGCGCTCGGGCGGGCGCGAGCTCGCGCTCGAGCTGGAGGAGCACGGCTACGGCTGGATCGACGCGGCGCATGGCGGCAAGGCCGCCGCCGCGGGAGCACGGCCATGAGCGCGATCGACTTCTGGCTCGGACGCCATCGCGACACGGCCGCCGATCTGCCCGGCGCCGACCTGCCGTGGCTCGCCCGCCTGCGCAAGGACGCGATCGACCGCTTCGCCGACGAAGGCTGGCCGACGACGCGGCGCGAGAACTGGCGCCACACCTCGCTCGCCTTCATGGCGCAGCAGGCGCTGGCGGTGCGCGAGGCGGTCGCCCCCGAGGCGGTCGTGGCGGCGATGCGCGCACGCTACCAGGCGGCACGGGGCGCCGCGCAAGACGCCGCACAGCACGGCACGGAATCGGCACCGGAATCGGCACCGGGATCGGCCAGCAAGGACGGCCACTGGGTGGTCTTCGTGGATGGGCACTTCGCCCCCGCGCTGTCCGCCATCGGCGGGCTTCCCGGCGGCGTGCGCATCGGCAGCCTCGCCGATGCGCTTGGGCAGGCCCCCGAGGCGGTCGAGGCCGCCTTCGGCCAGGCCAGCGACGGCGAGGCCCCCGCCGCGCTCAACGCCGCGCTGGCCGCCGACGGCGCCTGGATCCGCCTGGCGCGCGGCAGCGTGGTCGAAGCACCGATCCACCTCGTCTTCCTCACCGCCACCGCCGCCGACCAGCACCTGCGCAACCTCGTCGTCGCCGAGGCCGGCGCGCAGGCGACCATCGTCGAGCACTACCCGGCCGCTGCCGCGGGCAGCACGCTGACCACCGCCGTCACCCGCGTGCTCGCCGCGCAGGACAGCCACATCACGCACCTCAAGCTGCAGCAGGAGGCCCCCGAGGCCACCCACCTGGCGACGATCGAGGCCGAGCAGGCGCGCGGCGCGGTGTTCGCCTCGCACTCGCTGTCCTTCGGCGCGCGCCTGGCACGCAACGACATCCGCACCCGGCTCGCCGGCGAGGGCGCCGAGGCGCTGTTGAACGGCCTCTATCACGCCGATGGCCGCCGCCACGTCGACCACCACACCCGCATCGACCACGCCCGCCCGCAGGGCACCAGCCGCGAGTTCTACCGCGGCCTGCTCGACGGCAGCGCGCGCGGCGTGTTCACCGGCCGCATCCTGGTCGCCCAGGACGCCCAGCGCACCGACGCCATGCAGCGCTGCGACAACCTGCTGCTGTCCCGCCTGGCCGAGGCCGACGCCCGCCCCGAGCTCGAGATCTATGCCGACGACGTCAAGTGCGCGCACGGCGCCACCGTCGGCCAACTCGACGAGGACGCCCTCTTCTATCTGCGCAGCCGCGGCGTCGATGCGGTGCACGCGCGCCAGCTGCTGACCTACGCCTTCGCCGCCGAGGTGCTCGAGCGCATCGCCCACGCGCCACTGCGCGCGCTCGGCCGCGCGGCGCTGCTCGAACGCCTGCCCGAGGGCGCCCGACTGGAGGAACTGCTGTGAACGCCCCGCGCGAACCCGGCGTGCAGACGCCCATCCTGGACCTCGCCGCCGACTTCCCCATCCTGGCGCGGCCGGTGCATGGCCGGCGCCTGGCCTACCTCGACAACGGCGCCACCACGCAGAAGCCGGCGGCGGTGATCGAGGCCGAGGCGCGCTTCTACCGCGAGTCCAACGCCAACATCCACCGCGGCGTGCATTGGCTGTCGCAGCACGCCACCGAGCTCTACGACGGCGCGCGCGCCACGGTGCAGCGCTTCCTCAACGCCGCGCGCGCCGACGAGATCGTGTTCACCCGCGGCACCACCGAGGCGATCAACCTGGTGGCGCAGAGCTGGGGCCGGCCGCGGCTGGCCGCGGGCGACGAGATCCTGCTCAGCACCATGGAGCACCACTCCAACATCGTGCCCTGGCAGCTCGTGTGCGAGCAGACCGGCGCGGTGCTCAAGGTGATCCCGGTGCTCGACAACGGTGAGCTCGACATGGCGGCCTTCGAGGGCCTGCTCGGCGAGCGCACCCGGCTGCTGGCGATCACCCATGTCTCGAACGCGCTCGGCACGGTCAATCCGGTGGCCGAGATGACGCGGCGCGCGCACGCGGTCGGCGCGGTCGTGCTGGTCGATGGCGCCCAGGCCGTCGCCCACCAGGCGGTGGATGTGCAGGCGATCGGCTGCGACTTCTACGCCTTCTCCGGCCACAAGCTCTACGGCCCCACCGGCATCGGCGCGCTCTACGGCCGCGCCGAGCTGCTGCGCCACATGCCGCCGTGGCAGGGCGGTGGCGACATGATCCGCACCGTCGCCTTCGACAACACCACCTTCGCGCCGCCGCCGCAGCGCTTCGAGGCCGGCACGCCCAACATCGCCGGCGCGATCGCGCTCGCGGCGGCGATCGACTACGTCCAGGGCGTGGGCCTGGGCCGCATCCACGCCCACGAGCAGGCGCTGCTCGACTACGGCACGCGCGCGCTGCAGGACATCCCCGGCGTGCGCCTGGTCGGCACCGCGCAGGACAAGGCGGGCATCCTGTCCTTCCTGGTCGACGGCATCCACCCGCACGACCTCGGCACCATCCTCGACACCGAAGGGGTGGCGATCCGCGCCGGCCACCACTGCGCGATGCCGCTGATGACGCGCTTCGGCATCCCCGGCACCGCGCGCGCCTCGCTCGGCCTGTACAACGGGCTGGCCGACCTCGACGCGCTGGTGGCGGCCATCCACAAGGCGCAGGCGCTGTTCGGCACGCGCGGCGGCACCGCGCCCGGCAAAGGGAGCGCGGCATGACCGACATGCAGGATTCGCTGCGCGAGCTGTACCAGGAGGTGATCTTCGATCACAACCGCAACCCGCGGAACTACCGCCCGCTGCCGGCCGCCAGCCATCACGCCGACGGCCACAACCCGCTGTGCGGCGACCAGCTCACGGTGTACCTGCAGGTCGCGGACGGCGTCGTGCGCGAGGCGAGCTTCGTCGGCCACGGCTGCGCCATCTCCACCGCCTCGGCCTCGCTGATGACCGAAGCGGTGAAGGGCAAGCCGGTCGCGGAGGTGGAGGCCCTGTTCCGCGACGTGCACGCGCTGCTCACCGAAGGCCGCGAGGCCGCCGACCCGGCGCGCGACTTTGGCAAGCTGGAGGTGCTCTCCGGCGTCAAGGAGTTCCCCGCACGGGTCAAGTGCGCCACGCTCGCCTGGCACACCCTGCACAACGCGCTCGTCGGCGAGCACGAGACCGCACACACCGAATAGGACCTCGAGGAGCAAGACATCATGGGCGACCACTACGGCGAAACCGATTCACGCGTGCTGCAGCGCGACTGCGCGGCGGTGAGCGTGCCCTGGGGCAAGGCGGAGACGCTCCCCGAGGGCGCCTACGCGCTGGTGACCCAGCGCCTGGGCGGCTCGATCACGGTGATGTGTGGCGGCAACCTGTATCGCATCGACGAGCGCAACGCCGACGCGCTCGGCCTCGAGCCGCAGCTCGCCGCCCCCCCGCCAGCCGCTGCGGACGGCGAGCAGACCGCCGAGAGCATCGAACAGGCAGCCTGGGCGCAGCTCGGCACCTGCTACGACCCCGAGATCCCGATCGACATCGTCAATCTGGGCCTGGTGTATGCGTGCACCGCCGAGCCGCTGCCGGACGGCAAGTTCCGCATCGCCGCCGCGATGACCCTGACCGCGCCCGGCTGCGGCATGGGCACCCTGATTGCGGACGAGGCGCGCGACAAGCTGCTGCAGATTCCCGCCGTGGCCGAAGCCGAGGTCACGCTGGTGTGGGATCCGCCGTGGAGCCGCGAGATGATGAGCGAGGCGGCGCGGCTGGAGATGGGCATGTTCTGAGCCGCTCGATGCGGCACCACATTGCGGGCGCGGGCGCTGGATCGCACGCGAGAATGTCCGTGCGCCAGGTTCCGCGTCAACGCAGCGAGAACTGCACCTGCCCGGCCTCGCCGCCCGCCTCCACCTTCGGTTCGAGCACGAATACACGCTCGCCCGGCACGCCGCCCTCGCCCACCAGCCATTCGCGCACAGCCTGGGCGCGCTGCTGCGCGAGCGCGCGCAGTTCGGCATCGCCCGCCTTGACGTTCTCGCGCATGAGGGCTTCCATCTCTGCGACGGGAATATCCTTGGCCAAGCCGATGAAGTTGCGCGGTTTCTTGAAGTCGGCCGCCTTGTAGGCCTTCTTCAGCAACTCGGGATACTCGTCACCACTGACTTCGATGTCCTCGAGCGAGGGCGCCTCTTCGGCGCGGGCGAGCATGGCCTTGAGCTTCTGCGCGCGCACGGCCTGGTCGAGTGCCACCTGTCGCAGCCCGTCAAGATCGCTCGCGGGGTCTGCACGGCCGACGATGTCGAGCTTGAGCGAGGGACGGTCGATCAAGGCCTTCGCAAGTGTACTCAGCTTCTCCTGCTGCGCCTCGCCCGGACGGGCCGTGCCCGGCGCCAGCGTGAGCTGCGACAGTTCCTCCCCCCCGCCCAGCGCGGCGCCGAGCAGCGCGAAGGGCGAGGTGATCGCCTTGCCAATAAGATTGACGAACATCTTCAGCACCAAGCCGAAGATGCTGAACTGGGGATCGTCGAGCGTGCCGCTCACCGGAAGATGCAGGTCGATCTCGCCGCGGCTGTTCTTGAGCAGCGACACCGCGAGTTGCACCGGCAGATTTACCGCATCCGGGCTATCGACCTTGTCGCCGAAGGTCAGTTGGTCGAGGAAGATCTGGTTGGTCGCGGAAAGCTTGCGCTCCTCGATCCGGTAATTGAGCTCAGCCGAGAGCTTGCCGCGCGCAATGCCGTAGCCCACGTACTTGCCCGAATAGGACGACAGCCCGGTGAGTTCGAAATCCTGCACCTTGGCGAGAATGTCCAGGTGCGCGTCCTGGCGGAAGGGGTTGAGCTCGCCGGTGATGCTGAGCGGCGCGGTCTTGTCCACCTTGCCCTGCAGATCCAGCTTGGCGATCGTGTCCTGTGCGGTGGAGAAGCCCACCAGGGTGCCGGCAAGATCGGTGAGGTTGGCGTCGTAGTTGGGGCGCACGAAGCGGTCGCTGAAGGCGACGTTGCCGCGCTTGATCTCCACGCGGTCGATACGGATGGGCGGCGGCGGGGCCGAGGGGGCGGCGATCTCCGCACTGTTCGCAGCCACCGGGGCCGCCCCCTCGGCAGGCACCGGAATCGCCGCGGGAGCCGCCACTTTCACTGTGGCGGGCATGCTCTTCCCGGTACCCGTGCCACCAATCTCACGCACGTTCAGCCGCCCTTCCTCATCCAGGATCAGGCGGGTATAGAAGTCGTCGAGCAGCACACGCTTCACGCCGAGCGAGAACGGCTCGAGGCGCGCATCGATGCCCCCCACCCGCAGGGTGCGAAGACGCACGAAATCGGTGGCGTTCAGCCGGTCCACGGAGGCGAAATTGGACACCGCGACATCGCCGGTGAAGCGGCCAAGCAGTTGCCCACGCCGTCCGGTGGAGAGGTTCAGCCGCCCTTGGGTACTGAGGTTGCCGCGCGAGATCGCGATCTTGGTCTGCGCCAGCACATAGGGTTGCAGCGGCAGCAGATCGACGGTGCGCAGGTCGAGCCGCAGATCCGCCTTCAGCGGCGCAAGCGTGAGCGGCCCGCTCGCAGCGACCTTCCCACGCTTGTTGAGCCGGGAGTCGAGCTTGAACTGCAGCGCCGTCCCCTTCTCGGTGCTGAAACCCTCGAGCTCGAAATCGATGTCATCGACCGCGGTCACCACCGGACGGCCCACGCTGCGGTCCTCGAAGCGCATGGAGGCGCCCTTGAGCGCGAGCTTGTCCACCGTGACCACCCACTCAGGTCCGTCCGGCGCCGTCTTGCGCCCCTTCGTCGACGCAGCAGGCGGAAGCAAGGACGCAAGCAGGTCGACGTCTCCGTTCTTCAGGCGCACCAGCGAGACCGCCGCCCCGGTGGCCTCGACACCACCGACACTCACCCGCTGCGTGCCGAGATCGACCGTCGCCGCGCGCAGGTCGAGCGCCGGCACCTTCACCGCAGGGGACTCGCCCCCCTTGAGCAGCAAGGCAAAATCGCGCAGGGCCAGCGCATCCGCATCCACCTGCACGGCCGGCACGCCCTGCTCATCCAGCACCACGCGGTAGTGTGCGCTCCCGCTCAGCGTCCCCTCGCTGATCCGTCCGCCCGGCAGGGCCGCAGCAAGATAGGGCGCGTAGCGCGGCAGCCGGATGGCATCGAACTGGAGCGTACCCTTGTATTCGAAGGGTGCGAGACGCAGCACGTCCTCGTGGGCAAATTTTTCGCCGGCTTCACTTACGTAATCGAGGCGGATCTCCGCAGGCAGCTCACCGACGGTTGCGAGGTCACGCATGTCGAGGTTGATCGCCTCGACGCGCGTACTGAAGGGCTCCGCCAAACTGTGGTCCTCGAAGCGGATCACGCCATCCTGGATGCGCATCAGCGCAAGCAGGAAATCCACCCCCATCTGCTTCGACTGCGCCGGATCCGACGCCCCCGCCCCGCTTCCCGCGGCCTCCCGCGCAGCAGGCGCATCGCTGACCGCTGCTGCAGGCGGTTTCGGCTTGCGTTGCTCGACTGCCGCCGGCTGCGTTTCGGCAGGCGGCAGCAGCCCCAGCACGTTGAGCGAGCCGTCCTGGAGCCGCACCAGGTCGAGTTCCGGACGCGCAAGGCGCAAGCGGGTGAACTGCCAGCGCCCGATGAGCGGCTGCACGTCCGCGAACTCGAGCTCGGCCTCGGCGACGCTCAGCACCTGCGCCCCGTCCCGGTCCTGCAACACCAGGCCGTCGACTTGCACCGGGCCGCGCACCGCTAGAACCGGCGCAGCATCGGGCTGCTGGCTGAAGGAGATCTCGAGGTTCGTGGTCAGGAAGGCCGAGGGCAGGCGGAAGCGCTGTTCAACCGGCACATAGGCCAGCCAGGGTGTGAGATCGAAGCCGCGCAGCGCGAGGTCGAGGATGGTTTCCTGCGATTCGATGAAGGGCTTGGTGCGCGCGTTCAGCAGGATGGGGTCGCCGTTGATCTTCGCCGAGAGCGAAGGCTGCACGAAGACATCCACGCGCACCGGGAGATTGGACAGGAAGGGCACGCCCAGGCCGACCTCGCTGATCTCATGCCGAAGTCCGCGCGGCCGATCGTCCACCGAGAACTGGCCATCGGTAACGCGGATGTTGCCGATTGAAAACGGCAGCGGCGCCGCCTGCTCGTCAGGGGCCTTGTCGCGCGCCAATGCGGCAAGGCGGTCGACGACGTCCTGCCAGCTGTGTCGCCCATCCTCACCCAACACCACGCTCACCCGCGGCCGGGTCAGCGCAAGCTCGTGCAGCACCACGCCCTTGCGCACCACCGACTCGAGTTCGAGGTTGGCGCGCAACACATCGAAGGCGAGCGCCTCAGTGCGACCATCGGCGTCCATTACGCGCAGGCCACCGACCTCGGCGGTCAGCCGGAAGGGGTTGATCAGCACGCGCTCGATGCTGACCTCGCGCCCCAGCGTCTCGGCCAGCATCTGCTGTGCGTAGTGTCGTGCCACCGGCGGCACCGCAAGGTAGGCGGCCGCCGATAGCGCAAGCAGGATCCCCGTGCCCCACAAGGCACCACGCCCCACCCGCCTCCGGGGTGCTTGCGCGGTGCTCGAGTCGGTCGCGGTTTCAGGCATGGAATACTCCGTCGCGCGGCGCATGTTTACAATGGGCGAGCTGTCGCCGCAAGCACAGTCCGCCGCAATTACCGCATTGCGGCAAAGGTCCCGAAACCGTATTCTGCGCCGCTTTCACCCGCACAGGTAAGGCCGTGACGCAAGCATCCATCTCCGCCACGTCGGGCGGCGACGCTCACTTCGACGTCATCGTCCTCGGCGCGGGCGCTGCGGGCATGATATGCGCCGCCACTGCGGGGCAGCGCGGTCGGCGCGTACTGCTGATCGACCACGCGACGCGCCTCGCCGAAAAGATCCGGATTTCGGGGGGCGGCCGGTGCAACTTCACCAACCTGCGTGTCGGCCCGGAGAACTATCTGAGCCGTAACCCGCATTTCGTGCGCTCGGCACTTTCCCGTTACACCCCGGGCGACTTCATCGAACTGGTCCAGCACCACGGCGTCCGCTTCCACGAGCGCGAGTGGGGCCAGCTCTTCTGCGACGACTCTGCGCAGCAGATCATCGACCTGCTGCGCGCCGAGTGTGAGGACGGCGGCGTGGAGTGGGCGATGCCGGCCACCGTGCACGAGATCGGCCATGCGCCGGAGGCCGCACCGGCCCGCTTTCAGGTAGATACCGATCGCGGTCGCTTTCACGCGCCTTCGCTGGTCATCGCCACCGGCGGGCTGGCTGTCCCCAAGATCGGTGCCACGGCCTTCGGCTACCGCATCGCCGGGCAGTTCGGGCTGCCGGTCGTTCCGCCGCTTCCGGCGCTGGTTCCGCTCACGCTGTCGCCCGAAACCCTCGAACGCCTCGCGCCCCTGGCAGGCATCTCACTGGAGGTCGAAGCGCACTGCGCCGGACCGGTGTTCCGCGAAGCCGCCCTGGTTACCCATCGCGGTCTGTCCGGTCCCGCGATCCTGCAGGTGTCGAGCTACTGGCAAGCACAGACCTACGTGCAGGGCGAGCGCCAGCCGTTGAGCCTGAACCTGCTACCCGGCTGCGACGCACAGGCATGGCTGCTGTCGAATGCACAGGCGCGCAGCCTGCTCCCGAACCTGCTCGCGGAACGGCTGCCGCGCCGCTTCGCCCAAGCATGGTGCGAGTTGCATGGCTGGACGAAGCCCATGAACCAGTATCGACACACCGAACTGCGTACCATCGCCGACCGGCTGGCGAACTGGCAGTTGAACCCGTCCGGCACACAGGGCCACGCCAAGGCGGAGGTCACGCTGGGCGGCGTGGACACGCATGCCCTGTCGTCCCGGACGATGGAAGCACGCGGGGTACCGGGCCTGTACTTCGTCGGTGAGGTGATGGACGTCACCGGTCACCTGGGTGGCTACAACTTCCAGTGGGCGTGGTCCTCGGGCGTAGCCTGCGGGCGTGCGGCGTGAGCGTGGCGGAGCGCCATCTCAAGCACTGGAACTGCGCCGCGCCCCCGGAAACAGGAGCGGAACATAGGCAAGGACCTGGAGCGCGAGCAGCCCCGCAAAGCTGAGCTGCAGCGCATCCTTCATCGCGTGGCCGCGCGCCCCCAGCGCATCGAGCCCGAAACCCAGCCCCCACTGCAGTGCGAAAGCGCCCGCAAAGGCCATCAGGTTCAGCGCCGTACTGACCCGGCCGAACAGCGCAGGCTCGAAGCCCCGCGAAGCAGCCAGATAGCTCTGCGAGTTCACCGCGGAGAAGAAACCGAACAGGAACCACAGTAACGAAACCGGCCCGAACGCGTTCAGGATCGCGAGTTGCACGAGCATCAGTGCGACATAGCCCGAACGCAGCAACGTGAGCGGTTCGACGCCACGGCGCGCGAGTTGCACGCCCAGCAAGCCGATCGACAGCTGCCCCGCGAAACTACCGAGGTTGAGCACCACCAGCATGCCGGCCGCCTGTGCGAGCCCGAGCCCATTCACATGCATCATCCACGGCACCGCCCACAGGCTTTGCAGGGCCATGAAGCTGCCAATGAAGGCGGCTGACGAGGCGGCAAGGCGAAGAAATGCGGGCGAGGTGTAGATCCCACCCAACGCACGCATCGCATCGGCCAGCCCGCCGCGCGGGCGATCGGCCGGCACGTCCGGCAGGCTGCGCAGCAACACCGCCGCAGCTACCACCGACACCGCGGCGACGATCCAGAACGCTCCGCGCCAGCCCAGCACAGGCAGCACGGCCTCGAGCGGCGTACTCGCCGTCAGTGCCCCGAGCGCCCCCGCCGCCATGATGTAACCGGTCATCGAGCTCTGCCGCTCGCGCGGGTACCACAGCGCAAATCCCTTGAGCGCCGCCATCAGGCATGCGGACACGCCCAGCCCGATGAGGGCCCGCGCCACGCCCAGCGTGTGCAGGCCGTCCCCGAGCGCAAACAGGGCTGCGCCGAGCGCCGTGACGAGCAGCAGCGTGGCCTCGACCCGACGCGGGCCAAAGCGGTCGAGCGCAATGCCCACTGGAATCTGCGCCAGGCCAAAGGCGAGGAAGTAGGTGCTGGTCAGCAACCCGAGGCTTGCCGCGGTGAGGCCGAGATCGGCGGTCAGGGCGGGAGAGATCACCGCATTGACCGTACGCAGCAAGTAGGACAGGTAATAGCCCAGCGCAAAGGGCAGAAAGATCCGCCCCCACGCGCTCGGCACGGCACTCGACTGCATCCTGGGAAACTCCGTGGCGGAGAAAGGCCGCATTCTGCCTGCGCCGCGCCGCCGCGGCGAGCCCGCACAGGGCGCAAGAATCGATGCCGACGGGGTCGTCGTCGGAGTCGACTTGACTCGCATCAATGCCTTCGCGCACGCGATCCGGAATATTCACGGGACTCACCGCTGGAGCAAAAAATGACTTCGATCGCAGAACTGATGACGCACGATCACCGCAGTTGCGACCACGACTTTGCCCGGGCCGAAACCCTCGTCAACAAGAAGGACTGGGAAGGTGCGACCGAGGCCTTCGAAGCGTTCGCCGAAGGGGTTGAAGCGCATTTCCGCGCCGAAGAGGAGGAACTCTTCCCGCGCTTCGAGGCGGCCACGGGCATGACGCAGGGCCCGACCCAGGTGATGCGCGGCGAGCATGCCGAAATGCGCAACTCGTTCGCACAACTGCGTGCCGCCCTGCGCAGCCGCGACGCGGAAGAGTTTGCCGGCGAGGCCGAGACCCTGCTGATCATGATGCAGCAGCACAACATGAAGGAAGAGAACATCCTTTACCCGATGTGCGACATGCGCCTCGGCGACCAGCGCGAGGCGCTCGTCGAAACGCTTGGGCAACGAATCACCCACGAGTACGCCGCATGAATCCCCGGACTGTAGATGCCCGCGGCCTGGAGCCGCCCGAACCGTTTGAACGCGCAATGGAAGCCATCATGGCCCTGCAGGGCGGCGACAGCTTCACCCTCCTTCTGGACCGCATGCCACATCCGCTCCTGCGCGTACTCGACCGTGACGGTTATCTGCATGACGAGCGTTTCCGCGAAGACGGCTGTGTCGAGATCCTGATCTCTCGCCCATGAGCAGTGCGAATCCCGGGCTCGCGTACGAGGACACGCCTCCGCTCTCCGCTCCGCTGCGTTTCTTCCTGACTGCGCCGCTTTTCGGCATTGCGGCGGGCTTCCTGCTGCTCGCGGATGCGGACCTCCTCGTTTCGCGCTGGACGCCCGGCGCCCTGGCCGCCGTTCACCTCTTCGCCGCCGGCTTCATGCTCCAGGTAATGCTCGGCGCGCTGCTGCAGATCCTGCCCGTGGCCGTGGGTGCGAGTTTTCCTGCCCCGCTTCCGGTCGCCACCGTCACGCACGCACTAGTCGGCGCCGGTGCGGCAAGCTTGGCCTACGGTCTGGGCGCGGGCTCACCCAACGCCATCATCGCGGGTGGCGTGCTGCTCGCGGGCGGGCTGGTCACGTTCCTAGCCGCGAGCCTGCTGGCGCTTCTGCGCGCTGCACCTGCGCACGGAGCCAGTCGGACTCCGCGCGACCTGCGCCTCGCCCTCGTCGCGCTGACCCTGACCACGGTGCTCGGCGTGGTGCTCGCGTTTGCGCTCGTACGCGGTCTGCCCGTGCCCTTCCCGCTGCCCACGCTGGTCGACCTGCATGCGGTATGGGCCTGGCTGGGCTGGGGAGGGCTGCTGCTCGCCGCCACGAGCTGGGTCGTGGTGCCGATGTTCCAGATCACGCCCGCCTACCCTGCACGCTTCACCCGGCTCTGGGCGCCGCTCACGCTCGCCGTGCTCTCACTGTGGTCGGCTGGCCTGCTCGCAGACCTCGACCTCACCGTGACGGTACTCGGCAGCCTGCTGCTCGTGCTCGCGGGTGGATTCGCCTTTCAGACACTCAGGCTGCAGCGCAACACGCGCCGCAGCACGCCCGACGCGCCCTTCCGTGCCTTCCGGCTGTCGATGTTCGCGCTGATCGGCAGCCTCGTGGCGCTGCTGCTATCCCTGTTCCACGATGCGCAACAATGGCCGGTGCTCGCCGGCGTGCTCGTCCTTCACGGTACCTTCGCCGGGGCGATCACCGCCATGCTGTACAAGATCGTTCCCTTCCTTACCTGGCTTCACCTCACCCAGGCGCGGGTCCGCGCCCCGAACATGAAGAAGCTGCTCCCCGACAACCTGATCCGGGGCCAGATCGTGGTGCACAAGTTTGCGCTGGGCGCCCTCTTCCTCGCCGTGTTCGTACCCGTATTGACCCCGCTTGCAGGCATCCTGGTGGTGATCGAATTCGGCTGGCTGCTGCTCAACCTGCTGCATGCCGTACGCGAATGGCATCGCGCCGTGCATGCGTAAAAAACGCGCAGAATCCGTTTGACGCATCGATGTGGAGTCTGTATAGTTCGCGGCTCTCGGGGTGTAGCGCAGTCCGGTAGCGCGCTTGCTTTGGGAGCAAGATGTCGGGGGTTCGAATCCCTCCACCCCGACCAGCTCACACCTCGAATGCCCGCGGGAATCTGCCCGTAGCTCAATTGGATAGAGCACCGGCCTTCTAAGCCGGGGGTTGCAGGTTCGATCCCTGCCGGGCAGGCCAGGACGGTTTTCAGGGTTTCGGCTTGACCGGAATCTGGTAGTGGCGGCATTAGCTCAGTTGGTAGAGCGTTGGATTGTGGCTCCAAAGGTCACCGGTTCGAAACCGGTATGTCGCCCCAAAAATTCGGTGTGTTACCTCCCGTACAAGCGGATGGTGAAACTAGCACACGAATGAAAGAACCCACCCTTCGCGGTGGGTTCTTTCATTTTCGCCCACCATCAACGCCGCTTCACCAGCCAGTCCAGCAGCGGCTTCCACTGCAGCCGATCGACCGGATCGATGTTGCTCGCATCGAAAAGCGTCACCCCGGACTCGACCGCGTGAACATAGCGCTGCGCCTGACGGATGCAGGTTACCAGCGGCAGGTCGAACTGCTGCAGAAACTCCACCAGCTGCTTCGATGCGTTGGTTCGTGGATCGACCCGCATGCCGATGATCCCGATATCGACCTTGTCCTTGCGTACGGCCTTCGTGCCAGAGAGCTCCTCGAAGAATTCGCGGCTGGCCATCATGTCGAAGCGCGACGGAGAAACCGGCACGACCACCTTGTCCATCTCGTTCAGCAAGGCCTTAAGGCGTTTTCCGTGCAGTCCTGCGGGGCTGTCCAGCACCGCGACCGTGCACTCCTTGGGTGCTGCCGGCAACTCATCGCCGGACACATCCCAATGGCGTATGGGAGCGAGGTGCTGCGGGCGTTCACTCAGCCAGTACCGAGTGGACTGCTGTCGATCGAGATCGCCCAGGCAGACGACCTCGTCGTTCCTGGCAAACCAGCTTGCCAGATGCACCGCCAGCGTCGACTTCCCACTGCCCCCCTTCGGATTGGCCACCATGATCTTGCGCATCGTGCTTGCTCCCGGGCGTCAGGGCCCTGTAATGGTGTTGTCCGGAATCCCCTTCAAGCCCTCGTCCGGGTCCGCGCAAGCGGGCGGCAGGACCTTGCCCGGATTCATCAGCGCACGCGGGTCGAGCGCCTGCTTGATGCTGCGCATGAGCTCAAGCTCCAGTGGAGATTTGTAGCGCGCAATTTCCTCGCGCTTGAGCTGGCCAAGGCCATGTTCGGCCGAGATCGAGCCGCCAAGTGTATGCACCAGATCGTGCACCACGCGATTGACCTCGGGGGTGCTGGCGATGAAGCTGGCGTTGTCACCAGCCTCGGGCTTAGAAAGGTTGTAGTGCAGGTTGCCATCGCCGATGTGCCCGAACGCCACGATGCGCACATCGGGCCAACGCTGGCGCAGCGCAGCGCCTGCGCACTCCAGGAACTCGGGAATGCGGCTCACCGGCACCGAGACGTCGTGCTTGATGCTGACACCCTCTATGCGCTGCGCCTCGGAGATGTTCTCGCGCAGCGCCCACAATGCCTGCGCCTGCGACCCGCTGGCCGCGATCGCCGCGTCGGTCACCAAGCCCAGGTCAGCAGCCGTGGCGAGCGCCTCTTCGAGTTGCTCCGCCAGCGGCGCACCGAGCCCAGGATCGCCGAGCTCCACCAGCACCGCCCAGGGCGCAGCATCCGCGAGCGGATCGCGAGCCCCGGGAATGTGGCGCAACACGAGATCGAGCGCCGCACGGCCAACGATCTCGAACGCGCTCACACGGTCGCCGCATTCAGCCCGCAGCCGCCCCAGCAGGCGCACTGCCGCCTGAGGGTCGGGTACTGCAGCCCAGGCCGTGGCGCGTGAGCGAATGGCCGGAAACAGCTTGAGCACGGCTGCGGTGATGATGCCCAGGGTCCCTTCGGCGCCGATGAAGAGCTGCTTGAGATCGTAGCCGGTGTTGTCCTTGCGCAGGCCGCGCAGTCCGTCCCAGACCCGCCCGTCGGCAAGCACGACCTCCAGGCCGAGTACCAGATCGCGCGTGTTGCCGTAACGCAGGACCTGGACGCCTCCGGCATTGGTCGAGAGATTTCCGCCGATCATGCAACTGCCCTCGGAGGCGAGTGCAAGTGGAAAGAGCCGATCTGCCGCTGCGGCGGCTGCCTGCACCTGGGCCAGCGTGCAGCCGGCTTCGACCGTCAGGGTGTCGTTCTCTGCGTCGAGCGCGCGAATGCGCTTCATGCGCGTCAGACTCACCACCACCGCACGGCCGTCGCCCAGGGGAGTTGCACCGCCGCACAGGCTGGTGTTGCCGCCCTGCGGCACCATGGCCACACCTGCAGCCGCACAGGCAGCGACCACCGCGGACACCTCGGCCGTGTCACCCGGACGAACCACGGCCAGTGCCTCGCCGTGATAGCGCCCCCGCCAGTCGCTCAGATGGGCCGCCATATCTTGTGCCGAGTCCAGCACATTGGCCGGGCCAACGATGGCGCGCAACCGCGCGCGCAACGCAGACGGATCCGGCCTCATTGACTTCCCTGCCCCGCCTGCTGGACCGAGTCGGCGTCCTCACCGGTGCCCAGTAGTTCGCGCAGCAAGGGGCGCGCACGCCCCACCGCTGCAACACCTTCCGCGATGGCTTCGTCTGCGCGGTGATAGTCCATCAGCCCGAGTTGCCCGACGCGGGGCGAGATCAGCACGTCCGCCGGCTCGCCCGCGAGGCGGCTGCGCGCAATGCGCACCTGCATGATGTTGATGCTCGAACTGATCACCGAGACCAGCGAAGGCAGGTTGTCCGCGTCGGCTGCCGCACCCGCGGCAGCGCCATCGGCACTCAGGCCCATGCTGGCAAACAGGCGCTGGCTCCAGCCCATATCACCCTGGCGTCCCTGCCTGGCCCCCGTCGCGGTCGCCGGGTCATCGCCCGTCATGCCAAAGCGCGCCAGCAGCCGCTCGGTCCAGCCGGCTTCGGTCTCCTCTTCTGGCGCAGGCTCCACCGCAGCACGGCGGAATGCGCGCCCGACCATGTCCGAGCCGAGATCGACGGCAATCACCACGTCTGCCCCCATGGCGCGGCACAGCGACACCGGCACCGGATTGACCAACCCTCCGTCGATCAGCAGACGCCCCTGATGGCGCACCGGCGTCATCAGCCCGGGCAGTGCAATCGATGCCCGCACCGCAGCGGCCACACTGCCATCGTGCAGCCAGATCTCACGGCCCGAGGACAACTCGGTGGCGACACAGGCAAAGCGGGCATCCAGTTCAGAGAAGTCGCGATCGACGAAGTTGCGCTCGAAGAAGTCGATCAGCTTCTGCCCCTTGATCAGGCCGCCACGCAGGGAGACGTCGAGCAGCGAGACCACGTCCTGCCATTTGAGTGCCTCGGCCCAGCGCACGAGCCGGTCGAGATCGCCCGAGGCCGCTGCCGCGCCAACGAAGGCGCCAATCGAGCAACCGGTGATGATCTGCGGCTGTATGCCTTCGCGCGCAAGCTCCTGCAGCACCCCCAGGTGCGCCCAGCCGCGTGCCGCGCCGCTGCCGAGGGCGAGACCGATCACCGGCCCGCCCGTTGCATCGGGCACCCCCATGCGGAGCGCACCCAGAGCACCCGCGCCGGTCATGGGAGGAGGCTCCGCATGCGCGCCGGGCTCATCGGGTTCAGTCCAGCCGTTCGGCGTAGAGGTCGTGCACGTCGCAGTCGGTGATGCGCACGCGCACGAAGTCGCCGGGGGCGAGGCCCTCGGCATCGGGGATGATGACCAAGCCGTCGATCTCGGGCGCATCGCCTGATGAGCGCGCCAGTGCGCCTTCCTCATCGACCTCGTCCACCAGCACGGTCATCTCGCGGTCGATCTTGGCCTCGAGGCGCTGGGTGGAGATGTCTTCCTGGAAGTCCATCAGCTGCGCACGGCGCTCCTCGCGCACCTCGTCCGGCACCGCACCAGGCAGATCGTTGGCCGCCGCACCCTCGACCGGCGAGTATGCGAAGGCCCCTACTCGGTCGAGCTGGGCTTCCTCGAGGAAGTTGAGCAGCATCTCGAAGTCTTCCTCGGTCTCGCCGGGGAAGCCGGTGATGAAGGTCGAGCGGATGGTGAGCTCGGGGCAGATGCTGCGCCACTTGCGCACGCGCTCGAGCACGTTCTCGGCGTTGGCCGGGCGCTTCATGGCCTTGAGGACGCGCGGGCTGGCGTGCTGGAAGGGCACGTCCAGGTACGGGAGGATCTTGCCCTCGGCCATGAGCGGGATCAGGTCGTCGACGCTCGGGTACGGATACACGTAGTGCATGCGGATCCAGATGCCAAGCTCGCCGAGCGCCCTGGCAAGATCAAGCAGGCGTGTTTTGATCGGACGCCCGCCCCAGAAGCCGGTGCGGTATTTGACGTCCACGCCGTAGGCCGAGGTGTCCTGCGAAATCACCAGCAACTCCTTGACGCCCGCATCGGCGAGCGCCTCGGCCTCGCGCATGACCTCGTGGATCGGACGGCTGACAAGGTCGCCGCGCATCGACGGGATGATGCAGAAGGTACAGCGGTGGTTGCAGCCCTCGGAGATCTTGAGATAGGCGTAGTGCTGCGGCGTCAGGCGGATGCCCTGTGGCGGCACGAGGTCGGTGAAGGGGTCGTGCGGCTTGGGCAGATGCCTGTGCACCGCGTGCATCACCTCTTCGGTGGCGTGCGGGCCGGTGACCGCGAGCACCTGCGGGTGCGCGGCGAGGATCACGTCGTCCTTGGCACCGAGGCAGCCGGTGACGATGACCTTGCCGTTCTCGGCAAGCGCCTCGCCGATCGCGTCGAGCGACTCCTCGACCGCGGCATCGATGAAGCCACAGGTGTTGACCACCACCAGGTCGGCATCGTCATAGCTGCCCGAAATGCTGTAGCCCTCTGCGCGCAGGCGGGTGAGGATGTGCTCGGAGTCGACGGTGGCCTTGGGGCAGCCGAGGGAAACGAAGCCGACGCGCGGCAGGTCCGGGGTCTTGAAGGTGGTCATGCGTGGGAAGCCTGTCGGGTCGGGGCACCTGCACCGGAAGGCGCCGCAATGCGGCACCCCGGCAAGGCGCTCATTTCTGGTTCGGGTCCTTGCGTCCGGCGCCCTGGGCGTCGTCTTCGGACGGCTGATAACCTGGAAACTGGAAACCGCTGAACATGTTGCGGGTCTGGCTTTCGAGCTGGCCCTGCATCTGCTCGAACATCTTCTTGGACTGATCCACGTAGGCGCCCATCATGCTCTGCAGCGCGGGCCCCTGGAAGTTGAGAAACTGCGCCCACAGATCCTGGCCGACCGGGCTGTTCTCACCGTAGATCGCGCGGGCCTGATCCTGCAACTTGCCCTGCATGTCGGTGAAGGCCTTGATGTTGTTCTCGAGATACTTGCCCATCATGCCCTGCATCGCGTTGCCGTAGAAGCGGATCATGTGCGCGAGCAGATCGCTGGTGAACATCGGCGCGCCACCCGCCTCCTCCTCTAGGATGATCTGCAGCAGGATGCTGCGCGTGAGGTCCTCGCCGGTCTTCGCATCGACGACCTGGAACTGCTCGTGTCCCAGCACGAGATCCTTCACGTCGTTGAGGGTGATGTAGGAACTCGTCCGCGTGTCGTACAGGCGGCGGTTGGGATACTTCTTGATCAGGCGCTGCTGTTCCGGCATTTCTGGGTCTCCTCGGCGGCTCCGCATCCGCTTGCTTTGCCGTCGGATTATATCGTGCTACACAATGCGAAAAACCGCGAAACCCCGCCAGCGGACGGGGTTTCGCGGCATTGTTCACATGCGCGGGTACATCAGCACATGTGCAGGCCACCGTTGATGTTGATGGTGGCGCCGGTGATGTAGGCTGCCTTGTCGGAAGCGAGGTAGGCGCACAGGTCGCCGATCTCGTCCGGACGGCCGAGGCGCTTCATCGGCACGGTGTCGACGATGCCCTGGCGGATGTCCTCACGGATGGCCATGACCATCTCGGTGCCGATGTAGCCCGGCGCGACGGCGTTGACCGTGACCCCTTTGTTGGCCAGCTCGGCGGCGAGCGCCTTGGTGAAGCCGAGCACGCCGGCCTTGGCGGCCGAGTAGTTGGTCTGGCCGGCCTGGCCCTTGACGCCGTTGACCGAGGAGATGTTGATGATGCGGCCCCAGCCACGCTCGGCCATCTTGGCGGAGATGTGGTGGGTGACGTTGAACAGGCTGTTCAGGTTGGTGCTGATGACCGCGTCCCACTGTCCCTTCTCCATCTTCGGGAAGAACTTGTCGCGGGTGATGCCGGCGTTATTCACCAGCACGTCGATCGGGCCGACCTCTGCCTCGATCTTCTCGACCATGGCCTTGCACGACTCATAATCGGAGACGTCACCTTCTGCCGCGACGAACTCGAAACCCAGTTCGCGCTGGCCGGACAGCCAGGCGCCTTTCGGCTCGAAGTTGGGCAGACAGTTGGCAACGACCTTGTAGCCGTCCTTCGCGAGCGACTGGCAGATCGCCGTGCCGAGACCGCCCATGGCGCCGGTGACGAGAGCGATTTTCTGGGACATCTTGGAATCCTTGTGGAGCAGTTGTCGAAACCGAGAACCCGCCGGTACACAAGACACGACCCGGATTCCGGCATGAGTTGCGGCAGCGCATCAGCCGCCTCGCCGAGGCATTATATCGACTGTTGAGCGGCTTTGCTGCAACGCAATACCCCTGCGAATGGTTCTGCACGCACAGGAAAACGGGCGCACCCCTCGCGGAGTGCGCCCGTCGCGGTCCTCGCAGCCTTTCGGCCGGAGAGGAATCAGAACATGTGCTGACCGCCGTTGATCGAGATGTTGGCTCCGGTCACGAAAGCGGCCTCGTCCGACGCCAGGTAGGCAACCAGGCCGGCGATCTCTTCCGGCTTGCCCAGACGGGACACCGGGATCTGCGGCAGGATCTTGGAATCGAGGATCTCCTGCGGGATCGCCATCACCATCTTGGTGCCGATGTAACCCGGCGAGATCGTGTTGACGGTCACGCCGTTGCGCGCCACCTCCAGCGCCAGCGCCTTGGTGAAGCCGTGCATGCCGGCCTTGGCAGCGGAATAGTTGGTCTGCCCGAAGGCGCCCTTCTGACCGTTCACCGAGGACACGTTGATCACGCGGCCCCACTTGCGCTCGAGCATCCCGTCCATGACCTGCTTGGTCATGTTGAACACCGAATCGAGGTTGGTCTCGATGACCGCATCCCAATCGGCCTTGGTCATCTTCTTGAACGTCATGTCACGGGTGATCCCCGCGTTGTTGACCAGAACGTCGACCGGCCCGACTTCCTTGCTCACCTGCTCCACGCAGGCCTTGCAGGAATCGAAGTCCGACACGTCGCACGGGTACGCCTTGAAGCCATATCCCATGTTGTTCATGGCCTGCAGCCACTCCTGGGCCTTGCTGTTGCCCGGAGAGTGCGTAGTGACGACCTTATAGCCAAGCGCAGCAAGCTTGATGCAGATCGCTTCACCGAGACCACCCATGCCACCGGTTACCAGTGCAACTCTTGCCATAGTCTTCTCCTCTCCCTGAACGGGTTCTCTTCTGCTGGACGGGGATCGATGCTCCGGCAGCGACCGTCCGATCCGCTGCCGTCGCCGAACCGGTAATGGCCCTCAGGCACGCTCCTTGACGTAGCGGCCGGGAGCCGGTTCGATCGGTTCGTATTTCGTGCTACCGAGGCGACCGCGCGCCGCCACCTGCTTGCCGCCGTACGCGCGCAGCCACTCGGCCCAATGCAGCCACCAGCTGCCCTTGTGTTCCTCGGCGCCTTCGAACCACTCGTCGGGATCGGCCGGATGCGCTCCCGAGACCCAGTAGCTGCGCCGGTTCTTCGAGGCGGGGTTGATCGCGCCGGCGATATGGCCGCTCGCGCCCAGCACGAAGGTCGTATCGCCCCCCAGCAGGTTGCGCGCCAGGTATGCACTCTTCCACGGCACGATGTGGTCCTCGCGCGCCGCCAGCAGATAGGCCGGCATGTTCACTTTGCCGAGATCGATCTTCTGCCCGAGCATCCTGAGCTTGCCCGGCACGCGCAGGTTGTTCTCGAGATACATGTTGCGCAGATACCAGGTGAGGAAGGGCCCCGGCAGGTTGGTCGAATCGGAGTTCCAGTACAGCAGGTCGAAGGCGGCCGGCTTGTTGCCCTTCAGGTAGTTGCCCACCACGTACTGCCACACCAGGTCGTTGGCGCGCAGGAAGGAGAACACGTTGGCCAGTTCCTGCCCCTCGAGCACGCCGCCCTTGCCGATTGCGGCTTCGCGCGCAGCCACCCCGGCCTCGTCGACCAGGCAGCCGAGTTCGCCCGGGTCGGCGAAGTCGAGCAACGTGGTCATCAAGGTCAGGCTGGAAACCGGATCCTCACCGCGCGCACGCGCGACCGCCAGCGCCGAAGTCAGGATGGTGCCACCCACGCAAAAGCCGAGCACGTTGGGCTTCTTGTTGCGGGTGATCGAGCGCACGACCTCGAGCGCGGCCAACGGCCCCTGCTCGAGATAGTCGTCCCAGGTGAAGTGCCCACCACTGTCCGGACGCGGGTTGCGCCACGACACCAGGAACACCGTGTTGCCCTGCTCGACGGCAAATCGCACCAGCGAGTTCTCGGGCTGCAGGTCCATGATGTAGAACTTGTTGATGCAGGGCGGCACGATCAGCAGGGGCACCTGCGCCACCTTTTCGGTGAGCGGCGCGTACTGGATGAGCTGCATCAACTCGTTCTCGAACACCACCGAGCCCGGCGACAAAGCGAGGTTGCGGCCGATCTCGAAGGCTGAATCGTCAGTCATCGAGATGCGCCCCTTCTCGAGGTCGCCCAGCAGATTCTGGATGCCCCGGGAGATGCTCTCGCCCTTGGTCTCGACCGCGGTCTTGATGAACTCGGGGTTGGTGGCGGCGAAGTTGCTCGGTGCCAGCGCGTCGATGTACTGCCGCGTCAGGAACTGGATGCGCGCCTTGGCGCGGCCGTCGGCGATCGGCATGGCCTCGGCCATCTGCCGCAGGTATCCGGCATTGAGCAGGTAGGCTTGGCGAACGTAGTCGAACACCGGGCTCTCGGACCATTCCGGGGCATTGAAGCGCTTGTCGCCGGGCTCGGCCTGCACAACCGGCTCACCCGCCTCGCCGCCCTTGCGCGCGAGCATCGCGGACCACAACGCGGCGTGCTTCTCCGCAAACGCCTTCTGCATCGCCCCGAGCGCCTCGGCCTCGGGCAGCGGCAGCTTCTGCGCCGCGAGACCGGAGGAATCCTGCATCGCTGCATGCTGGCGTGCGAGCGCCTCGAAGAAGCCCTGCGCCATCGCCTGACCCGCGGCGTACATCGCCTGCATGCCCGGGGGTGTCTGCTTGCCCGTTGAATCCGTCATCCACGTATCTCCTGACCCTGTTTCGCTGCCGTGCGCAACGGACGCACGCGCCGAACCCGATTGCGGACCCTCACGCGATGGCACGCGCTAGAATCCGCTCATGTACCTCGTTCCCATCGCCTGGCTTTACGTCGTGATCCTCGTCGCTGCAGCAGAGGACACGATTGTCGCAGCCGTCCTTACCTTCGTGTTCTGGGGCCTCGCACCGCTGGCCTTGTTCCTGTGGCTGTTCGGCACGCCGGCGCGTCGCCGGCGCCGGCTCGAGCGCGAGGCCGAGCAGGAAGCCCTTGTCCGCAACGATAGAGCCGAAACGGGCGCCGATCAATAGCGCCAGCCGTCGGACGCCTCATGCAGTGCGGATGCCTGGCCGGCGCATCACGGTCACCCGCGGAATGCGGCCGGTTCAGCGCGCCCGGTCGTCTTCCAGCCAGATCAGCGACGCAAAGCGCCCGGTGCGCCCGTCGCGGCGATAGGAGAAGAAGTCATCGGTGCGGGACACCGTGCATAGGCCGCCCCCCGCGACATCGTGAATGCCTGCTCGCGCGAGCCTGCGGCGTGCGAGCGCGAACAGGTCGGCCATCCATTTGCCCCCCGCCAGGCCAGGCGCAAAGGCCGATGCGGCCCCAGGGTCATCCGCGACAAACACCGCCCGCACCTCATCGCCAACTTCGAAGGCCTGCGGGCCGATCGCCGGCCCCAGCCAGGCTTGTACCCGCGCAGGCGGAACGTTCATCGCCATCACGGTGCGCTCGAGCACGCCCGCAGCAAGCCCGCGCCAGCCCGCATGGGCCGCTGCAACCACCGAGGCATCGTCCGCACAGAACAGCACCGGCAGGCAGTCGGCGGTCATCACCGCGCACGCACGGCGACCGGTGCGGGCCAGAACGGCGTCGGCCTCCGGGCATCCCTGCGCGCAGTCGGCGTCGGCCACGACAACCCCATGGACCTGCGACAACCACAGCGGCGCAACGCGCAGTTCGGCCTGCAGGCGCGCCCGATTGGCGCGCACTGCGGCCGGATCGTCGCCAACATGGTCACCGAGATTGAACGAAGCATACGGCGCAAGGCTGACGCCGCCCGCCCGCGTGGTCACACATGCCTGCACCCCGGCGGGCAGCACCCAGTCCGGCCGCATCAGCCCGGGCGAGACCTCGACGAGCCCAGGCAGGATCGTCGCCTGGGGCACGGTCATCGCCTTTCCGGCTCCAGGGCGGCGAGCAGCGCCGCAAGGTCGGCCGCCATCGGCACCTCCCACAGCATCGCCTCGCCACTGTGCGGATGCACGAGCCCGAGCCGGAACGCGTGCAAGGCCTGACGGCCGAAGTCATCCAGGCGCGGATCCCCGCAGCGGCGCGCCCCGTACGCGGGGTCGCCCACCAGCGGATGGCCGAGGTGCGCCATGTGCACGCGAATCTGATGCGTGCGCCCGGTTTCGAGCCTGCATTCCACCAGGGTCGTGCGTGCGTATCGTGCCGTGACCAGGTAGTGGGTGAGCGCCGGCCGCCCGTTGCCGACCACCGCCATGCGCGTGCGCTGCGACGGATGCCGGCCGATGGGCGCATCGACCGTCCCGCCAGCGCGTACGTCGCCCAGCACCAGCGCCCGGTAATGGCGCCTTACCGTGCGCGCCTGCAGCTGGCGCACCAGCTCCGTCTGCGCCGCGAGCGTCTTCGCAACCACCATCAGACCCGTGGTGTCCTTGTCCAGCCGGTGCACGATGCCGGCGCGCGGCACGGCGGCCAGCGCAGGGTCATGGTGAAGCAGCGCATTGAGCAGCGTTCCGCTCCAGTTGCCACTGCCCGGATGCACGACCAGTCCGGCGGGCTTGTCGACGACGAGCAGATGCTCGTCCTCGAACACGATACCGAGCGGGATGTCCTCCGGCAGCTCGGCCGCGATCTCGGGTGGGGGCGGCGCATCGACTTCTACGGACTCGCCACCGCAAACCTTTCGCCGCGCATCGGGCCTGGCGCCATCGACGCGGATGAAGCCATCCTTGAGCCAGCCCTTCAGGCGGCTCCGCGAGTGCTGGGGAAAGAGCCTGGCCAGCGCCAGATCGAGGCGCAGGCCGCCGAGCGCTGCAGGAATCGTCACTGCATCGCACGAGTCCGCGTCGTCGGCTGGGATATAATCTTCGGGTTCATTCACGCGAGTGCTTTCGATGGCCAGGTTCACCCCCGGAAGTTTAACGGCAAAAGCCGCCCTCATTGGCGCACTGCTGCTTGGCGGCTGCGGATTGCTGCCCGAACAGATCGACGAGACGGCAGGATGGAATGCCCAGAAGCTCTACTCCGAGGCCAAGACCTCGATGTCCGAGGGCGGCTACGACCGGGCGATCCAGCTGTTCGAAAAGCTCGAGGCGCGCTATCCCTATGGCCGCTTCGCACAGCAGGCCCAGCTTGAATCTGCCTACGCCTACTACAAGCAGGGCGAGCAGGCCCTTGCGCTGGCCGCGGCAGACCGCTTCATCAAGCTGCACCCCAACCACCAGAACGTCGATTACGCCTATTACCTCAAGGGCCTGGTCAACTTCAACGAAGACCTCGGCCTGCTCGCAAATCTCTCGCGCCAGGACCTCTCCGAGCGCGACCCCAAGGGTGCGCGCGAGGCTTTCGACAGCTTCCGCGAACTGGTGGAGCGCTTCCCCGAGAGCCGCTATGCGGACGATTCCCGGGCGCGCATGCAGTATCTGGTGAACTCGCTCGCCAAGCATGAGGTTCATGTGGCGCGTTACTACTACAACCGCGGCGCCTACGTGGCGGCGGTCAACCGCGCACAGACGGCGGTCGCCAACTTCCCCGACGCGCCTGCGATCGAGGAAGCGCTGTTCCTGCTCGTGAAGAGCTACGACGTCATGGGCATGCCCCAGCTGCGCGACGACGCCGACCGGGTGATGCACGCCAACTTCCCCGACAGCGTGTATTTCCGCGGCGGACCGGAAGACGACCGGCCGTGGTGGCAGCTCTGGTAAGACGCTGACGCGCACCCGCGAGCGATCCGCTGCGGGTGCGTGCGCTCCACAAAACGAAGAAAGGCCGTGCCCGCGAAAGCTTGCGGGCACGGCCTTTTTGATTCGGGTCTGCGAAGCGGTCAGGCGCCGATCTTCGCCTTGAACTGCTGGCGGTAGCGGTGCAGCAGCGGCTCGGTGTAGCCGCTGGGCTGGGCGCAGCCCTCGAAGATCAGCGCACGCGCGGCCTGGTAGGCCACCGAGGCGTCGAAGTTCGGCGCCATCGGACGATAGAGCGGATCCCCCGCGTTCTGGCCATCGACCACCGCGGCCATGCGCTGCAGCGTCGCCTCGACCTGTTCGGCTGGCACCACGCCATGGCGCAGCCAGTTGGCGATGTGCTGGCTGGAGATGCGCAGGGTGGCGCGGTCTTCCATCAGGCCGATGTCGTTGATGTCCGGGACCTTGGAGCACCCCACGCCCTGCTCCACCCAACGCACCACGTAGCCGAGGATGCCCTGGCAGTTGTTGTCGAGCTCCTGCTGGCGCTCTTCGGCGCTCCACTCGGCTTTCGCCACCACCGGGATGGTAAGCAGATCGTCGAGCAGGGCCTCGGCCTCCTTGTCCAGATCGAGCTTCTCGATCTCCTGCTGCACCGCCGACACATTCACCTGATGGTAATGCAGCGCGTGCAGGGTGGCGGCGGTCGGCGACGGCACCCAGGCGGTGTTGGCACCGGACTTGGGATGGCCGATCTTTTGCTCGAGCATTGCAGCCATCAGGTCGGGCATGGCCCACATGCCCTTGCCGATCTGGGCGCGGCCGCGCAGGCCGGCGGCCAGACCGATCAGCACGTTGCGGCGCTCATAGGCGGCGATCCACTTGCTGTTCTTGATGTCGCCCTTGCGCATCACCGGGCCCGCCTCCATCGAGGTGTGCATCTCGTCGCCGGTGCGGTCGAGGAAACCGGTGTTGATGAAGGCCACGCGCGCCGGTGCGGCGGCGATGCAGGCGCGCAGGTTCACGCTGGTGCGGCGCTCCTCGTCCATGATGCCGAGCTTGACGGTGTTGGCCGGCAGCCCTAGCAGTTGCTCCACACGGGTAAACAGTTCGTCGGCGAAACCGACCTCGGCCGGGCCGTGCATCTTGGGCTTGACGATGTAGATGCTGCCCTTGCGGGAATTGCCCTTGCGCTCGAGATCACGCTTCGAGATCAGCGTAGTCACCACCGCATCCAGGATGCCTTCGGGGATTTCCTTGCCCTCGCCCCACAGGATGGCGGGGTTGGTCATCAGATGGCCGACGTTGCGCACGAAGAGCAGCGCGCGCCCATGCAGCCTGACCGCCTGGCCGTCGGCACCGGTGTATTCACGGTCCGCGTTGAGTCGGCGCGTCATCGGCTTGCCAGCTTTTTCGAAGGTGTCTTCCAGCGAGCCGGTCATCAGGCCGAGCCAGTTGCGGTACACCACCACCTTGTCGTCTGCGTCCACCGCAGCGACCGAGTCCTCGCAATCCATGATGGTCGACAGCGCGGCTTCCATCAGCAGATCGTTCACGCCCGCGGCGTCGCTCTTGCCGATCGCGCCATTCCGGTCGATCTGCACCTCGATATGCAGGCCATTGTTCTTCAGCAGCACCGCACGGGGTTCTGCGGCGTCCCCCTGGAAGCCGACGAACTGCCCGGGCTGCTGCAGGCCGGCGGTGGCACCACCCTTGAGCGTGACCACCAGCTTACCGCCGGAAACCGCGTACGCGGTCGCATCCGCATGCGAGGCGCCCGCGAGCGGTGCTGCCTGGTCGAGCACCTTGCGACCGAAGGCGATGACCTTCTCGCCGCGCACCGGGTTGTAGCCCTTGGTCAGCTCGGCGCCACCCTGCTGCGGAATGGCGTCGGTGCCGTAGAGCGCGTCGTAGAGCGAACCCCAGCGCGCATTGGCGGCGTTGAGGGCGTAACGGGCGTTCATCACCGGCACCACCAGTTGCGGCCCCGCCTGGACGGCGAGTTCGTCGTCCACGTTCGCGGTACTCACCTTGGCGCCGGCAGGCACCGGCAGCAGATAGCCGATGGATTGCAGGAAGGCCTTGTAGGCGGCCATGTCCTGGATCGGACCAGGGTTGGCGCCGTGCCAGGCGTCAACCTCGGACTGGATGCGGTCGCGCTCCACGAGCAGCGCTGCGTTCTTCGGCGCGAGATCATGTACCAGCGCATCGAAACCCGACCAGAACGCGGCGACCTCCACGCCGCTGCCCGGCAGGGCTTCTTCTTCAATGAAACGCTTCAGGTTGGCCGCCACTTCGAGGCGCTGGCACTTCACTCGTTCAGTCATGTTTCTGGCTCTCTGGCTAGGTATCGACAAGCACCACCTCGGCGGCAGCGCATCACCGGCAGAGCATGTGACCTGGGGAGCGGGCACGTCAATGCCGGGGGGACAAAAGTCCTCTATAAGATACAACAGATAAGCCCCCGTTTGCACTGCAACATCGCGCTACCAAGGCGCGTGCCGAAGGCGGTGCCGAGCCCTGCGCGAACCCAGCCTCCCGGCGCAGTCGTGCGTACGGACATCACGTCAGATGCGCCCCCGGCCAACGAGACCCACACACTCAGCCGCGATCTGGCGAGTCCGGCGAGGGTTCCACCTTCTCGAGCGCTGAGAGGAAGGACTCGGGCTCTGGCAGTTGCGTACTGGGCACCGACATGTCGCAAGGGCAGATCTGCTCGGTAAAGCCGTCGAGCGAGCCCATGGAGCGGCAGTCGCGCCGGGCCACCGGCTCGCTCGCTACGTAGGCAACCACCAGCCGCGTGAGTGCTTCGAGCGCATCACGATGGGTGCGCTCCTGCGCGTGCGAGGCGTCGGCACCGAAGCCGATCAGCGCGGTACGGATGTCATTGCCGGCCTCCACCGCAGCCGCGGAATCCGAGCGGTAGTAGCGGAAGATGTCGCGCCGATGCGGGATGCCGTGCTCCTTCGCAAGCGCGATCAGCTTGTGCGTGAGGTGGTAGTCGAAAGGCCCCGACATGTCCTGCATGCAGACCGTCGCCGCGTGCTCGGAGGTGTTCTGCCCGGGGGCTGCGATCGAGATGTCCAGGCTCACCATCTCGGCGATCTCGCCGTGCAGCGCGGCCGACGCACCCGAGCCGATCTCCTCGGTGATGGTCAATAGCGGATGCACGTCCACCGGCAGCACCAGCCCGTGATCGCGTACGGCCTTGCAGGCGGTAAGCAGCGCCGCCACCGCAGCCTTGTCGTCAAGGTAGCGCGAGTTGATGTAACCGTCGGGCTGGATCTCGGGCTGGGGGTCAAAGGCGATCCAGTCCCCCACCTCGATCCCCGCCGCGGACAGCGCGGCACGGTCCTCCACCGGCAGATCCACCCGCACCTCGACGTACTCCCAGCCCACCGGCTGGGTGTCGATCTCGCCGCCGAAGGCGTGGCCCGAGGTCTTCAGGGGCAGACAGGTGCCACGCACCTGGCCGTGATCGGTGAAGATGGTGAGCCGCCCGCCCTCGGCGAAACGCGCCGACCAGTGTCCAATGGGCACGATCTCGAGCCGTCCGTTGGGCTTGAGCGACTTGACCATCGCCCCCAGGGTGTCGAGGTGGGCCACCACTGCGCGCGCCGGCTGCGCGGCCTGCCCCTTGAGCGTGGCGCGGATCGCGCCACGACGGGTGATCTCGTAGGGGATGCCGAGCGCCTCGAACCGGCCTGCGGTGTAGCGCACCACGGCATCGGTCAGCCCCACCGGGCTGGGGATGGCGAGCAACTGCAGCATCGTCTCTTCCAGATAGGCATAGTCGATCGGGGGAAGCGACTCCCGGAGGCGGGGGATGTTCATGGTCTCGTTCTCCTTTCGATATGGGGCGGAACACCCTTGCCGCCGAATGCAGGCGTGAGGCCAGCCGGACGGCGCAATGCGCGAACGCGGTCCCTAGCGCAGTACCGCCCCTGGTTGCGAATGTCGCGCGTTCAACCCGCAACGGCGCGCGTGCGCGGAAACAGCAGGTCGATGAAGCGCTCCGCGGTGGGCTGGGGCTCATGGTTGGCCAATCCGGGGCGCTCGTTGGCCTCGATGATCACGTAGTCCGCCCCATCGACCGCCGGCACCAGAAAGTCCAGCCCCGTCACCGGGATGTCGAGCGTGCGCGCCGCCGCCTCTGCCGCCTCGCGCAGCGCCGGGTGCAGCACAGCCGTCACGTCGTGGATGGTGCCGCCCGTGTGCAGGTTGGCGGCCTTGCGCACCTGCAGCCGGCAATCGGGCGGCAGCACGCTGTCGAGCGCATGGCCCTGCGCGGCCACGCAGCGGAGGGTTTCCGCATCCAGCGGAATGCGCGACTCGCCTCCCGTCGCTGCGGCCCGCCGCCGGCTCTGGCGCTCGACGAGCTCGCGCACCGTGCTGCGCCCATCGCCCACCACGACCGGCGGTCGTCGCACCGCAGCCGCCACCACCTGCTGGTCGATGACGACGATGCGCAGATCCTCGCCCTCGCAGAACTGCTCGACGATCACGCGATCGCAGAACTGCCGCGCACGCGCGATGGCTTCACGCACCTCCTCGCCCGAGCGCAGATCCACACTGATCCCCTTGCCCTGCTCACCCTCGACCGGCTTGACGACCACCGCCCGACAGGTCGCGAGCAGCGCCTGCCAGCCGGCTTCGTCCTCGGCGCTCACCTGGCGTGGCACGGACAAGCCCGCGCCGGCCAGCAGCTTCAGCGTGACACGCTTGTCCTGGCATCGGCTCATCGCCACCGCGGTGGTCAGCTCCGAGAGCGATTCGCGGCACACGATGCTGCGTCCGCCCAGTGTGAGGCGGAAATAGCCATTCTCGGCATCGATCACTTCGGCATGGATGCCGCGCCGGATAGCCTCGTCGACCAGCAGCCGCGCGTAGGGGTTGAGGTCCTGCAGCGCCTCGCCGCTGCCGGTGAACAGCGGCTCGTTGATCGCGTTGCGGCGCTTGACCGCGAACGCGGGGATGCGGTGGAAGCCTAGCTTGTCGTAGAGCGCGATCGCCTGCTCGTTGTCGTGCAGCACGGAGACATCCATCCATTCGCGCCCGCGTGCCTGGTAGTGCTCGGCCAGATAGCGCACCAGAGCCTCACCCACGCCCGGGTGCGCAGCCTGCGGCGCCACCGCCAGCGCCCACAGGCTGGCGCCGTGCTGCGGGTCGGCGAAGGCCTCGACGTGGTCCAGGCCCATCGCCACGCCGATCACCTCGCCGCTGGCGCGATCCTCGGCGAGCGCGTAGGTGATCGCCCGGCTGGCACGCGCCTTCCATACCGCCTGGGCATCGACCGGCACCATGCGGCGCGCACGGTAAAGCACGTTGATCGCCGCCACATCGGCGCGCGTGCGCAGCCGGCGCAGCGTGAAGCCGCTGCGCCCCGCGCGCTGCGAGGGAATGCGGTACGTGGCGAGGTTGAGACGAAAGGCCTCGGATGGATCGAGGAAGAGCTGCTGCGGAGCATGCGCCACGACCACGTGCGGCTTCTCGACGTAGAAGGCGATGTCGCGCTGGCCCGGACGCTCGGCCAGCAGCGCCTCGGCCAGACCGGCAGCTTCACGCCAGGTCTGTGCTGGCAGCAAGCGCCCCCAGCCGCACTCGATGACGACATCGGTACGCGCCCCCTCACGCTCAGGCTGCCCGGCGGGACGGTGCACCGCGAGGTGCGCGCTGCGCTGCTCGGCCCGCAGTGCGCGGGCGATGTGCTTGCGGATCATGGCGCGCGATCCTCAGGCCACATGCGTCTGCAGCCACCACTCCAGCAGCCCCAGCTGCCAGAGCTTGGAACCGCGCAGCGGCGTGATGTGGGCGGACGGGTCGGCGAGCAGCGTGTCGACGTAGTCCTTGCGGAACAGCCCGCGCTCGCGCGCCGACTGGCTGGACAGTGCATCGCGCACGCGCTCGAGCACCGGTCCCTGCAGGTACTTGAGCGCAGGCACCGGGAAGTAGCCCTTGGGGCGGTCGATCACCGCGGCCGGGATCAGCTTGCGCGCCGCCTCCTTCAGCACGCCCTTGCCGCCGTGCGCGAGCTTGTGCCGCGCCGGGATGCGCGCGGCGAGCTCGACCAGCGCGTGGTCGAGGAAGGGCACGCGCGCCTCCAGCCCGAAGGCCATGGTCATGTTGTCCACACGCTTGACCGGATCGTCGACCAGCATCACCGTGGTGTCCAGGCGCAGCGCCTTCTCCACCGGGTCGTCCGCGCCGGGGGCGTTGAAGCTCGCCGCGACGAAGGCCGCGCTCGCATCCACGCCGTGCCACTGCGGATTCACCGTGGCGAGGTATTCGTCGTAGTCGCGGTCGCGAAAGGCTGCGAGGTAGTCCGCCACCGGGTCGGCGCTGCCGGCGAGCTTGGGGTACCAGTGGTAGCCGCCGAACACCTCGTCCGCGCCCTGCCCACTCTGCACCACCTTGCTGTGCCGGCTCACCGCCTCCGAGAGCAGGTAGAAACCGATGCAGTCGTGGCTCACCATGGGCTCGTTCATCGCCGCCACCGCCTCGGGCAGGCGGGTAAGCAATTCCTGCTCGGGCACGAAGATGCGCTCGTGCACCGTGCCGAACTCGCGCGCGACGATGTCGGCGTATTCGAACTCGTTGCCCTTCTCGCCGCCCACATCGGCGAAGCCGACATTGTAGGTGCGCAGTTCCTTCACGCCTGCCTCGGCCATCAGGCCGACGATGAGGCTGGAATCGACCCCGCCCGAGAGCAGGGCGCCCACCGGCACGTCCGCCACCAGGCGGCGCTTCACCGCGGCGCGCAGGCCGTCGAGCAGGATCTCCGTCCACTCCTCGAAGCTGCGTGACTCGTCGGCGGCGTCACGGGCATAGTCCAGCGTCCAGAAGCTGCGCTCGCTGCGCCGGCCGTCGGGCTCGATGCGCATCAGCGTGCCCGGGGCGAGCTTGCGCACGCCGGCCAGCAGCGTATGCGGCGCAGGCACCACGGCGTGGAAGGAGAGGTAATGGTTGAGTGCCGCCGGGTCGATCGAGGTGTCCACCCCGCCCGCCGCGAGCAGCGCCGGCAAGGCGGAGGCGAAGCGTAGCCCGCCCGCGATCGGCGCGTAATACAGCGGCTTGATGCCCAGGCGGTCGCGGCCGAGCAGCACACGGCCGCTGTCGCGCTCCCAGATCGCGAAGGCGAACATGCCGTTGAGCCGCGTGACGAAATCCTCGCCCCAGGCATGGTAGGCCTTGAGCAACACCTCGGTGTCACCGTGCGAATAGAAGGCGTAGCCCTTGGCCTCGAGCTCACGGCGAAGTTCGGGGTGGTTGTAGATGGCGCCGTTGAACACGATACCCAGGCCGAGCGCGGGGTCGAACATCGGCTGCTGCGCCGATTCGGACAGGTCCATGATCTTCAGCCGGCGATGGCCCCAAGCCTGCGCACCCTGCGCGAACACGCCGCCGCTGTCCGGCCCGCGTGCCTGCTGCTGCGCATTCATGCGCGCCAGCGCCGGCAGGTCGGGGGAGGCGCCATCGAATCTCAACTCACCTGCAATTCCGCACATTGAACTTCCTGTCTGGTTAGCGAGCTCCTATTCTAGCAAATTGGTTTTGGACAAATTTTTCACACCGAAGGGCGGCGCATGGTGAGCACGATCCCTCCCAGTACCAGCGCCATGCCGGCGTAGTGATACCAGGCAGGGCGCTCGCCCAGTAGCAGAGTGGACAGGATTCCCGCGAAGACCGGCATCAGGTGGATGAACAGGGAGCCAACCGAAGGCCCGACCGCTGCCACACCCATGTTGAAGCACAGGAAGCCGAGGAAGGCCGCCATCACGCCGGCATAGAGGATGCCCAGGACCGATCCGGTATGCACATGAATCGTGGCACCGGCAGCGATCTCCCATACGTACACTGGCGCCAGCATGATCAGGCCCACGAGGATGAAAGCGGCCAGTTGCAGCATCGGATGCACCGCTTGCGGACGCCACTGCAAGCCCACGGTGTAGATGCTCCACGACAGCACGGCGACCAGCATCCACATGTCGCCTGCGTTGAGCTCCAGCCCGAGCAGGGTGTCCACGCGCCCGCGTGCGATCAGCAACAGCACGCCCGCAAGCGAAACCGTAACGCCCAGCGCTTCGGCGCGGCTCAGGCGCTTGCCGAGGAACACGAAGGCGAGCGCAATCGTCGCCACCGGAATGAAGGAGTTGAGCAGCGAGGCGCTTGTCGCCGTGGTGTGCTGAACCGCTGCGTAGGCGAGCGTGTTGTACAGGCCCACCCCGAACACACCCAGGAACACCACCTGCTTCCAAGCCGCACGCAGCAGGGGCCACTGCGCACGCAGGTGTGGCAATGCCAGCGGCAGCACGCACAGGAACGCCACCACCCAGCGCCAGAATGCCAGCCCCACGGGCGGCAGATCGGCACGCAGGCCGCGCCCCATCACCATGTTCCCGGCCCAGAACAGCGAAGCCAATGTCAGCAGCAGATACGGATTCAGATGCAGTCTTCTCATCGGCCGGAGTTTGACAGGTTTGCCCCGACCCTTGCATCCACACGTCGCGCGCTCAGGCGCTCTCCAGTGCCCTCGTGGCCGCAGTGCGTCAACCAGGCCACCGCAAGCGCATTGAATCTCTCGGACGCAGCCTCACGTCATCAGCCCGCCACGGCCATCAGCATCGGCGCATGTTCATGAGGCGCCACGTTCATGCCACTCCCCGACAGCTTGGCATCCTTTTTCGCCGCTGCAGCGGCCGAAGCAACCTCTTCCGGACTGTGGAACAGTCCTGCGCTGACACGGACGACGCCGACCGCAATGGTGGTGAGCGGAAAGAATGCACGGAAGCCGCGGCGGTCCTCGCTCTCGAAGCCGTTGCGGGCGAGCTCGCTGGCATCGAAGAGGTCGCGCGCGGCCAGATTGAAAGCGTGCACGATGCGCTCGCACCGCAGCCGCCAGTCATCGCTCTGGAACAGCACGACGAAATCATCGCCCCCGACATGGCCGACGAAGTCCTGCGACTGATCGGCATTCGCCAGGATCAGCTGGGCAGCGAGCTTGATCATCTCGTCACCCCGCCAGTAGCCGTACAAGTCGTTGTAGGGCTTGAAATTGTTCAGGTCGAAATAGGCTGCGGCGTACTCCACCCCGGCATCGAGCAAGCGGCGGATGTGTTCGGTGATGGGAATGTTGCCCGGCAGGAAGGTGAGCGGGTTGGCATGGCGCGCAGCCTCGATGCGCCGCTCCGTCACCGCGCGCACGAGGCTCTCGCCGGTCGCCAGCCCCGCATAGCGGCCGCCCTCCGTGATGATGAACCCCTCGTGCAGATAGCGCTGATCGTCTCCGGTGAGTACGGCCGCGAGCGAATCGATCGTCGCGCCGGCCTCGACCCGCAAGGGCGTTGGGTTCATGAACAGCGTGCACGAGCGGCGCCCATAGAGCTCGCGCGAATAGGGTTGGGCAAACTTGTCCACGAAGTCACGCCGGTTCACCAGACCGATGGGGTAGTTCCGATCGACCACGGCCACGGCATGCAGGCGCGGATGCTCCGTGAAGAGCTGCATCAGTTCACCGTTGGACGCCGCCACCTCGATTGTGGGCGCCTCGATCCTCAAGCGCCCGATGGTCTCCGCCAGGTCGGGGCGGGGCGCCGAATTCGGCAGCACCGAAATCTTGGAGGAGTTGAGCACCTCGCACGCTGCCGCCGCCACCGCGGTCTCCGGATGGGCCGCGGGCCGACCGAACAGGTAGCCCTGGCCGAAGTGGCATCCGAGGTCGCGCAGCACGGCGAGTTCTTCCACGCTCTCGACCCCTTCGGCTACCAGGGGCGTACCGAAGGCAGCGCACAGCCTGAGTATGGCACGCACCACCTCGACGTTGCGGCTGTCACGATGGATCTGGCGAACGAAGAACTTGTCCAGCTTGACCATTTGCGGCTTGAGTTGCGCCCACAAGCGCAGGCTGGAGCGACCATCACCGAAATCATCGAGCGCCAGCCCCACGCCCTGCCCGGCAAGGGCAGCGAACGCGGCCTGCAGGCAGTCGACATCCTCCACACGCTCATGCTCGGTGAGTTCCAGGATCAGGCGCGACGGTGCAAGGCCCGCATCCACCGCGCACCGGATGAGGCCCCCGCCGCCCTCGCGCCCGAAGCCGGTGATCAGCGGCGCGCTGAGATTGATGAAGAGCTTTCCCTGCAACTGAAGCGCGGCGAACGCCTCGATGGCGCCCTTGGCGGCATCGACCTCGAGCGTGCTCGCCAGCCCGCACTGCTTTGCGACACGGAGCAGGTCGTCCGGCTTCTCGAGCGGCGTACCCGCGGGGCCGCGCATCAGGGCCTCGTAGCCGAAGAGGGTCGAGCGCGAGAGATCGACGATGGGCTGAAAAACGAACGCCAACTGGCGCCGCTCGAGCACGTGACGCAGCCCTGCCTCGCATTCCTGACTGAAGGACATGTGACACCCGGTCAACAAAAAATCTGCGGGAGTGTGACCGAGCCTCGTTAAGCCCTGATGACCGGCCCCACCCGCGCTTGCCATCGCCGCCAGAAATGGCGAGCGCCCTGCGCGCCGGCCCTCTGGCAACCGACGAGCCACTTACCTGCGCGGAAATACGCCGCTACGAGGACGTGCGCGATCGAGACGGAAGTCCTCGACCGGGCAAGCGGGTGCACGACCGGCGATCAGGTCGGCGAGCACCTGCGCGCTACCGGCCGCGAGGGTGAAACCCAGCGCGCCATGGCCGACGTTGAGCCACAGGTTGTCGGCACCGGCACGGTCGATGATCGGACGACCCGTCGGGGTGGCGGGGCGCAAACCTGACCAGGACGTGGCCGCGCGGGGGTCGAACCCATCGCCGAAGCAGGCCCGCGTCTCGGCCAAAAGGGTCGCAATGCGGTCGCGCGCAACACGATCATCATGACCGACGATGTCGGCCATGCCCGCCACGCGCAAATGCTTGCCGAGCCGGGCATAGACGATCTTGCGCTGAAAGTCGGTCACGCTGATCGCGGGCACGCGCACGCCAGCGCCCACCGGAACAGTGATGCTGTAGCCCTTCACCGGGTAGATCGGCAGGCGGACGCCAAGTGGGCGCACCAAAGCCGCAGCGGCCGTCCCGGCAGCGAGCACGCAGGCATCGCAAGCGATGCTCCCGCCATCGGTCAGCACCCCGGCGATACGCCCCCCGGCCCGCTGAAAGCCGAGCACGGTTCGACCGAGTTCGAACTGCACCGGGTTCGCAGTCCGGGCCATGTGCTCGCTCAACGCACGACACAGTTTCAGGCAGTCCCCCGCATCCTCGGTAGGCGTATGGATGCCCCCGTGGATGCGTCCGCGCAGCCGCTCGATGGCGGGCTCGATTGCGAAGCAGGCATCGGCGTCCAGCGCTTGCTGCACCGCACCGAGCGCCGGTGTGGACGCGAGCGCACGCTTTGCCGATGCGAAGCTGCCCGCATCCCGATGCACGACCAGTTTGCCGTTGGGGACGAAGTCGAAGTCGAACCCCTGCCTGTCCACCCACGCATGCATCAACGCCCTGCTGTGCAACGCCAGCGGCAGCAGGCTGGCAATCGAGCGCACCTTGTCGTAACGATTGCAGCTCTCCAGGAAGCGCATCAACCAGCCCCACTGCTGCGGGTCGAAGCGCGGACGGAAGCGCACCGGCGCATCGCGCCGCAGCATCCAGCCCGGGATCTTCGCGAGCACCTCGGGGTCGGCCAGCGGCGCGACATAGCGATAGCTAAGTTGCCCCCCGTTGGCATGGCTGGCCCCCATGCCGACCCCATCCGCGCGGTCCACCAGCGTGACGCGATGACCGTCCTGCTGCAAATACCAGGCCGTGCTCAGGCCTACGATGCCTCCCCCGATGACCACGATGTGCATGAATCCGCTGCTCCGATGCAGGGCCGGAGAAAGTACGGCCCACTCGCACCCACTGTAGGTCTTGCAGACAAGGATCGATATTCGGATCATGGCTTCAGGTATGCACTGGAGACATGGTTGCGATGAGACTGCGCCAGATCGAGGTTTTTCGGGCAGTGATGATCGCTGGGTCCGTCAGTGGGGCCGCGCGCATGCTGAACGTCTCGCAGCCGGTCGTCTCGCGCGTGCTGCAGCATGCCGAGGCCGGCCTGGGGTTCGAGCTCTTCGAGCGCAGACGCGGCCGTCTCGTGCCGACCCCGGAGGCGCAGGCGCTGTTCTCACAGGTTCAGCGCGCATGGAGCGAAATCGAGCGTGTCGACGCCTTGTCGGCCAATCTGCGCCACGGCGCATCCGGATTGCTGCGGGTCGCAGCCACTCCCTCACTGGCAGGAAGCGTGCTCCCCGCTGCGCTCGCAGCCATGCGCGCAGCACACCCCGCGGTCGAGTGCGATCTGTGGGCGAGCCACACGCACGAAATCCAGGCCCATCTGCTTGCCTACGAGATCGAGGTCGGCATCGCGATCGAGGCCCCCGCACACGTCGCACTGGCACGCACGGCCTTTGCGCAGGGTGAGATGGTGCTGGCCACGCCGCGCACGTGGCTGGTCGACGCCCTGCGCCCGGGGCACCGGACATGGCTGGCGGGGCGCCCTTTCATCGCACTGGCCGAGCACACTCCGCTGGGCGAGCGCCTGGCCATGCGACTGGATCAGATCGGCTGGGTACCGCAACGCGCCTTCCAGGTCCAGACCTACGCGCTCGCCGCAACGCTGGTGGAGCACGGCCTGGGCTACGCTTTCATCGACAGCCTGACGGCTGCCAGCCTCGCCCCCGAGCGCGTTGCCGTACTGCGACTCTCGCCGGCAATGCCGTTCGATGTCCATCTCCTGCGTCACGGCAACGCACCCGCCTCCGTGCTCAGCCGTCGACTCGAGGCTTGCCTGGGCACCGCCGCCGGGCAGCTCGCGCGCGCGCTGGCCGATCGCAGCCTCCCGGAGCGCCTCGCCCTCGGATAAGCAAGGGGCGAGCGGGCACCAGGCGCTTCCGCTTGCGCAGGCGCCCCACATGGGCCGTGGCTGCGCGGCGCGTGCTCAAAGCGCCCCGCCGCGCCCTCCCCCTCACCCGCATGCCCTGCATGCCTCAGCGGCCGGGCCAGTCGGAGGCGGTGAGGGCGAACTTGTAGGCGAAGGCGCTCCAGGGGTCGCCACGGCGCAGGGCGTCGATGAATCCCGCCCGATCGGTGATCCAGCTGCCGCCCATCAGGGTGACCCCGCGCGCGAAGAGTGGATCGGGGAGGCAACCTGCGCTGGGACCGATGAGGACGATGCGCTCGGCGCCCCGACACTGGGCAAGCATGTTATCGACGGTGTGGTTGAGCAGGATGGTGCTGGTCGAGAGCACCTTGTTGCAACCCTGGAGTTCGGCCGCATCCAGGGTAACGTGGTAGCCGTCGTATTGGCCGGCATAGTCCGGGTTGAGCTCGACCACCGTGAGGCGCGCACCCGCTGCAGTCACCTGTTTGAGCAGCGGCGAAAACAGGCCGACCATACCGACGTGATCCCCCGCCTGCGGGGCGATGCCGCCGATGGAGTCGGTGGCACGCGGCGGGGCGAAGCCCATGCGGTCCATGACCGTACGCGACAGCGCATTGCACGCGGCAAAGCCCAGCGTGCGGCGCAGCGCCTGCGCAGGATCCTGCGACGCCGTGTGCGCGCGGCCCGGCAGCGCCGCTGCCCGGAAACCGGACGCCCCTGCAACCGCGCCATCGGACGCCTGCTCGCCAGACGGCGACGGCGCCGCAAACGCCCGCGCCAGTTCCAGCGCCCCCATGCCGACGAGCCCCTCCCCGCCACCCGACTGGATCAGCCGCTGCAAGGTGTGATCGAGCAGCACGTACGAAAGCCCCAGCGCACCATCGTCCAGCTCGAGCGCGCAGAACTCGCCGGTCTTCGACGCCGCAGCCTCGGCGGGTGGCAGATGCAGGGCACGCACCCGCGGCACCGGCTGGCCGGCGGTCGCGTGTTCGAGCTGGGCAACGAGGTCGGCGGCAAGACTCATGGGGGATCTCCTCGGTGAAGGCCGGCACGCACTGCGGCAGCTGCGACCTGGGGGCTCACGGTGCGCGCGCGGTTCTCGGGGCTGCGCAGCGCACCGGGGAAGTAGCGCGCGGTCAGCTGTTGCGAATGTACCGGCGAACCGCCCGCCTCGGCGCCTTCGCCTCGCGCGGCAGCCTCGGGGCGGCCGTAACGACGCCAGTCACGCACCCAATGGATCTCATCGGCAAGCTCGAGCAGACCGATGGTTTCGCGGTCGCCGATCAGGATGCCCTGCACACGCAACCCGTGTTCGCGGCGCACGGCGTGCAAACGCTCGGCCAGCATCGGCGTGGCGCCGAACTCGCCATCGGAGGCGATGAGCAGGTCGGCCTGGCGCCAGCTTGCGTCCTCCATACGAGCGATGGCTCGCTCGAGCGGGCCGCAGATGTCGGTGCCGCCGCCGAAGCCTTGGGCAAGGAAGGCCGCGAGCCGGCGCACGCCCTCATAATCGATCCCCACGGCCAGCTCCACGATCTCGCCCGGCCCGCCAAAGGCGAAGATGTGGCACGCACGCCCCTGGGCATGCGCGCTACGCACTGCTTCCAGCACGACGGCCTTGGCCACGGATTCCGCGCCGCCCTGCATGGATCCGGAGGTGTCTACGCAGATCAGCATCGGCCCCATCTCCAGCCGCGTTGCCGGAGCCGGGCGCGGACTCGGACGCTGCACCGGCGTCGGTCCCTGACGCAGCGCCGGCAAGGTGTCGTCGTCCTCGTAGACCAGCAGCGTGCGCTCGGCGCGACGCGCGTGCCACACCAGACGCAGTTGCGGGTGGCCGAGCAGCATCGCCTCGGCAGGCAGCATGCGGGCGATGCGCCCGGAGCGCTGCACACCGCGCGTGGCCCCCGGCATCTCCGGCACACGCACACTGTGTGAGGTGGCGCACAGCGCCTGCGCCGGCTCGAGCGCCTCCTCCAGTGCGTGATGGGCGTCGCTGGGCGCGTCGGTCGGCAGCACCCGCCCCAGACCGCGGAGGATGCGCACAAGCTCGGGCAGGCGCTCGATGAGCGCACGGATACGCACCACTTCTTGCCATTCGCGGCTGCGCAGCAGGCCGCGCAGCGCATCCCAGCGGGTGTTCTTGAGCAGGTCCCCCAGCTCACCGAACGCGCCGATCAGCGCATCCACCTCGCCGCAGCGCTCGGCCCAGTCCGCAGAGAAGGCCGCCACCGCCATCGCGCGCGCCTCCGCCTCGCTTGCACCACGATCGAGGTAGTCCACGATCAGGTCGAGATGAAAGAGCAACCCCTGCAGTACGGTGTCGGTGAGCGCTTCATCGCCGCGGCAGTAGGCGGCCAGGCGCAGCTGCTCGAAGCTGGCACACACGGCCTGCGCAAGCGGAAAAGCGGGCCACGCAGGCACGGGCGCCGGAAGCACGCCCTGGAGCAGCGCCGTCCGCCAGACCTCGACTGCCTGCAGACGGTCATCGAGCACCCCGGCCGCATGCGTCAGCCCGCCCAGCCAAAGCCCCCTTGGCAAACGGTCGAGCGCCTCCAGCGGCGCCTCGAGGGATTCGAACAACACCGGCCGCACACTTTGGGGCGGCTGATCGGCACGGTGGTGGTCGGCCATCGGGGCCTTACTCCGCCAGCGGCAGGTGTTCGACCGGCACCGGCGCCACGCCATCGGCGTCCAGGCGCGGCAGCGACTCGAAGCCGAGCCGGGTCGCTCGCGCACGCGCCTCCAGCCCCTCCAGCGCCTCTCGGACAGCGGCAAGCTGGGCGCGCGAAGCCGCCACGAAGCCCGGATCGACCCACAAGGACTGGGCGGCCCAGGCCTCCAGCTCGCTGCAGCGTTCGTCCAGTTCCGCCCGGTAACGCGCGATACGCCCGATCAGGGCGTCGATCTGGCCGGTGCGTGCGGCGACATGCAGCGCGCCATAGCGCCGCTTGCGTGCGTAGGTCATGCGCAGCGCCGCCGCGCCGCCCTTGGCATCACCGATCTCCTCTGCAAGCTGGCGCGACATTTCCCCCGCCAGTTCGGCCGCGTGCGCAGTTGCAGAGAAGCGCAAACGGCCCGACGCGTCGTAATCGAGGTCATTGGCCTCGCGTTCGGCCTTGAGCTGGGCCTCGAAGGCCTCCACCACCCGCGCCACGCGTGGCGGCGAGCTCGCCTCCCGCACACCCAGGCGTGCCGCGAGCCAGTCCGCCACGGTGCGCCTCGACGCCGCGTCGAAGGCGACACAGGACGGCAGCAAGGCAAGATCCCACTCCACCACCCGGGCGCGGCCCTCGCTCGCCGCTGCGGTGCGCAGCAGGTGCGCGATCTTCACCCAGCGCCGGTCGGACACGTAGCGGCCGTGCTCGACCAGCCACGCGCGCAACTCGGCCAGGCGCGCCAGCACGGCCGACGACAGCGGCGTTGCAGCCGCCGCACGCGACAGGGCCGAACGCTCGGCCTCGCCAAGCCGCAAGGCCGCCGGCACACTTGGCCACCGGTCCTCTCCGACGCGGTCTTCACCGAGCAAGGCACCGAAGCCCCCAGCTGTCACCGGCTCCACCACGAGGCGGAGCAGAAAGCGGTCGAAGAAGGCCTCTGCCACCTCATCCTCGGGCACGGAATTGGTCGCCCCGAGCACGCTGATCAGGGGGCAATGCACGCGCCCCGCACCATTGTCGAACTCGCGCTCGTTGAGCAGCGTGAGCAGCGCATTGAGGATCGCGCTGTTGGCCTTGAAGACCTCGTCGATGAAGGCGATCGACGCTTCCGGCAGGAAACCGGCGGTATGGCGTTCGTAGCGGTCCTGCTCCAGCCCGCGGATGGACAGCGGCCCGAACAGCTCCTCGGGCACGGTGAAACGGGTGAGGAGGCGCTCGAAGTACTGCGCCCCAGCGAAGGCGAGATGGATGCGCCGCGCAAGCGCGCTCTTGGCCGTCCCCGGCGGACCGATCAGCAGGGTGTGCTCGCCGGCCAGTGCGGCCAGCAGACTCAGGCGCAGCGCCTCGCCGCGCTCGACCAGGCCCGTTTCCAGCACCGCGAGCAGGCGCGCCAGCGCATCCCGCATCGTCCACCGCGCCTCGCTCACGCCTCCGGCCCCTGCATGGCGCCGTAAGCGTGCGTCTTGAGCGTCCCCAGATCGACCACGCGCAAGGCCGCCTCGTGCGTTGCCTCAAGGACGACTGGCGGCGCCACTCCGGCATCGAGCGCCTCCTTCCAGCGCAGTGCGCAAAGGCACCAGCGGTCCCCCGCCCTCAGCCCTGCGAAGCGGTGCTCCGGGCGCGGCGTCGACAGGTCGTTACCCACGCTGCGCGAGAAGTCCAGAAACGCATCGGTCACGCGCACGCAGATGATGTGACGGCCGAGGTCGTCCGGTCCCGTCTCGCAGCAGCCGGTGCGGTAGAAGCCCGTCAGGGGGGCATAGCTGCATGCCAGCAGGGGCCCGCCCAGCACATTTCTCGATGAACGCATGCTCACGGTCTATTCTCCTCCTTACGATGGATGCCGCGCTGGCGCGGCCTTGTGACAGCGCGGCGCTCCTGCATTCTAGCTGCGCGCCAGGCTCCCGGTCTGCGCTGCGGCCGGCTTCCGTAAACCGCCGCCGAGCATGATCAAACTCATTTTCACTTAGCAGACAAGCCTTGTTTCTGCTATTTTCTGCTTTTTCCTGCGAATCGAAGATTCACCATGGCTTCCAACATCGACACCGGCCGCGAATTCATCAGCACTGCTCAAGCCGCAAAACAGCTGGGTCTCTCGCTGGGTGCGGTCCAGCAGATGGTCGAGAGCGGCACCCTCGCCGGATGGAAGACCGCGGGTGGACACCGCCGCATACGCCAGGATTCCGTGGATGCCCTGCTTGCGCGCGCGCGCGGCCCCGGCGTCACCCAGCGCCGCAGCGGTGGCCGCCTGCGCGTGCTGGTGGTGGAGGACGATCGACTGCTGCAGAACGTCTACCGGCAGAACTTCTCCACCTGGAGCCTGCCGATGGACGTCCGCTACATGGAGCACGGGCTGGATGCCTTGGTCGAGGTCGGGCGCGAGCCACCCGACCTGCTGATCGCCGATCTGCGCATTCCGGGCATCGACGGCTTCGAGATGATCCGCCGCCTGCGCGACAATCCGCTCGCGAGCGAGGTCGCGATCGTCGTCGTTTCGGCGCTCTCGGAAAAGGAGATCGAGGTGGAAGGCGGCCTTCCCGACGATGTGACGGTGTATCGCAAACCGATCCCCTTCCACGAGCTGCGCGGCTACATCCAGGCCCTCATCGCCCAATGCCTGCGTAGCCGCAAGCAAGCCTGAGCGTTCCGCCCACCACCGCGCCGGGCGCGCCGATGCCCGCCTCTTCGCTGCCGCACTTCGCCGAGATGAGCCTGCGGGCCAGGCTGATCGCGATCTTCATTGCGATCAAGGTGCTGCCCTTGCTGCTGCTCGCGCTCTTCGCCTGGCAGGCGGCCACCGATCTGGGCAGGCTCGTCACCCTGCGCGCGGTGAGCATGGCCGACGTCATGCTGGACACACAACGGCGCACCGGCGCCACGGCGATTGGTGACGCCATCGAGGCGCTCGATGACCGCGCTCGCGAAGCGATCGAAGCGCTCACCACCGATGTGGCACGCGAAGTCGCGCGCTTCCTGTACGACCGTGACCAGGACATCCTGCGCGCAGCCCGGATCCCACCCGCAGCGGACGCCTACCGTCGCTTCCTGGATACCCACCTGCGCTTGCTCGAGGAGCACGCGCCGTACGCGCTGGACGTCGACGGCACGCGCTGGGCCGAAGCCGATCCCGCACCGCACAGGCCGGCGCTGGTCCGCGCCCCGCTCCCCGACAACGCGGGCAGCTTCCACTACCGCACGCCGGATCCGCGCACCCACCAGACCTTACGCCCGCTCTTCCTGGAGATGAGTTTCATCGATCTGGATGGCCACGAGCGCATCAAGGTGCACAGTGACCGCGCCCTCGGCCTGCTTGACCCGGCGCTACACGACATCCGCGATCCCGCGCACACTTTCGTGCGCGCCGAAACCTACTGGCCCGCGCTGCAAAAGCTCGCCCCCGGCGAGATCCACGTGTCCCGCGTCATCGGCGCCCAGGTGCATACACACTGGATTGGTGAGTACACCCTGCACGAGGCACGAAGGCAAGGTAAGCCCTTCGCGCCCGAGGCATCGGGTTACGCCGGCCTGGAGAATCCGGTGGGCGTCCGCTTCCGTGGTCTGGTTCGCTGGGCCACACCGGTCGTGCGCGATGGACAGATCACGGGCTATGTGACGCTTGCGCTCGACCACGCCCACATCATGGCCTTCACCGACACCCTGCGCCCCACCCCCGAGCGCCACGCACCGATCGCCGATCCGGCCTCGGGCAACTACGCCTTCATGTGGGATGACGAAGGGCACAACATCTCGCACGCGCGAGACTACTTCATCCACGGCTTCGACCCCGCCACCGGCCAGCGCGCCGTGCCTTGGCTGGACACAGAGCTCTTCAATGCCTGGCAGGCGAGCGGGCTGGAGTGGACGCATTTCGCGGCAACCGTCCCGGCCTATCGCGACCAGCGCCTAAGCCGCGAACCCCATCCTGAATCGACCGCCTCCGGACAGGTGGGCCTGGACTGTCGTTACCTGAGCTTTTCCCCTCAATGCCTGGGCTGGCACGACATGACCGAGCACGGCGGTTCGGGCTCCTTCGTCATCGAGTTCAGCGGCCTGCGCAAACTCACCACGGTCGCGGCCATCCCCTACCACACCGGCCCCTACGCTCGCTCGGAGCGCGGTTTCGGCTATGTGACGATCGGGGCGAACATCGACGAGTTCCACCGCGCCGCCACCGAATCCGGGCGCCGCATCGGCCAGATGATCGACGCCGCAGACCTGCAGACCCGTCAGGCGCGCGACAAACTCGTCTCGGACATCCGCCGCACCCTGCGCCAGACCTCGGCAGGGCTCGCCGTCTCCACCCTGATCATGGCCGTCGCCGTGATCCTGATCGCGATCTGGATGGCGAACCTGCTCTCGCGGCGCATCACCGACGTCGTCGACGGCATCCATCGTTTCGAGAAGGGCGAGCTCGACCACCGTCTCACCCCGCATGGCCGCGACGAGCTCGCGGAACTCGCGCGCTCCTTCAATCGCATGGCCGACACCGTGCGCACCTCGATCCTCGACATGGACCACGCACGCGTGAGTGCGGAGCAATCGAACCGAATGAAGAGCGAGTTCCTCGCCAACATGTCGCACGAACTGCGCACCCCGCTCAACGGCATCATCGGCTTCGCAGACCTGCTGGCGGCCGAACTCGAAAGCCCGGAGCACCGTCATTTCGCCGACACCATCGGGCACAGCAGCCGCCACCTGCTGGCCGTGCTCAACGACGTGCTCGACCTCGCCAAGGTCGAAGCCAACCGCATGCGCATCCACCCCGAGACCTTCGACCTCTGTGCTCTGCTCAGATCGGTTGCGGCACTGCATCAGGTCAGCGCCGAGGCCAAACGAATCAGCCTCACCACCCGGTTGCCCGAGGCGCCCTGCCACATCACCGCCGATCCGGTGCGCGTCCGCCAGATCGTGGAGAACCTCGTTTCCAATGCGATCAAGTTCACGCTCGAAGGCGGCGTCGAGATCACGCTGGCACCGGGCCCCGAGGCCGTGCGGCTCACTGTCTCCGACACCGGCATCGGCATCACTGCGGAAGAGCTGGAGCGGATCTTCGACCCCTTCTATCAGGCGCGCCCCTTTCTCAATCGGACCCACGGCGGCACCGGGCTGGGGCTCACCCTGTCGCGTCGCCTGGCAATGATGATGGGCGGCGAGATCCACGCCATCAGCACCCCGGGGCACGGAGCACGCTTCGACCTGTACCTGCCCTGCCAGCCTCCCCCGCACCTCCCGGAGGAAAACACATGAACACGCTCGCATTCGTCGTCGACGACAGCCCCGTCAACCTCAACATCGCAGCCGTGCTGCTGCAGCGCACCGGGTGGGCGGTGGAGTCCTTCGCAAGCGCCCTGCCCATGCTCGAACGCCTGGACGCACAGCAGCCCTTCGTCATCCTGCTCGACATCTCGATGCCCGGCATGAGCGGAGAGGAAGCCTGCCGCCGTATCCGCGCAAACCCTGCGCTCGACGCCATCCGCCTCGTCGCCTACACCGCTCATGCACACGACGAGGACCACAGGCGGTATATCGCCTGCGGTTTCGACGCGGTCCTCACGAAACCTATCACGCCGTCCTCGGTGGTCGAAACCATCGGCACTGCCGCAAGCCCGGTGCCGCGCACATCATGATCTCCCCGCCGAAGGCCACCCCGATGCAATCCCCACAGCCCACCATCCCGCCCTGCCACTTCTCACCCGAAGCACTGCGCGAAGACCTGTTCGGCAGCCAGTCCGCCCTCGACGCTGTGCTGCAGACCGTATCGCCCTGGCTGACCGAAATGCGCGAGCGTCTGCTGGAGGCCGCTGCAGCCCAAGACATTGCCAAGCTGGCCCGCCACGCCCACACCCTGCGCGGCGCCCTCATGCAACTTCACGCCGACACCGCCGTGGCGCTCACGCGTACGCTCGAGGCTACCTGCAAACAAGCCGACGACGTGCCGGACGCCCCGCAAGTCCACGCGCATCTCTCCGCGCTCCTCACCGAACTCGAGTCCCTTCACGCCGAGGTCGACCAGCTCCTCTCGTCGCAGCAGCGCTGACACCCAACGGCGCGCACTACCCACGCCACCGTTACCCGCACGGCTGCGAGTTGCTTGACGCCCCCCAAGGCCGCCTGAAAGCAATTGGCGGGCGCGCATTTGAGTGGAAAACCCTTCCCTGAGCGCCACCTTGCCGCTATACTCTCGGGCTCGTCACGGACAGGTGGATGAGTGGTTTAAGTCGCACGCCTGGAAAGCGTGTTTGGGATAATATCCCAACGCGGGTTCGAATCCCGCCCTGTCCGCCACCGAACACACCGAAACCCGTATGGCCATTGGCTTTGCGGGTTTTTCGTTTTTTGCGAGTCACCATTCGAGTTACCACTCGGCAGCGGGTAGCCCTGAGTCACCGCCTCTTGCTGGCGCAGATCATCGCCACCGCACCACCCCCAGGCCACCGAAACCTGCCGACGTTCGCGGCCCGGATTACCCGCTCCGGGAGATTGCCAGGGAGAACCTGCCCACGCCCGCCAGATCGCCCCAGGTGCCGCGCAGCAGCCGATGGTGATGCAGACCATGGCCGAATGAAAAAACCGGCACATGGCCGGTTCTCGTTGCTGGTGCAGGTCGAGGATCACCCCGCGTCGGTTACAGCGTAACCATCGAAGTGCAGAATCGCCGCCTCGATCACTTGGCGCTTGGTCTGGCCGGTGCGCTCGCAGATGCGTTTGAGCGTTGCGTCGGCGGTCGGGGACAACATGACTTGAAGCCGCGTGAGCAGCAGCCCGTCCGGGTCTTTCAGTGCGCGCTCTCGGTAGCGGCGTTGTTTGTCGGCGTTGCCGATTCCCATGATGCCCTCGTCGGTTACAGTGTAACCGGATCATAGAATGGTTACACCGTAACCGCCACGCCCGCCCACATCGAGCGCGCCGCCGCAGATCACTACCGCCAGAGACGACAAACCCGCCACGCGGGCGGGTCTGGTTGCTGGCGGGGTCGCGGTCGTCGGCGTTGCGTTCGCGTTGCGTTGCGCGTCAGCGCCGCTCCAGCCGCCCGAGTCGAGACTCCACAATCCCGAGTTGCTGCGCCCACGCGCCCAGCACGCCGCCCTTCAGCCGGTCATGCTCGTCCTTCAGTCGCCAGAAGGTGCGCCAGTGCATCCCTTTCGGCTTCCATCCGTCCGGGTTGAGGATGCCGGCCTCCCACTTCAGCCGATCCCGGATCGCGTCCGCACGTCTGGCAAGACGGTCGGCGTCGCCCTCACGCTGCACCTCGTAGGCCAGCCGGTAGCAGCGCCGACAGGCAAACACTGCGCCGCCGTACAGGATCGCCACGCGCCGACCACAGCACGGACACAGGAACCACGGACGTTCGCCGCCATAGTGGCAACTGCTGCGACTGAGCCGCACCGTGTAGTCGTAGTCCTTCCATTCGCCCCGGTCGGTCGCACGGTAGCACAACTGGATAGACGCCTCGCCCGCCTCGATATTTACGCTCGCCCGCTTTTGCCCGTTGCGATACCAGTTCCAGCCGCCACGCCACCCAGGCACCAGCACGCCAGCACGATGCAACTCGCGCACGTCGAGCCTCCGATAGTGCGCAGTCACATCACGCCCACCGCGCCGCCCGCTACCACTTCCGCCCATGATGCCCCCGCAGATTTACCGAAATCAATAGGCAAATTGAAGCGGTGGAAACCGCTCCGAACTGCCCGTATCCCGCGCCAGTATTGGGATGCAGCCGGTTTTCACGATGTACGTTTTCCCGCATCGTGTCAGCCCTCATGCGGCAGGTAGCTGGCGCAGCTCTCACCCTGGTCGGCAGGCAGCTTGCGCAGCGGGTGATGCAGCCCATACGCCCCAGCAAGATCGTCACGCCCGCCGCCGCAGTAGCCCGCCGACAGGCCCGGCCTCTTGCGGTGTCGGCAGGTCTTGCAGCCGGTCGGCGTCGTTTCCGTGCGTACTTCGTTGCGTACTGGTGTGCGCACCTCGCGCATCGCCGCCGCCGTGATGCCGCGCTCGGCAGCAATAGCCCGGTAGCACGTCAGCGCGCCTTCAGGATCGGCCAGCGCCGCGTCGAGAGCCTCAGCCCTATCCGCGTCGGTGTCGCCCGCGTAAATGGCCGATATCAGCGCCAGCAGTTCAGCGTGCTCCCGCGCATTGGCCGTGCGCGTGATATCGCGCTCGGGGATAGGCTCCGCCGCCAGTGCAGCCGGGTGTGCCGCCAGGACTTCAGCGTGATCTACAGCAGGCGCGAACCACACCTCCATCGGCTCTCGGTCGGCGTAGTGCAGCAGCCAGCGGGTTGCCCGGATCGGTGGCGCGGTGTCGGTCGGCGTCTCGCTCGCGGCAGGACGTGAATGTGCGCGGGTGCCATCTGACCTACCGACAAAACCATCAAAACCCCCTTCAACCGGGTTTTGTAGGTTTTGATGGTTCGTCATCTGGCGCTCTTGCACACACGCACCCCCACCAGCGCCGCCCTGGTCAGCCCTCTTGAGCAGGTCGAGGTAGCGGTTCATCGCGCCCCCTTCGGCAGACTCGCCGGGTTGATGCGATAGGTCGCCGTCGGCCTGCCGCCGCTCGATCCCGGCTTCACGTCGAAGCGCCGCAGGTGCCCCAGGTCGCAGAGCATCGCCGCCGCCTGCTTCACGGACTCGGGGGTGTTCAGGTACGCCCACCCCTTCACATACACGTCGCGCACCGCGAAACCATCCCGCACAGCACCGCCCTTGATCTTGTCGAGCAGCGCCAGTGCCGCGTCGGTCTGCGGCCCGGTGCCCGCCCCGTAAGCTCGTGCCGCATGGCTTTGCAGATACTCTGCCCAGGCCAGCGCCCGCAGAAGGGAATTGCGGCTCACCGCTTCTTCGCCGTCGGCCAGCGCACACACCAGCGCCAGCGCAGGGACCAGCTTGCGGTATTTGGACAGGTGCGACTCCATCGCCGGGTGATGCTCGCCGGATCGGAGCGCCGTCTCGAAGTCGTGCCGCCACGCATCGAACTCTGCTTGCGCCTCAGGCGTGAAACGGTAGACGGCAGGCCCAGGCTCGCCGGTTTCAGGGTCGGTGCCGGGAGGCATCGCATCGAGCCGCTGGAACGTCTCGAAGGCAGCACGTCGAGCAGGGGTGTCGGGGAATCGGTCGACGTTCTTCCACTGCCCGCCCACGTCAGGCCACACCATCAGGCCAAAGCGTTGCAGGAGGCCATCGTCGCCCGCGCCGCCGCTCACCGCATCGTGGATGTAGGCTTGCAGCTTGCCCGGCTGGATGCCGCCCAGGAGCGCGATGCACACGGCAGGAATGCGCCGGTTCATGCCGCGCCCGATGCGGTCGAAGGTGTAGCCTTGGTTTCCGTCGTAGCCTTGCAAGTAGAAGGCTCTCGCGCCCTCCTGACCTTCCTTGTCGAGAGCGCGCAGCAGCCCGTTCAACTCGTCGCGGTAGGCAAGCACGCCCCAGGGGTTGCTCATCAGGATTTCGCCCAGGGCTTCCACCGATGCGTCCGTCACCTTGTACCGGCGCGGCTCAGGCGGATCGTCGTCACTCGCGTCTGCGGCCTCCATCATCAGGTGCCGGGCTTTCTCGATGTCGCCCTTCTTGACCGCCTTCTCAGCTTCACCCGCGACCTTCTTCTCCGTCATCGCCCGCAGCTTTGCGCTGATCTCGAAGTCGCGCATCGCCTCCTGGTGCAGATCGTTTGCCAGCATCTCCAGTCGGTCGAGAGGCTTCAGCACCTCGGACAGCGCAGGCGACTTCATTACACCCGGCCTGCCCACTGCCACGCCCCACAAGTTCGGAATCACCCGCCAGTCGTCGTGCCGCTTCGGCGCGATGCTCGCCTTCCTGCCGATGACGGATGAAAGCGCCACCATCGCGCCCACAGCAGGGAAGTCAGGCGGACACTGCATCCGGTCGGCAATGTCCGCCACCCAGGCGCGCAGCGCAGCAGGCAGGAGTTCAGTGTCGAATGGCTCCACCGGCAGCAGCATCGTCGGCACCGGCAGCGGCTCGCCCCAGGCGTCAGCATCCGGCTCCGCCTGCTGCGCCGACGGTGCGCTGGCGCTGGCGATGGACTTCTGCACCGCCTCTGCGCCGCACCTCACGAACAAGTCATTCATGTCCTTGTCGCCCGGGTCGCGCTGCGGCCCGAAGTCTGGAATCGCCAGCTTGCCGTCGACGGCACGCGCCGCCTCTACCGCATGGGGATCAGGCAGGCCCGACGACTTCACCAAGTCGGCCAGCAGCACCAGCTCCGCGCCCTGGTAGCGGTCACGCATGGCACGCGCCACCGCCATCAGGTTGCCCGACGACAGCGCCGCAATGCCGACATGCCCGGTCGCCTCGGATGCTGATAGCACGGTCGCCACGCCTTCACCGATGAGCAGCACATCGGCGTCGTCGGGCGGTCGCCGCGTTGCCCAATGGCCTCCGGCCTTGCTGCCGCGCCCGGCAAGCGCGGTCTTGCGGCCCTTGCCGTCGATCAGTTCCACGGTCGAGAGCGCATCACCTTGCTTGACTGGAACCACAAGCAAGCGGCCTTCCAGCGGCTCGCCGCCCGACTTCGGCGTGTAGCCCAGGATCGCCGCCGCAGTGCCCGCGTCGATCTCGCGTAGGGTCGCCGTCGGGGAAACCTTCTTGCGGGTGAGGTAGGGGTTCTCGCCCGTTGCTGCCGTCGCGGCCTTGAGGATCGCCGCCGCCTTCGCAGCAGTCTCGGCACGCTCGCGCTCGATCTCGTCGGCATCGGCAGCAGCACGTTCAACCGCCGCACGCTGGCGCTCCGCGATCTCGGCAGGGGTGAGGGTGTGCCGCCTGCCGTCATCCTGCCAGCCGCGTTGCTTGGCCTCGTGGAACAGGGAACCGATGCCCACCTTGCCGTCAGGCCGGATGCTGCGCCACACGGTTTTGGAGTCAGTCGCGCTGTAGTTGTCGGCGGTCTGCCCCCAGGCATCCCAGGTGTCGAAGCCGTGTTCACCGAGTTCGGACTTGATCGCCATGCCCATGCGCAGCCACAGATCACGGTCGGTCGCGTCGACGTAGGTCAGTGCGCTGTTGATGCGGTCGGTGTCGGTGATGGTGTCGTATGTCATCACACCACCCCCATCAGCATCGCGCCCGCCACCGCAGCCAGCGCCAGCAGTCCCACCAGTTCGGGATCGACAGCGCCCTGGTTGCGCTTGGCGTTGATCGCAGCAGCACGCGCTTGGCGTTTGCCCTTGCCACGGAACTTTGCAGGCTTTACCTCACGCGCGAGTTCGGCCCACAGCAACGGCAGGAACAGGCCACGCTCGCGCTCTGTTTCACGCGATGTTTCACGTATAGAATCTGCGGCGTCTGTTGCCTGCTTTGCCGCCCCGACGCCACGGTTGCCCGCCGTGGCGTTGTCTTTTTCAGGCTGTGCAGCGCCCTCGCCAGGAAGGCGATGTTGATCTGTCGTCATGGCTGTACCTCACGCCGACAGGGCGCGGCGGATATCGCCAGCAGCCCACACGTTGTTCGATGTCAGGCCGAGTTTTCGAGGCTTGGGGAGAATGCCCTTGTCGATCCAGCGGTAGAGCGTTGCGCGGCTCTTTCCGGTGATCGCTTTCAACGCGGCAATGTCAATGCACGCGGAATCAGGCAGTCGGTCGAAGTTTTCGACCGTAGAAGGAAGGGTGTTGCGGGTATTGCAGGGTCGTCCGGGTCGGCGTCGGTCTGGGTCGGGGTCGCCGTCACCATCGCCGTCGTCGTCGTCGTCGCCAGCGACCTCCTGCGCAGCAGGTGCAGCACCAGCACCGCCGACATTTTCGCCGCCAGTCAGGTTCGACTCGTTGACGATGGCCAGTCCACTTTGGCGAAGTGCCTTCTGCCGTTCCGCCCGCTTGGTGCCGTCGTTCCAGTCCTCAACCATCCGTCCGATCATGCACAGGTAGCTTGAGCGGTGATCCAAGACAAATATTTTCACGATGCTCGCCTTCTAAAAAAATGCGCCGTCTCATTCCAACGCGACGACGTTATAAACGATCTCACGCACCGCTGCAAAATGGTCACGCGGCTTTGGTCCCAATCGGGATGACGTTTGATGCCGCCGTCGTCGAGCAGTAGGTCGCCCAATCGGCCATCAGCGCCCGCCGCTTGTCGAGTAGATCGCCACGCCGATAAGCGGCTTCCACCGCGTTGCCGACCGTATGCGCGAGGGCTTGCTCTGCAACGATGTTCGGGTAGTGCGTTTCCTCGGCGCACCAATCCCGGAACGTCGATCTGAATCCGTGGACCGTCAGATCGCCATGCCCGAGTTTGCGCAGCACCATCGTCATTGCCATGTTGGAAAGTGGCTTTCCGGCCTTCGCGCCCGGGAACAGATAGCCCTCGCCCTCGCCCTTGCCCATGCGGATGATGGTGTCGAGCAGATCCATTGCCGCATCCGACAGCGGGACTCGATGCGCCACAGCGGCCTTCATGCGCTCGCCAGGGATGGTCCACAGCCTGCTGTCTAGGTCGAACTCGGACCATTCAGCGAGCAGCACCTCCGACGTGCGACAGGCAGTCAGGATCGTCAGTTGCAGCGCCGCCGCCGACAGCGAAACGCGCTCGGTCGTCAGCCGCTTGTAGAAGGCTGGCAGGTCGCGGTAGTCCATCGCCGCGTGATGTTCTCGGCTGGCCTTGCTGCGTTTGGGTAGCAGCTTGTCCAAGTGCCCGCGCCATGCGGCTGGGTTGATGCCGGTCGCCAGACCTTTTGCCCGCGCCGCGTCGAGAACAAGCTCGATCCTGTTGCGCACGCGGTTTGCCGTCTCCGGCTTGCCCGACCATATCGGCTTGAGCGCCCCGAGAACGTCCTCGGTCGAGACTTCGCCCACCGGCTTGTCACCAAACTTCTGATAGACGTACTGAGCGAGCGTGTTCTCCCATTGCTGCCCGTGCTTGGCGTTGCGCCATCCCGCACGGTGCGACTCGATGTAGTCGAGCGCCGCAGTCTTGAACGTGGTCACAGCGGCCTTTTCTGCGACCTCTGCGGCCTTGCGTGCTTCGAGCGGGTCGATGCCTTGCTTTGCCAGCTTGCGCGCCTCTGCGGCCTTGTCTCTGGCCTCTGCGAGCGTCAGCACGGAACACGCGCCCAGGCCCATCATCCGACGCTTGCCGCCGATCTGATACCGGAACTGCCAAGATGCGGCCCCAGTCGGCCCAACCTTGAGATACAGCCCATCGGTGTCTGCGGTCGCCCCTGGTTGAGCGTCACGAACCAGCTTGTCTACCTGCTTCGTCGTCAGTGCCATGTCCGTCCTCCGAGTCACCACCCGAGTTACCACTCGGCTATGCATTAGGAAGATACATAGTGAGACAGTGAGAGACAAGCGAAAGGCGCTTTTTCGCCTTTATTCAGTTGCTTGCATGCTGTTATAGGTGTCTCATTCTGAGTTGCGTTATCTCATGTTGGCGGACGCCCTGTCCGCCAGAACACCAGCAAAAACGCGCCTTTCGGCGCGTTTTTGCTTTCCAAGCCATCACTGCAGCTGCACTTCGCGCGGGTCGTGGCTCTTTAAGTGGCACGGTCGAGACGTTGTGCGGTCGGACGTGACGGCAGAGACGCTCCACCGCAACGGCGGGCTGGATATGCCTGAGACGCGGTCGGCGGCTGCGCGCAGGTCGCCGCACCGTCCGCCCTCGTCATCGAGCTCCATCCTAGCAGCGAACACAAGCCCCCGTCAGCGCGAAAGCTCCACCAGAACACCCGCCAGGACGCGAGCGCCCTCGATCAGGTCGGCCTCGTCCGTATCTTCAGCGGCGTTATGACTGATGCCCCCGTGGCTGGGTACGAACAGCATTGCAGACGGACAATGGTCGGCCAGGTGCATTGCATCATGGAAGGCGCCCGAAACGATTCGACAGTACGGTTCACCCGAGGCGACAACGGCTGCCTCGACGATCGACACAACTTCATTGGCAAATACCGTCGGCGCACGCTGCATAAGACACCGTACTTCGGCGACGCAACTGCCGGCGCCTTGGCTCACGATCTCCCGAATACGGCTTCCGCATTCACTCAATGTCGTTTCGTCCGGATGGCGCAAATCGATGGTGAACGTTGCGCGCTCAGCAACCGTGTTGATGGCCCCTTGAGCCACATCGAAGCGCCCCACTGTCAAGCGCAGCGCAGGGTCCTCGAGCGAAGCAGCCATTTCACCGATACGAGCGACCGTCGTTGCTGCGGTCATCAAGGCGTCACGACGACTGTCTAGCGGTGCCGTCCCTGCATGCGCACTGCTCCCGCGCACGGTGATCTCGAACCAACGCACGCCTTGGATCCCGGTGACGACGCCCAACTTGAGACCAGAAGCTTCCAGAATCGGGCCCTGCTCGATGTGCGCCTCCACATAGGCCTTCAGCGGACGAGCGAGCGGCACCTCACCGGCCTCAGGTAACGCGGCGGAGGTAGCATCACGCTCCGACCCGAAGCGGACCCCGTCGACATCGGCGCTATCCAGGAAAGCCGCCAGAGACGCCGGCTCGACAAATGCGCTCGAGCCCATCGCGCCAGGACTGAAGCGTGAGCCCTCCTCATTGGTCCAGACGGCCAACTCGATTGGATGCTGCGTCTGGATTCCCGCCGAATCGAGCGCCAACAAGGCTTCGAGCCCCGCGATGACCCCATAGGCCCCGTCCAGCCAGCCTCCAACGGGTTGCGTGTCAATGTGGCTACCTGTCATGACAGGTGGCAGGCTGTCATCCATGCCCGCCCGGCGCAGAAAGAGGTTTGCGGCTGCGTCGACGTGCCAGGAGTATCGGGGGCCTGTTACCTGCTCGACGAGCCAGCGCCGGGCCTCGCGCTCGGTGGCGGACAGCGCCTCGCGCGCGACCCCCCCATCCTCGCGACCACCAAAGGTGGCCAGTACGCGCAGCATGCCGATCAGGCGCCTGCCATCCACGTGCGCCATTGCCTGTCTTGCATCTTCACTCAGCCCACGGAGAGGTTTCGTCGCGCTCATCGCACCCCTCCTCAGACTCTGGATAGGGCAGCAGTGACGGCTTTGCCCATCTCGGTCGTGTCCGCAGTTCCCCCGAGGTCCGGTGTGCGCGGGCCGTGTTCGAGCACATGCTCGATGGCACCGACCAGTTCTTGCGCGGCTGCGAGGCATGCAGGCTGACGTTCGCCGAGGAATTCGAGCATCAGTGCGGCCGACCAGATCATCCCCACGGGGTTGGCGATGTTTCGGCCATAGATGTCTGGCGCAGAGCCGTGCACAGGCTCGAAGAGCGAAGGGAAGCGACGCTCCGGGTTAAGGTTCGCCGAGGGCGCGATGCCGATGGTGCCTGCACATGCGGGCCCGAGGTCGGAAAGGATGTCGCCGAAAAGATTGGAAGCGACAACCACGTCGAAGCGCTCGGGCGAGAGCACGAAGCGGGCGGCAAGGATATCGATGTGGTACTTGTCCCATCGAACGTCAGGGTACCGCTCGGCAGCCACTTCGAGGCGCTCATCCCAATAAGGCATGCTGATTGCGATGCCGTTCGACTTGGTCGCCGAAGTCAGGTGCTTGCGCTCACGCCGGGACGCCAGCTTGAACGCATAGTCGATCACGCGATCGACGCCGTGACGCGAGAACACTGCCTCCTGCAGCACCACTTCGCGCTCGGTACCGCCAAAGATCTTGCCGCCGAGGTTGGTGTACTCCCCCTCGGTGTTCTCCCGTACGACAAGGAAGTCGATATCGCCAGGCTTCTTCCCTGCGAGCGGGCAAGGCACGCCGGGCATGAGCCGGACCGGGCGCAGGTTGATGTACTGGTCGAACTCGCGTCGGAACTTCAGTAGCGAGCCCCACAGGGAGATGTGATCGGGTACGACTTCGGGCCAACCCACGGCGCCAAAGAGGATTGCATCAAAGCCCTTCAGACGCTCGAACCAGTCTGCCGGGAGCATGTCGCCGTGTGCCTGGTAATACTCGGCGCAAGCCCAGTCAAAGTGTTCGTACTCAAGGGCGAGCCCGTGCCGCTCTCCAAGCGCGGCAAGCGCACGCAGGGCTTCGGGCATGACTTCCTTGCCGATCCCGTCACCCGGGATAACGGCGATTCTGGATGCAGACATATTTTTCCTCGTTGAAGGCTTCAGCAGCGGTTGGGCTGCCAGTCGAAGGCGGCTCGGATTGCTTGTGGGGCAGATACCCCATTGGCCAGCAGCAAGGCCAGTCGGATGCGGGCCTTGCGCGCGCTCAGGTGCCGCACACCGACGGCTCCGGCTTCTTCCAGCTCGTGCAGGGAGCCGGGAAACTGATAGCTCTGATGAGTCGCGCCATGCAAGGTGGAGCTGCAGATGAGCGTTGGGAGGCCACAGTCCATCGCCGCGCGCAGCACTGGCATCCAATCAGGTGGCACGTGACCGCGTCCGACGCCATCGATGACGATGCCGGCCGGGGCGCTTGCGAGCACAGCTTCCAGGAATGCGGCCGACGCACCTGCATACACGGGCAGAACATCGACCCGGGGGAGCGCAGAAGGCCGGACAAGGCGTCGCTGCCGCATGGGGCGCTGCAGGATCTGAACCTCGCCGTTATCAATGAAACCCAAACAGCCCAGGCCCGGCGCGTCGAACCCATCGAGGCGGAAACTGCTGACCTTGCGCACGAAATTGGCGCTGTACAGCGATTCGTTGAACGCCACCATTACGCCCATGCCGTGTGAGCGCCCTGATGCGGCAGCCTCAATCGCGCGTCTCAGATTGGCATGCGCGTCACTGCCCAGCGCATGTGGCACGCGCTGCGACCCGGTGACGACGACGGGCACGTCCGAGGTATCGAGCACGCATTCGAGGAAATACGCGGTGTCCTCGAGCGTGTCCGTTCCATGCGTAATCACGATTCCATCCGCCAGGCCATCGGCCGTGAGGGCTTCGCACCGGCGGGCAATCATCACCCAATCCGCGGCGTCAATGGCGTTACTGGGTTTTTGCAACACCGACTCGACCTCAACCCGGATATCGTCGGCCAGCGCCAGCGCCTGAACCAATGCCTCTCCCGGGAGTGCTCCGGAGACGTTGCGGCCGTTCTCGCCCGGGGCGCTGGCAATCGTGCCCCCCGTCGAAAGCAGGAAGATGCGCTTCATGATTATCAGTAAAGTGCGTTGGGAAGCAGCGTGCTGATCGCGGGGATGTAAGTGATCAGCAGCAGGGCCACGACCATCAGGCAGATAGTGGGTAGTGCCGCGCGGAAGATCTCGTAAAGGGTCATCTTCACCACGCCCATCGCAACGAAGAGGTTCAGCCCGACCGGCGGTGTGAGCATGCCCACGGACAGGTTCACCAGCGTGATGATGCCGAAGTGGACCGGATCGACGCCCACCTGAGCGGCGATGGGCTGCATCAGCGGCGCCAGGATGATGATGGCGGAGGCACTGTCGAGGAAGCAGCCGGCAATCAGCATGATCACGTTGAAAAGCAACATGATGAGGATCGGGGAGTCCGTGCTCGACAAGACTTCCGAGGCGATCTGGGTCGGCGTGCCCGTGCTCGCCAGGATCCAAGAGAATGCGGAAGCACCTGCCGTGATCAGCAGCAAGGTGCCCGACAGCAAACCCGTATTCCGAAGGATCTCAAGGAGCGCACGGAAACTGATGCTCCGGTACACCACAGCACCGACAAACCATCCGTACAGACATGCGCTTGCTGCTGACTCGGTCGGCGTGAAGACGCCGCTATAGATTCCACCAAGAAGAATGACAGGCAGACCAAGTCCCCATGCGGAGCGTTTGAACGCCGCGCCGATCTGCTTCAGCGACGGAAAGGGATCACGCGAGTAATTGTTCCGAATCGCGTACCAGGTGGTGTACGCGATGAGCAGCCCGCCGATGAGCAATGCGGGCAGCAGGCCGCCGGCAAAGAGCTTTCCAACCGAAGTACCAGTGACCGAACCATAGATGATGAGCGCGATGCTGGGCGGAACGATGGGACCAAGTGTCCCTGCCGTCGCGATCAGGCCGATGGAGAAATACTTGTTGTAGCCGGCCGCCACCATGGCCGGATACATGATCGTGCCGATCGCGATGACGGTTGCCGGACTCGAGCCGGAGATTGACCCGAAGAACAGACAAGCCAGAACGGTCGCAGCTGCCAGCCCCCCGGGTAGCCAGCCGATGAGCGCCTTGGCAAGCTCGATGAGCCGGTCGGACAGCCCGCCGATGCGCATCAACTCGGCCGCGAGAATGAAGAACGGGATCGACATCAGGGAGAAGTTGTTCATCCCTGAGAACATCCGCATCGGCACCACCAGCGGATCGATCCCTCCAAAAAAATACAGCGCAGCCGTAACCGCCAGTGCAAGTGCTGCAAAGATCGGCAGACCAAAGAGCAGCAGGCTGAAGAAGATGGGGACCAGAGCGGAGATCATTGCGTGCCCTTCCTCAGGTCGCGCTCATGGTGGTCGCAAGGGGCTTGTAGTCCTTGCCAGCCACCAGGGTCTGAAAGATCAAAAGGTACCGGGCCAGCATGAAAGCGCCCGCCACGGGAATCGTCAGGTAGATGTAGGCCACGGGGATCTGCATTGCCGGTGAGAGCTGCCCCATGCTGGACGTGTTGATGAAGAGCCGTCCGCCGTAATAGACCAGCGTGGCAGCAAAGATGAACCCCAGGATCGTCGCCACGTACTTCAGGACGCGGGTGAGCCGGGGGCCGGCAAATGCGTACAACATTTCCACCGAGATGTGGGCGGCGTACCGCACTCCCATACTGGCGGCCAGGAAGCTCATCGTGATCAGTGAATACAGGATGAGCTCTTCGGACCAGTACAACGAGTTATTGAATACGTACCGTGCCACAACCTGCACGATGGCAACGACGGTGGCCACGAGCATCAGGACAACCACCATGATGTTCTCGACCCAGTCGATGAGCTTGTTGAGCGCGTGAATCATTGCCGTCCCCGGTCAGATCAGCGATTAGTTGCCAGCGGCTGCCTTCAGCGCCTTATCGAGCAGTTCAGGCGTAACCCGGGACTCAAACTCCTTGTAGATAGGCTTGGACTTCTCGATGAAAGCTGCGCGGCCCTCAGGCGTCAGCTCCCGGATCTCGATCTTGTCCTTGATCTCAGCGATGATGCGCGCATCCTCTTCATCGGTGATCTGGCGGGCGTAGTCGCGGCCCACATCGAAGGCATCCGCCACGACCTTCTTGAGATCATCCGGCAGAGAATTCCACGCCGCCTTGTTCATCACGGCAGCATAGGTGTGATAAGCGTGGCGGGTCAGTGTCAGGTACTTCTGAACCTCATGGAAACGCATCGAATAGATGTTCGCGAACGGGTTCTCCTGGCCCTCGACGACGCCTTGCTGAAGGCCGTTGTACACCTCGGTGAAGGCCATCGCAGTGGGGTTTGCACCATAGGCACGATACGTGGCGAGAATCGCCGGCGCCTGCAGCGTGCGCATCTTGATGTTCTTGAGGTCATCCGGGTGCGTGATCGGGCGAACGTTGTTCGTCATCTGGCGGAAGCCTGCGCCCCAGAAGTTCACGCCGTAGAGGTTGCTCTTGTCGAGCGTGTCGAGCAGCTCACGACCCACTGCGCCATCAAGCACGCGCTTCATCGCGTCGTTGTCAGGCATCAGGAACGGCAGATCGAAGAGGTACATCTTCGGCTCGAAGTTCGCGAGATTGCCCGTCGGCGGAATCGCGATGTGCACCAGGCCCATCTGGGTCTGTTCGATGATTTCCACGTCACCGCCAAGCTGCGCAGCCGGGCGGATGTTGATCTCGATACGGCCCTTCGAGTTCTTCTCGACTTCCTCCTTGAACTTCACCGCAGCCTTTGCGTTGGGGGTGCTTTCGACCAGCACGTGCGCGAACGTGAACTTGAACTCGGCGGCCTGCGCTGCGCCAGAGAACAGGGCAGCCATCACGGATGCAACGGCGATCTTCTTCCAGCTCTTCTTGGTTGTCATCTGAATCTCCTCCCTTTTCGGGGTTGGTTGAAATGCGGGAAAAATCAAGCCTGCGCGGGTGCGCGGCCCAGTACGTCGAACCCCCTGCCGATCAGGGACTCGATGTTCAGTGCGATGCCGATCAGGCGCTCTTCGGCCATTGCCGGTCCCATTAACTGAAGCCCAACCGGCATGCGACTGGCGTCCAGCCCCACAGGCAGGGTCAGCGCGCACCAGCCAAAGAGGTTGCTGATCACGGTGTTGCGCAATGCCATCATGTTGGCTTTGCCGTAGCTCGCTCCGTCGGTGATGTCTGCCAGGCGCGGCGGCGTGATCGGCACCGTCGGGGACAGCAGGACATCCACGTCGTCATAGACCTGCGCAGCGCCTGCACCACAACGCTTGAGCACAGCCTTGCGACGCAGGTACTCGACCGAGGAAATCGCCTCGGCGCCTTGGACCCGGGCACGAACCACCGGGTCAAGCTGGTCGATCTTCTGCGGGAAGTGTTCGTTCAGATAAGCCGCCAGCTCGGGGGCAGCCAAACCGCCTTGGCGGAAGATCTCGTAGGCTTCCTCGCAATGGGGCAACTGCAGCCGGACAATGCGGGCCCCGGCCTGCGCGAGGCGGTCGACCGTCGCTTCAACGAGCGCGCCAATGCTCGGTTCGATACCCTCCCAGAAGAAGTTCTCGGGAACGCCGATTCGCAAACCAGTCAGCGGTCGAGGCGCACACGGCTTCGGCACCGACCGAGCGCTGGCATCCATGGCCGAAAACGCAAAGGCGAGGTCCTCGACCGTACGCGTGAGCAAACCGGGGGTGTCCAGTGAGGAGGACAAGGGGACGATGCCATTGAGCGACCAGCGACCGTAAGTCGTCTTGAGTCCGACCTGTCCTGTCATCGACGCTGGCACTCGAACGGAGCCAGCGGTATCCGTGCCCAACGCCAGGAAGGCGCTTCCCTGCACCAGGGAGACACCGGCGCCGGAGCTCGATCCGCCTGGCGTCCGGTGCGCTGCGGAGGCCCAAGGATTGAAGGGGGTTCCCCAGTGCGCATTGACGCCAAGACCGCCAAAGGCAAACTCGACGGTGTGTGTCTTGCCGACCACGATGCCGAGTTGCCGCTGCAGGCTCGAAACCACTGGGCCAGCGGTCTCCCAGGCCTCTGGCAACCGCTCGGCACTGCCTGCAAACACCGGCAGCCCAGGGACGCCGTAAAGGTCCTTCACCGAAACCGGGATCCCCATCAACGGACCAAGATCCACCCCCTCGGCAAACAGGGCATCGACGGCTTCAGCCAACTTTCGGGCACGTGCGCCGTCCCATGTTTTGTAGGCGTTCAGGCGACTTTCGGAGGCAAGGAAATTCTGCGTACAGCGCTCGATCAACCCGACTGCGGTCTGATCGCGCCGGCGCAACTGGCGAGCGTGCTCCGCCAAGGGCAGGTAGCTGGTGTCCAACAGTCTCTCCCGTGATCGCGTGGATGAAGCATTTGTTTCAATTCATCCTACGATCGCGCTACCCTTCGGACAAGCACCCATAAATGAACCGAGTTTTTACGTACCGTGAACAATCGTTTCTCGATCGAAGACCTTCAGGTGTTCTCCGAAGTTGTCAGGACACTCAAATTTTCTCAAGCAGCTCAGAGGCTTGGTGTATCCCCCGCCTTCATCTCAAAGCGCATTCAGGTGCTCGAAGCACAACTTGAGTGCAAGCTCTTTCACCGCTCCACACGCCAAGTTTCGCTCACGGAGCAGGGGGAGCACGTCTATGAGCTTGGTCGATCGATCCTCGACAAGGTGAGCGAACTGCACGAGGAACTCGGCGTGAAGCGCAACGAACCGCGCGGTGTTCTGCGCGTTTCGACGAGCTTCGGCTTCGGCCGCCGGGTGGTGGGTGAGAGCCTCGCGGAGTTCTCACGCAAGTATCCCGAGATCGAGGTTCGGCTCGACGTCCTCGATCATCTGCTCGACCTTGCGCACAACAAGATCGACCTGGACGTACGTATCGGCGATGTGATCTCGCCGCATTACATCGCGAAGCGACTTGCACGTAATCACCGCATCCTGTGCGCTGCGCCGTCGTATCTTGAGCGATGCGGCAGGCCGACAGACCTGAACGAGCTTGCACAGCACAACTGCCTCATCATCAAGGAGCGAGACCACCCCGTCGGGCTGTGGAAGCTGACCCGCCGAGGCCGCAACTACAACGTGAAGGTCAGGGGGTCGCTCGTCACCAACAACGGCGAGATTGCCGTTGCATGGGCACTCGCAGGCCATGGCATCATGTTGCGGTCGATCTGGGACGCTCGCACGCATCTCGAGTCGGGGCTGCTGGTGAACATCCTCCCCGACTACACGCAGGAGGCGAACATCTGGGCCGTCTATCCCGAACGCCTGAGCTCCTCCGCGAAAATCAAGCTTTGCGTGAAGCACATGGAGGAATTCTTCCAGCGCTGGGAACAGCGTTAAAGCGCCCATCCGAAAGATCTCATCCTCACCTTTTGTCGGAAGTGCCATGCCAGTGCCGAGTTTCCTGTCCCTGAAGATCGAGCCTCTGACGTACGAGGCATTCGCGCCATTCGGCGAAGTCATCGAAGCCGGAGATCATGCTGAGCGCCTCCTCATCAACGGCGGCAACACCGAGCGCTATCACGATCTGGCTGATCTCGACGCGGGGTCCGATGGGCGGATCATCGTTTCGATCTTCAGGGGACAGCCTCGTACGCTGCCGTTCGAAGTACGGATGCTGGAGCGGCATCCGCTTGGGTCCCAGGCATTCATTCCGATGTCGGGCAGGCCCTACCTTGTTGTCGTAGCTCCCGCAGCCAGTAGCCCTGCCGTCACGGAACTCCGGGCTTTCCTCGCGCGGGGGAGCCAAGGCGTGAACTATCGTGCGGGGGTTTGGCACCACCCCTTGCTTGCACTGGATGGGGTTTCAGACTTCCTGGTGATTGACCGCAAGGGTCCCGGCCAAAATTGTGACGAAGTCACGCTCCAGCCCATCGCTCGCATCGCCGACCCCAGGTAGTGGCGTTTGAGCGGCTCCGATCCATTCAACACCGACGAGCCACCGGACGCTGCCCAGCGTCCGTTTCCTTGGCAAGCGGGTAGAGGACTTGCGCCACCAAGTAAGCACGCCCTGCCCGGCACACCATTCGAAGCCCTGCAACCAATTGTTTCTCAGGGCTTTTTCGCGTCCTGGGCGGCCATCTGTTAACGACATTAACTTGCCTGCCGCCGCCATTCACAAATCTCGCCAGCACGTTAACACCCAATCACTAGGATTCAGGGTGTAGTCATTTCATTCCGGCGAGCGCGCGCTTCTTCCCGCATCCGCACTCGCCCGGCGAACTTGCAGACACGGAGAACGAGACGTGAACAATCAAGTCAGTGGGCGTGCGACGACGCCCGGAGCGGAGGAGGCGGACAGCCGGCGCGAGTGGCCCTCGTTCCTGCTGCTCGCTTTCGTCGGCCTGCCCATCGCCATGACGCTGGCGATCGCGGCGTACGGGTTCATCGTGTGGTTCCTGCAGATCCTGGTCTTCGGCCCACCTTCCTGATTTCACCAGGCAAGGCAGCGTGCCATCCGGCATGTGCCGCCAAACAGGAAATCGGACAACCCGCAGGAGCATCATCATGAAAAAGTTGCTACGGTCTTTTCGGGACCTCTTTCTCAAGCCATCGGTCAGGATCGGGCTCGGCGTGCTCGTCACCGGCGGCTTCGTCGCCGGCGTGCTCGCCTGGCAGGGCTTCAACACCGCGCTGGAAGTGACCAACACCGAGGAGTTCTGCCTCAGCTGCCACACCATGCACGACAACCTGCTGCCCGAACTGCAGAAGACGGTGCACTGGAACAACCGCAGCGGCGTGCGTGCGCGCTGCCCGGATTGCCACGTGCCGCATGATTTCACCGACAAGGTCGCACGCAAGATGCAGGCCAGCCGCGAGGTTTGGGGTCAGATCGTGGGCACCATCGACACGCGCGAAAAGTTCAAGGACCACCGCATCGTGCTGGCCCAACGCGAGTGGAAGCGCCTGTCGGCCAACGGCTCGAAGGAATGTCGCGCCTGCCACGACTACAAGGACATGGACTTCGACAAGATGCGTCCGGCCTCGCAGGTCGCGATGCGCGCAGCCGCCGCCCGCGATCAGAGCTGCATCGACTGCCACAAGGGCATCGCACACCAGCTGCCCGACATGAAGGGCGCGCGCAACCCGGCGTTCGACACCCTGCTCTCCTCCGCCGCTGGACAAGGTGTCGACACCGGCCAGTCCTATTACCTCGTCGCGCCGCAGGATCTGTATGCGGACGAAGGCTTGAGCCAGCGCATCGGTTCGGTCGAGGTGGCGACCCAGGTCAAGGTGCTCGAGACCAAGGGTGACGCTCAACGCGTCGAGCTCGCGCTGTGGCGCAAGAACAAGGGCTATGGTCGCGTCTGGTACAGCCACTTCGGCCTCAACATCACCAGCGCCATCCTCGAGAAGGACATCGCCCAGGACACCAGCTTCGTGAAGGTGCTCGACACCAGGGAGGACCCAATGACCGGCCTCGAATGGCAGCAGGTCACCGCCACCGCCTGGATGCGCAAGGGCAGCCTGCTCGACAGCGTCGAGTCGGTGTGGACGATCGCCCGCGACAGCTACAGCCGCAGTTGCAGCGTGTGCCACCGCCAGCCCGAGGAAGCGCACTTCGACGCCAACACCTGGCCCGGCCTCTTCGGCGGCATGGTGGGCTTCACCAGCATGGACGACGACACCGCCCGCGTGGTGCTCAAGTACCTCCAGACCCATTCGTCCGATTTCAGCGCATCGCATCACGGCACCGGTTCGCCCGATTCCGCCCTGCAAACCGCGCGTCCCTGATCAGGAGTTGAACACCATGAACTACTCTCGGAGAGGTTTCCTCAAGGCCATGGCGGCAATGTCCGGCAGTGCGCTGGTCGCACCCGGCCTCCTGGCCCCTGCCACCGCCCGCGCCGCCGGCGAGGCAGCGGTAAGCGACGACATCACCACCTGGAAGATCACCGGCTCGCACTTTGGCGCCATGCGGGCCAAGGTGCTCGGCGACCGCGTGGTCGAGATCCATCCCTTCGAACTCGACAAGCATCCGACCAAGATGCTCGACGGCATCCTGGGCATGATCTACAGCCCGTCCCGCGTGCGCTACCCGATGGTGCGCCTGGACTGGTACCGCAAGCGCCACCTCAGCGACACCAGCCAGCGCGGCGACAACCGCTTCGTGCGCGTGAGCTGGGACGAGGCGCTCGACCTGTTCTACGAAGAGCTCGAGCGCATCCAGAAGGACTACGGCCCGTGGGCGCTGCACACCGGCGGCGTCGGCTGGCGCTCGGTCGGCCAGGTGCATAGCTGCGGCAACCACATGGTGCGCGGCGTCGGCATGCACGGCCGCAGCGTAGGCACCATTGGCGACTACTCGACCGGCGCCGGGCAGATGATCCTGCCCTACGTGCTGGGTTCGACCGAGGTGTATTCGCAAGGCACCTCGTGGGACGTGATCCTGCAGGAGAGCAAGCTGGTCGTGTTCTGGGCCAACGATCCGATCAAGAACCTGCAGGTGGGCTGGAACACCGAGACGCACGAGTCCTACACCTACTTCGAGCAGCTCAAGCAGAAGGTCGCCGACAAGTCGATCCAGGTGATCTGCATCGACCCGGTCAAGAGCAAGACGCTGAACTACCTCGGAGGCGCCGAGCACCAGTACATCAACCCGATGACCGACGTGCCGCTGATGCTCGCCATCGCGCACACGCTGGTGAAGGAAGGCCTGCACGACCAGAAATTCCTCGACACCTACACGCTGGGCTTCGACCGCTTTCTGCCCTACCTGCAGGGCAAGACCGAGGACATGGTCGAGAAGACGCCCGAATGGGCCGCGAAAATCTGCGGCGTGCCCGCCGATCGCATCCGCGAACTCGCCCGCCTGATGGCCAGGCACCGCACCCAGCTCATCTTCGGCTGGGCGGTGCAGCGCCAGCAGCACGGTGAGCAACCCTACTGGATGGGCGCGGTGCTGGCCGCCATGCTCGGCCAGATCGGCCTGCCCGGCGGCGGCATCAGCTACGCGCACCACTACAGCTCGGTGGGCGTCTCCTCGTCGGGCGCGGCCATGCCGGGTGCCTTCCCGCTCAACCTCGACCCCGGCCGCAAACCCAAGCACGACAACACCGACTACAAGGGCTATAGCGCGGTGGTGCCCATCGCGCGGGTCATCGACGCCCTGCTCGAACCGGGCAAGGAGATCGACTTCAACGGCGGCAAGGTCAAGCTGCCGCCGTACAAGATGGCGATCTTCAGCGGCTGCAACCAGTGGCACCGCCAGCCCCAGCGCAACCGCATGAAGGAAGCCTGGCAAAAGCTCGAGACCGTGGTCGCCATCGACTACAACTGGACCGCCACCTGCCGCTTTGCCGACATCGTGCTGCCGGCCTGCACGCCCTTCGAGCGCAACGACCTCGACGGCTACGGCTCGTACAGCAACCGCGGCATCATCGCGATGCAAAAGCTCATCGACCCGCTGTTCCACTCGCGCCCCGACTTCGAGATCTTCCGCGGCCTCACCCGGCGCTTCAACCGCGACGCCGAATACACCCGCGGCATGGACGAGATGCAGTGGGTGGAAAAGATCTACGAGGACTGCCGCAAGGAGAACGGCCTCAAGGACATCGCCATGCCGCCCTTCGCCGAGTTCTGGAAGAAAGGCTACGTGATGTTCCCCGAGGGTAAGCCCTGGGTGCGTCATGCCGACTTCCGCGACGACGCCGAGGTCAACGCCCTCGGCACGCCGTCCGGCTTCATCGAGATCTTCAGCCGCAAGATCGACCGCTACGGCTACGCCGACTGCAAGGGTCACCCGGTGTGGATGGAGAAGACCGAGCGCTCGCACGGCGGCCCCGGCTCCGACCGCTTCCCGCTGTGGTTGCAGTCGGTGCACCCGGACAATCGACTGCACTCGCAACTGTGCGAATCCGAGCCGCTGCGCGACACCTACGCCATCGCTGGCCGCGAGCCGGTGTTCATCGGCCCCGAGGACGCTGCCGCGCGCGGCATCCAGCACGGCGACCTGGTGCGGGTGTTCAACGACCGCGGCCAGCTGCTCGCCGGCGCGCACGTGTCGGACAATTTCCCGCGCGGCGTGGTGCGCATCCAGGAAGGCGCCTGGTACGGGCCGACCGGGCCGGAGATCGGCGCCCTCGACACCTACGGCGACCCCAACACGCTGACGCTGGACATCGGCACCTCCAGTCTGGCACAGGCCACCAGCGCCAATACCTGCCTGGTGCAGATCGAGAAGTTCGTCGGCACCGCGCCGGCGGTGACGTCCTTCGGCGGGCCGATCGAGGTCGATCCGGAAGGGCGGGAGGTGAAGGCGTGATGGACAAGCACTCGCAAGACGGCGCGGCTACTGCGCCCGGCACGGCCGAAGCCGCCAACGGCGCAGCGCTCTCCCCGGCTGAGTGGCTGTTCACGAGTACGCAGCGCGCCGGTCTGTACGGCTGGTTCGCCCGCCTGTACGCCGAGGAGGTGTCCGAGCCGCTCTATCGCAGCCACTTCGTGGACGGGGGCTTCGCCCCCTTTGCGGGGCTGGCCGAGCTCGGCCTCGAGGCCGAGGCGAAACGCCTCGACGCAGCGCTCGCCGCGCTGCGCGCCGAGCAACTGCCGCGCCTGGAACTGGCCGCCGACTTCGCCCAGCTCTTCCTGCTCGACGGCAAGACCAGCGCCCTGCCCTACGCCTCGGCCTACGCAGGCACCGACAGCGCCTCGCCGCTCTTCGGCGCGGCCGAGGCGCGCATGCGCGACTTCCTCGCCGCAAGCGGGTTGAGCGTCCAGGCCGACTTCCGCGAACCCGCCGACCACCTCGCCGTGCCGCTGGCGCTGATGGCGGAGCTGGCCGAGGCGGCGTCGAGCGCAGAGGACATCCCCACCGCCGCCGCGACCCAGGCGGACTTCCTGCGCACCGCCTTGCTCGACTGGCTGCCGCGTTTCGTCGAGCGCTGTCAGCAGGCGCGCCCGCGCTTCGACGTCTATCCGGCGCTGGCGGCCTTGCTGCTCGGGTTCGTGCGCGCGGACGTGGCGTTTCTGGAAGATGTGGGCGGTAGTGCGGCAGCCTCCTGAATCGCGCACCCCAGGCCGGGGCAGCGATCAGGCCGCCCGCTGCCGCCTGCGCGACTCCCACCCGAGGCAGGCCAGCCCGACCACCTTAGGAATCGGCCGGCTTCCGGTGCGATAGTGCGCGATCATGCGCCTGGTCATGCCGAGGGATTCGGCTGCACTCGCAAGTGACAGGCCATTGCGCTGCATCCAGTCGTTGAACTCGCTGGCCGTCGGCAAGCCGGCCTGCTGGCGGGACAGTTCATAGAGCCGGTCGGCCCCCAGACCCAGCCCGTCTGGCCAATCCAGGCCGTGCCCCCACTCATCGCGGGTCATGCGTGCGAAGAAGCTCGGGTTGCGTAGCGCATCGAAGGGCGGCTGGGCGAGGTCGGACAGGTCGATCGCCAAGGTTTCGCCCGTGCTCCAGCCGATCTCGAGCGTCAGATCGCCCGTCACACGGGCTGTTTCGATGCGGGGGGGCGTCTTCATGGATTGAGCCTCCGATATTCGTGCAGGTACTTCGCCTTGTTGGCGCGGATGTTCGCCAGCGCGGCACCGAGTCGCTTCAGTGGCTGCACCCCGCCCGCCAACACTTCGCCCGTCTCGATCGCAACCGACACGCGGCTTCCATCGCGAAAGATCACATGAACGTGAGGAACCCCGTGCTCCATGCCGTTGATGCGGATCCGCCAGTCGCCCACGATGTCGTAGTTGGTCATCGCCAGAATAGTGAAATGGTTACACTTAATCAAGAGCCGTTCAAATTGCCATCAGCATATCCCATGGCGACTTCCATCAGGACGAAAGACGTGTTGAGGGACAGTCTTCGCGATCCATTCCAGAGCGCCGCTGACCTCGCACTTATTGCTGCATCGCAGCAATTCAGTTAATCTTCAGCCTCTTCGAGCGACGTGAGTCTGCCCTCCGCTCGAGCTACGAATACGCAACTCACCGACAAGCGACCCATGTAAGCCTTGCCCCAGCCTGCGAGCTGCTCACCCCCTTCCCGCTCGCGCGAGGCTTGCTGCAACGCGTTCGCTTGATCCGTCCCTGCCCGGCTCCCAGCGCCATGACAAGGCGCCACCTTCGCAGCTGCCGCGATGCGAGCGTTCGGGCATCGTGAAGCCCCTCGGGGGCGGTCTAACGCATTGCGAACCCGTCTCGCCCGACTTCATCGCGTCCCTGCCGGGACGCACGCAACCTTGCTGGACCGATAACGACAAATGAAATCCTTCCACCAGGACTGGCTCTCCAATGTCCGCAACGACCTGCTCGCCGGCCTCGTGGTCGCGCTGGCGCTGATTCCCGAGGCGATCGCGTTCTCGATCATCGCCGGCGTCGACCCCAAGGTCGGCCTCTACGCCTCCTTCTGCATCGCGGTGGTCATCGCCTTCACCGGCGGCCGCCCGGGCATGATCTCGGCCGCCACCGGCGCGATGGCGCTGGTGATGGTCACGCTGGTCAAGGAGCACGGCCTCGAATACCTGCTCGCCGCCACCATCCTCACCGGCGTGCTGCAGATCGTCTCCGGCTGGATCCGGCTCGGGCGGCTGATGCGCTTCGTGTCGCGCTCGGTGGTCACCGGCTTCGTCAACGCGCTCGCCATCCTGATCTTCATGGCGCAGCTGCCCGAGCTCACCAACGTGACCTGGCACGTGTACGCGATGACCACCGCCGGCCTGGGGATCATCTATCTGTTCCCCTACGTCACCAAGGCCATCCCCTCGCCGCTCGTCACCATCGTGGTGCTCACCGCGGTCGCCATCGTTCTCGACCTCGACATCCGCAGCGTCGGCGACATGGGCGAGTTGCCCGACAGCCTGCCGGTGTTCCTGCTTCCCGACGTGCCCCTCAACCTGGAAACGCTGGCGATCATCTTCCCGTACTCGCTGACGCTGATGGTGGTGGGCCTGCTCGAATCGCTGATGACCGCGACCATCGTCGACGACCTCACCGACACCCCCAGCGACAAGAACCGCGAGTGCGTCGGCCAGGGCGTGGCCAACATCGCCAGCGGCTTCATCGGCGGCATGGCGGGCTGCGCGATGATCGGCCAGTCGGTGATCAACGTGAAATCCGGCGGCCGCGGCCGGCTGTCGACGCTGTCGGCGGGCCTCTTCCTGCTCGCGCTGCTGATGCTGGTGGGCGACTGGGTGGCGCAGATTCCGATGGCGGCGCTGGTGGCGGTGATGATCATGGTGTCGATCGGCACCTTCGACTGGAACTCGATCCGCAAGCTGCGCGAGAACCCGCCGAGCTCGAGCATCGTGATGCTCGCCACCGTGGCGGTCACCGTCGCCACCCACGACCTGGCGCAGGGCGTGCTGGTGGGCGTGCTGGCCTCGGGCTTCTTCTTCGCGCACAAGGTCGGCCGCATCCTGCACATCCGCTCCGCCGCCGAGGACGAAGGCCGCCAGCGCCGCTATACCGTCAGCGGCCAGGTCTTCTTTGCCTCCGCCGACAACTTCGTTGCCGCCTTCGACTTCAAGGAGGTGATCGACAAGGTGGTCATCGACGTTTCGCGCGCCCACTTCTGGGACATCACCGCGGTCAGCGCGCTCGACAAGGCGGTGGTGAAGTTCCGCCGCGAAGGTACCGAGGTCGAGGTCGTCGGCCTCAACGAGGCCAGCGCGACCATGGTCGACAGGTTCGCCGTGCACGACAAGGACGGCGCCGACGACTTGTTGACGGGCCACTGAGGGGAAGCCGCATGAACAAGCAAGACAAGAAAGTGCTGGCCTGCGTGGATCAGTCCCACTTTGCTGACACCGTCGCCGACTACGCTGCCTGGGCCGCACGCCGCATGGACGCGCCGCTCGAGCTGCTGCACGTGATCGACCGCCACCTCGAGCAGGGCTCGGGCGAAGACCATAGCGGCGCGATCGGCATCAACGCGCAGGAACATCTGCTGAGCGCCCTCAGCGACAAGGACGCCGCCGTCGCCCGCGCCAAGCGCGAACAGGGCCGCCTCTTCCTCAACCGTCTGCGCGAGCGCGCGCTGGCCGCAGGCGCGCCCGCGGCCGACATGCGCCAGCGCCACGGCGCCCTCGACGACACCCTGGCCGAGCAGGAAGACAACGTGCGCCTCTTCGTCTTCGGCCGCCGCGGCGCCTCGGCCGAGGCCATGCAGCCGGGGAGTTCAAACACGCTGGGCCGCAACGTCGAGCGCGTCGTGCGCGCCATCCACAAGCCCATCCTCACCGTAACCGAGGGCTTCAAGGAACCCGAGCGCGTGATGCTCGCCTTTGATGGCACCTCGGTCACCCGCAAGGGCGTGGACATGATCGCCAACAGCCCGCTGTTCAAGGGCCTGCCCATCCACATCGTGATGGCCGGCAAGAAGAGTGCGGACACACCCAGGCAGCTCGCCTGGGCCAAGGACACGCTTACCGCCGCGGGTTTCGAGGTGGTCGCCGACGTCCTCCCCGGCGACCCCGAGACGGTGATCGCCCGCGAGGTCAAGGCGCGCAACATCGACATGCTGCTCATGGGCGCCTATGCGCACTCGCCGCTGCGCGCGCTGATCTTCGGCAGCAAGACCACCGACCTGCTGCGCGCTGCGACGGTTCCGACACTGCTGCTGCGCTGAGACTAGCCCTTGCCGCCCTCGCGCAGCCGCTTGGCGGCGAGGCGCAACACATCCAGATGCTCGCCGTAGTTCGAGCACCCCTTGCACATTGCCGTATGCACCTTCAGTGACAACCGCTCGCGCAGGCTGAGCGTGCGCTCGTAGCGCTCGGACATGAGCCGGGTCGCATCCTTGCAGTTCATCATCTTCATCGGGCCTCTCCCAGGAACCAGCGATTTTCCAGACACAGGCGCAGCCCGAGCCGAGCGCGGTGCAGGATGACGAAGCAGTTGTTGCGGGTGATGCCCAGCACCGCGCAGATCTCGGCGGTCTCGAGTTCGAGGAGCTCGCGCATCGTGTAGACGCGGGCGATGCGCTCGGGCAGGTTGTTCATGCAGATGTCGAACACCCTCCAGAAGGCGTCCTGCTCGAACGCGGCTTCCGGGTCGGACCAGGTCGCGGGGCGATCCTCAGGGTTCCAGTGCCCTCCCCGCTTGAACAGCACATCGAACGCCTCCAGCCCGGCGTCCATTTCCGACGACCCGACAAGGTCCGAGCCGCAGATCTCGCGCGACGACGCACGGATGTGATCAACGATCTTGTTGCGCAGGATCGCGAACATCCAGGTCTTGAACGCCGACCGCCCAGCGAAGCTTCTCGCGCTCGTCATCGCCGCCATCAGCGCCTCCTGCACCATATCCTCGGCGGCGGCTGCGTCACGCAACTGCATGCGTGCAAAGCGCAGCATGTCGCGCCGGATCGCGGTGATCGAGGCGTCGTCCCAAAGTGGGCTTGCGGCCTGTGCGCTGGCCTCGCTCATTCTTCGCTCCTGTCGGGTGCTACCTGATCATCGCGCCTCGTCGCAGATTCGGGCACGATACACGCCTCGTCCCGCGCCACATAGTCGTCGCCGGCCTTGGTGTCGCCGGCCTTGGTCGTCATGTCGGCGGTGGCCAGGGGCGCATCGACACGCCACAGCCAGAACAGGTGCGGCGTCGCCTCGAGGTCGATTTCGATGGGGCGGCCGAGCAGGGCCATGCTGCGCTCGGCGACCGCCTCGGCGGCGGAAACGCCGTCCCAGGTCCTGAGCGCGTACTGCGTGCGCGCACTTCGCTCACAGCACATGCTCCGTCGCGTCACGCAATCCACTATTTTACGCCTACCATAATAGGCGCAATATACCCATCAATGTACCGCACAATTTATTCACCTACTTTAATAGGTGTATTGTCGATTCATGGGCCTGAATCGCCTATACTCCTACGGTCTTGGGAGTATTTTCATGGCGCGTCGTGTTGTCCCTACCCCCTTCCCCACCGATCCGCAGCTCACAACGCCTGACGCACTCGGGGCGGCCATTCGTGCGGCTCGCACCGCCAGCGGACTGACACTCGAAGAAGCGGCACTGGCGGTGAGTATCGCCAAACAGACCCTGGGCGACCTGGAGGCAGGCAAGCCAAGCGTCGGACTGGGGATCGCCCTGCGGGTGGCGAAGGCCCTTGGTGTGAGCCTCTTCATCGCGCCGGCGGGCGACGCCGGCACGATCGTGCAGCGCATCCGCGAGGCGCGTGAATGATGAAGCTCGACGTGCTGATGAATGGCGAGCTCGCGGGCACGCTGAGCTACACGGCGCAGACGCACCGCTATGCGTTCCACTACAGCCCGGCGTGGCTGACCCGCAAGGCGCGCTACGCCCTCGGCCCGACCTTGCCGCTCGAAGTCGACGAGACAATGACGGAGGAGCGCCACAGCGCCTTGGTGCGCCAGTTCTTCGAGAATCTGCTGCCCGAGGGGCAGGCGCTCGATGACGCGGCAAGCACGCACAAGCTCTCGAAGGGCAACCTGATGGGGCTGCTGGCGGCACTGGGCGGAGAGACCGCCGGGGCGCTGCAATTGCGCCTCCCCGGGACGGACGTAACACCGGCAGCAGCGACTCGCCGCCCGCTGTCACATGCGGAACTCTCGGCGCGCATCCGGGCACGCCCCTTTCAGCCCTTCTCTGTCTGGGACGGCCGCGTGCGGCTATCCATCGCCGGCTTTCAGGACAAGATTGCCGTCTTTGAGGAGGACGGTCAGTGGGCGCTTGTCGAGGGCGGGCAGCTCGCCTCTACCCACATCCTCAAGCCCGAGCCGGTCACCGCGCAGCTTGCCGGACTCACCGCCAACGAATACTTCTGCATGCGGCTCGCCCAGTGGGCAAAGCTGCCTGTCGCCGAGGTCGCGCTCGTGCACGTCCCCGAGCCGGTGCTGGTCGTGAAGCGTTTCGACCGTGAACGTGGCGCAGGGCACGTTGCGCGCCGGCACATCATCGACGGCTGCCAGGCGCTGGGTTTGTCGTCGGCGCTCAAGTACGAGCGCCCCTACGGCGACACCCGAGATGTGCGCGACCTGCGCGAGGGGGCGTCGCTGCCGATGCTCTTCGCGCTCCTCGAGCACTGCGCACGGCCTGCCGCGGAACGGCTTGCCCTGCTGCGCTGGACCCTCTTCCAGGTGCTGATCGGCAACACCGATGCGCACGCGAAGAACCTCTCCTTCTACCTGGACCGTGAAGGGCTCTCGCTCGCCCCGGCCTACGACCTCGTCTGCGGACTCGCCTTCGGCGGCGAGCAACTCCTCGACACCTACGCCATGGCCATCGGCAACGCCTTTCACGCGCAAGCGCTGTCACCGTACGAGTGGGCCAACTTCGCGCACGCCTGCGCGCTGCCCTTCCGCCAGGTGAGCACCGAGCTTGCGCGCATGGCCCAGCGCGTGCGCGACGGCCTGCCAAAGGCCTGCGAGGATGCGCGAGCCGCCGGGGTGGCGCCCCAACTCATCGAGCAGTTGCGCACCTTGGTTGCCGCCGAGTGCGAGCGCCAGGCCGGCATGGCACCCGCGGTGGCGAAGGTCGATTCATCACTTTTCTGAATCTTCCGAACCGCCACGCACCACGTCGCGCGACAAGCGGATCGTGGGCTTGGCCGCCTCCCACTCCGCGTCCGTGTAGGGGATCGCATCCGGATCCGACAGCGCAGCCGCCGTGATGACGGCATCTTCTTCGGCGCTCGGGTGCGGGGTTCCCGTCTTAAGCTTCGGCATAACGTTTGACCTCTCGCTGGTTGGCCTTTCGAAGGCTGATCACCCGCCAGCCTTCCGGACGATCCACGAAGACGACGTAATACCGGATCTATCCGACGACCGACATGTTGACTCATCGTACCGACCCCACCGCGCCCGCTACAATCCCCGCGTCCCAACCCGAATGCATGCGCCCCCTGTGACCTCGTCATCCGCCTCGCCCCAGCCCGCCGACAGCGCCACCCCCGCCGCCCTCGACACCTTCATCGCCCGCTGGCAGCACGCCGGCGGCAGCGAGCGCGCCAACTACCAGCTCTTCCTCACCGAGCTGTGCGAACTCCTCGGCCTGCCGCGCCCCGACCCCGCTGGCGACGACACGCGCGACAACGCCTACGTGTTCGAGCGCCGCGTGGTGATGCGCCAGCCCGACGGCAGCGCCAACAACGGCTTCATCGACCTCTACCGCCGCGGCGCCTTCGTGCTCGAGGCCAAGCAGACTGGCCGCACGCTCGACACCTCGGGCTGGGACAAGGCCATGCTGCGTGCCCACAACCAGGCCGACCAGTACGCCCGCGCCCTGCCCGCCGACGAAGGCCGGCCGCCCTTCATCCTCGTCACCGACGTCGGCCGCAACATCGAGCTGTACGCCGAATTCAGCCGCTCGGGCGCCACCTACACGCCCTACCCCGACCCGCGCAGCCACCGCATCCGCCTCGAAGACCTGCGCCGCGACGACATCCGCCAGCGCCTGCGCGACGTCTGGCTCGACCCGCTCAGCCTCGACCCCGCCCGCCGCTCCGCCCGCGTCACCCGCGAGATCGCCGACCGCCTCGCCTCGCTCGCCAAGTCGCTCGAGGCCGCCGGCCACCCGCCGCAGCAGGTTGCCGGCTTCCTCATGCGCGCGCTGTTCACCATGTTTGCCGAAGACGTCGGCCTGCTGCCGCCGCGCGCCTTCACCGAACTGCTCGAAAGCCTCAAGGGCGAGCCGCACGCCTTCGCGCCCATGCTCGAGCACCTGTGGCAGAACATGAACACCGGCGGCTTTTCGCCCATCCTGCGCAACAAGGTGCTGCGCTTCAACGGCGGCCTGTTTGCAGAGGCCAGCGCCATCCCGCTCGACCGCGACCAGCTCGATTTGCTGCTGAAAGCGTCGGAGGCCGACTGGCGCTACGTCGAACCCGCCATCTTCGGCACCCTGCTCGAACGCGCGCTCGACCCCCGCGAGCGGCACAAGCTCGGCGCCCACTACACCCCGCGCGCCTACGTGGAACGCCTGGTGCTGCCCACCGTCATCGAACCGCTGCGCGCCGAATGGCGCGAAGTGCAGGCCGCCGCGCTCACCTACGAGCAACAGGGCAAGCACAAGGACGCCGTCGCCGAGATCCGCGCCTTCCACCGCCACCTGTGCGAAGTGCGTGTGCTCGACCCCGCCTGCGGCAGCGGCAATTTCCTGTACGTGACGCTGGAACACCTCAAGCGCCTCGAAGGCGAAGTGCTCAACCTGCTGCACGACCTCGGCGAATCGCAGGGCCTGCTCGAACTCGAAGGCGTCACCGTCGACCCGCACCAGTTCCTCGGCCTCGAGATCAACCCGCGCGCCGCCCGCATCGCCGAGATGGTGCTGTGGATCGGCTACCTGCAATGGCACTTCCGCACCCACGGCTCGGTGAACCCGCCCGAGCCGGTGCTGCGCGACTTCCGCAACATCGAGCACCGCGACGCGCTGATCGACTACGAGCGTGAAGAGCCCGTCACCGATGAAGCCGGCCGCCCGGTCACGCGCTGGGACGGCGTGACCTACCGGAAGAGCCCGATCACCGGCGAGGACATTCCGGACGAGAGCGCGCAGGTGGTGCAGATGCGCTACGTGAATCCGCGCAAGGCCGAATGGCCGCAGGCGGATTACATCGTGGGGAATCCACCGTTCATTGGCGCAAAGCTCATGCGCCAAGAGCTTGGTGACGGATATGTTGATGCGCTGCAGGCAGCGTGGCCCGACGTGCCACAAGCGAGCGATTTCGTCTTACGTTGGTGGCACAAAGCGGCTGGGCTCGTGGCATCTGACAGCGCGACATCATTCGGCTTCATCGCATCAAACTCCATCCGTCAGACCTACAACCGCCGCGTGATCGCACCCTTCATTGATTCAGAGAAAGCGCCTCTTTCTCTCGTCTTCGTGATACCAGATCATCCCTGGGTCGATACCAAGGACGGAGCTGCGGTCCGGATTTCGATGACAGCAGCGCGACGTGGCGCTTGCGAGGCAGATGTTTTCGTCGTCACCAAAGAACACGACAAAGGGGAGTCACCTGACGAGGATCTTGTCGACGAGGCGACGATTAGTCGTGGGAAGGTACATGCTGACTTACGCATTGGAGCCGATCTGACAAAGGCTGTTGCCTTGATGAGCAACCAGCTTCTATGCGCGGTGGGCTTCAAGACCATTGGAGCGGCATTTCAGATCACACATATCGAAGCAAAGGAACTCGGCCTCGGGGAAACACCTGAGCTTGAACGCCATATCCGGCCGTACATTAACGGCCGAGACCTCGCGGGAGAACGACGTGGCCTTTACGTGCTGGACTTCTTCGGCGTGTCTCTCGAAGCGCTCCGGGAAGGCTTCCCAAGGGTTTATCAGTACCTCTTGACGCGCGCGAAACCAGAGCGAGACCAGAACAGAAACCGAATCTTTCGCGACAACTGGTGGGTTATCGGCCATCCACGCCCTGTGTTTAGACGCTTCACGGATGGGCTGCAGAGCTATCTCGCAACCATCGAAACGTCAAAACATCGCTTCTTCACTGCTCTGCCCGCGGTGGACGCACCAGATAGCACGTTAGTTACTCTAGGGCTCGAAGACCAACTGCATCTCGGAATCCTCTCAAGTCGTTTACATGCCTCATGGGCGCTGGCTGCTGGTGGAACCCTCGAAGACCGCCCCCGCTACAACAAGTCCGTCTGCTTCGAAACCTTCCCCTTCCCCGACCCCACGCCCACCCAAGCCGCCCGCATCCGCGACCTCGCCGAGCAGCTCGACACCCACCGCAAGCGCCAGCAGTCGCTGCACCCAGAGCTGACCCTCACCGGCATGTACAACGTGCTCGAGAAGCTGCGTGCCGGCGACACGCTGACGCCCAAGGAACGCACGATCCACGAGCAGGGCCTGGTGTCGGTGCTGCGCGAACTGCACGACGCGCTCGACACCGCGGTGTTCGAGGCCTACGGCTGGAGCGACCTCGCCGCCCAACTCGTCGGCAAGCCCGGCGCCACCACGCCGCTGCCCGACAAGCCCGAGGCCCAGGCCGCCGCCGAGGAAGAGCTGCTGCGCCGCCTGGTCGAGCTCAACGCCACCCGCGCCGCCGAAGAAGCCCGCGGCCTGGTGCGCTGGCTGCGCCCCGACTACCAGAACCCCGGCGCCACCTCAGCCACGGCCACCGCTACCACCCCCTCCCAGGTCGAAGCCGACCTCGGCCCGGCCGAAGAGGCCGAAGCCTCTGCCACGCCCGCGACCAGCGGCAAGGCCGCGTGGCCCAGGGGCATGCGCGAACAGGTCGCCGCCGTGCGCAGCGCGCTGGCCCACCAACCGCTCCCCGCCGAGGCCATCGCCGCCCGCTTCAAGCGCACGCCCCGCGCCGGCGTGCAGGCCGTGCTCGAAGCGCTGGAGGAGCTGGGCATGGTCGCGCTCGAGGACGGCGCGTATCGGTTGCAGGGGTGACTGCATGAGCCGTCTTGTCCGGGAATCTGACAGCACCTATGCTGTCAACGTCGTGCCAGTCGTCATCGACACGAATGTCTTCGTCGCGGCTTTGCGCTCAGCGGGAGGTGCGTCGCGACAGGTGCTGCGCCGCGCGTTGTCAGGAAATTTCCAGGCATTGTTCGGGAACGCACTCTGGCTGGAATACAACGATCTGCTCGGTCGGCCGGTGTGGGGCGATGCAACGAGCCTGGCTGAGCGAGAACAGGTGCTGGCGGCGCTTGCACACCGAGGGCGATGGGTTTCGGTCTATTTCGGCTGGCGCCCGAATCTTCCTGACGAGGGCGACAACCATCTTTTCGAACTGGCGCTTGCCGGGAATGCAGCTGCAATCATCACCCATAACGTCCGGGATGTCGGGCGGGGTGAGCTGAAGCTCGGTGCCCTGCGCGTGATGACGCCTGCTGAAGCATTGAAGGAGTGGCCATGAGCACTTTGACGATTCGATTGCCCGACGACACTGCCGCCAGGCTAAAGGCCCTGGCACACAGCCGCGGACAGAGCATGAACAAGCTGATCGAAGAACTCAGCGCGCAGGCGCTTGCCGCGTGGGATACGGAGAATCACTTTCGTGCCCTTGCGGCCACGGGCGACGTTCGAGCCGCGCTCGCGGTTCTGGACCGGCTCGATGCTGCGGATCGCGATTAGAGGCGGGAGCACGGAGAAACGCGGAAATACACCGATTACGAAAAACCATCGATCACCCGGAAGGCGATCGGGTGAGAGGGGGTGTTGAAATGTGGTCTTTGCTGATAACGATATTCGTTGCGGGTGTCGTCGCCCCGATCGCCGGGATCATGGTGCTCTCGTTTTTCGGAAAGCTCGGATGGCCCTTATTGGGCGTGATTGCCGCTGTATGCGTAGGCTTGGGCATCATCAACGATCGAATCAAGAAGCTGTGACCTTGCCGATTGCGGGCGCTGTCCGCCCAGGCCGACAGTGACGAAAAACGGAAAAACGGGGACGCGGAAAAACGGGGACGTACCCCCGGAAAACGGGGACGTACACCAGTTGCGCCCCTCACGCCCCCCGCCGGCGTGCAGGCCGTGCTCGAAGCGTTGGAGGAGCTGGGCATGGTGGCGCGCGAGGACGGCGCGTATCGGCTGCAAGGGTGACGTCGCTTCTTGAAGTGCTTAAGTGCATCTACAAAAAACTTGCATTCAACAATTAACGCATCTACATTAAACGCATCAACATGCGGCTGATCTGGGACGAGGCAAAGCGCCGGGCCAATCTGCCAAACATGGACTGGATTTTTCTGCGGCAGGCGAGGTGCTCGATTCCCGCTATCGGCTGGATATTCCAGTTCGACGCGCAGGCGAACGCCGCATGATGTCCATTTCTTACGCACTAGGCTTTCTGGCGGTACTGACGGTGGTGCATACCGGGCGCGAGGGTGCAGCACGCGTGATCAGCTTTCGCAGGGCAAGTCGGGAAGAACGCGAGGTATACGATGAGTGGCTCGAAAACGAATGCGATGAAGCGTAAGGCCGTACTGGAGGCGGTACGCGCCATACCGCCGGCGCAGGATTTTGTGTGGGACGGTTCGGATGAGGATGACCGCCCCGCGACCGCTGCCGAGCTGGCCGCAGGCATCGAGGCGACCCGGCGCAAACGGGGACGCCCAGCGGGTTCAGGCACCAAGGAACAGGTCGCGATCCGCATCGATCACGACATCCTCGAGGCCTTCCGCGCGGGTGGGCCGGGATGGCAGACGCGAATGAATGACGCGCTGCGCGAATGGGTCAAAACACGCCTTTAGTCTTTATCTTCCGACGAAAAACTGGGACATCCCCAGTTGCGCCCGTGCACGCCTGCGGGCACATCGGGCGGCTACCAGAAACGGAAGGAAGCCGTAGGCTGGCCGCGCAAAAAGCCGGGCCTGGACTCGAAGGACTTCACAAAGCTGTATAAAATATCAGTCCACCTCAGGAAGACTGAAGATGACTCACGATCAGATGACCCTGTTCGCGGCCCCGGCCGCGCACGCCGAGTCGCCGCTCGCGCGTCGCAAGCCCGCCCGCAGACCGGCCCGCGCACGCGTGTCCGCCACGGACGAAGGCGCCATGCTGCTGGCTTTACCCTTGCCGCCCCCCATGATCGAGCCGATCGGCGCCGACGCGGACAGGGCTGCCGCAGCGGTCTGTTTCGCCCCTCTGCCCCTGAACATTCCCGTTTGCCCGCCCTCAACGCCCCCTCTCGAAGCCACCTCACCCATGCCCGAAGCCACCGACTCCCAGCCCCCCACCCACTCCCAGCCCCCCACCCACTCCCAGCCCGCAACTCCCGCCATCGACGATGCCCCCGCCACCCGCACCGACCGCCTGTGGCAACTGGACGGTTGGACAGCGCGCGTGATCAAGAACCAGGAAGACGACGGTTGGGCGGTGGAAATGCTCAAGGATGGCGAGGCCGAGCCCGCGCTGGTCGGGCCGTGGACCATGGGCCGCGACAAAAAGAACCCCAAACCGCTCGACCAGGCTGCCTTCAACACCTTGGTCAAGACCGCGACCGAGGTGCTGCAGCGCCACGCACAGCAGGCACACGCGATGCTGCACAAGTCGCTCACCGTGTTCGCGCTGGATGCGCAGTGGGAGGTCCGCCTCGACATCACGCCCGACGAATACGAGCCCTTTGCAATCCTGAGTGCACTCGACGAGGCCGGCGAAGAGGTCGCGCAGGTGCGCGTGGCGCCCGACTTCCGCCTCAACACCGCGAGCGCGACGGCCTGGATCGTCAGCGGCTTCGCGCGCCCCGGGGGCAAGGCAGCGTTCGATTATTGAGGCAGGCGGACCCGAGTCGCCGCGCAGGCAGGACAACCGCGCGCCCATCTTCGGCCCGTGCATCACGGCCGCAACACGCGTCGCCGCTCGGTCACGGCCAGCGCTTGGCCTTAGAATGGTGGCTCGCATCCAGCCCTGTCCAAGCATGTCGCCCAACGCCGAACCCAGCACCGCCACCCTGCTCGTTGTCGACGACGACCTGGTCACCCAGGCCCGGCTCGATGCCTACTTCTCGCAGGAAGGCTATCGGGTGCTGCTGGCCGGCGATGGCGAGGCGTTCTGGCGCGCATTCGAGCGCAGCGGCGCCGACCTCGTGCTGCTCGACATCAACCTGCCCGGGCAGGACGGTCTGTCACTGGCGCGCGAGTTGCGGGCCCGGGCGCCGGGCATCGGCATCATCCTGCTCACCAGCCGCAGCGACGACATCGACAAGATCGTAGGTCTGGAGGTGGGTGCAGACGACTACGTCACCAAGCCGTTCAACCCGCGCGAGTTGCTGGCGCGGGTCAAGAGCCTGCTGCGCCGCACGACCGGTGCGCGCCAGACCGACGCCGGCGAAGTCTTCCATTTCGCCGGCTGGGCCCTGGACCTGCCGCGCCGCCGCCTGAGCGACCCGCACGGCGCCGACGTGGCCCTTACGCGTGGCGAGTTCGAGCTGCTGGCACTGCTGGTGCGCAACCCGGGCGAGGTCCTCAACCGCGACCGCCTGTCACGCGCCGTCAGCGGCCACGACTGGTCGCCGCAGGACCGCACAGTGGACGTGCTGGTGCGCCGCCTGCGCGCCAAACTCGACGCCGCCGAGCGCACAGAGTCGCTGATCACCACCGTGCGCAGCGAAGGCTACCGGCTGGCGGTCGACACCGAGTCTGCACGCAGCAGCGCGTCCGTCCCGGATTCAGGGCGCGACTGAGCCGGCGCGCCACGCATCCAGCGACCGCAGCGACTGCGCGTACGCATCGGCCAGCGCCCTCGCGCGCGCGTCCAGTTCGCCTGCCGCGGCAATCGTGGCGATCTCCTGCTCGAGCTGCGCGGCCGCCTCGCCCAGGCGCCTGAGCCCGACGTTGGAGGCCGCGCCCCGCAGCTTGTGCGCCAGCAGCCTGCACTGCTCCGCATCACCGGCCACGGCGGCGGCGCGCAGCGCCTGCACAAGCCCATCCCCCTGGCTGCGAAACACCGCGAGGATGCGGTCGAGCACCTCAGGCCCAAGCGCCACCGCCTCGCCGCGCAGAAAGTCGACATCGACCCACGGGGTGATACCACCCGCCCCTTGCGCCCCTTCCGCGACCGCCTCCTCGTCCGCCTCCCCGTCCGCCTCCTTGCCCGCGCCCAGCCGTTGAGCCTCTTGCGCGGCACCGTCATGCACCTCGGCTGCCCCGCCCTCGATCGCCCCCCCAATCAACCCCGCCAGCACGGCGCACAGGCGCTCGCGCGTGAAGGGCTTGGACAGGAAAGCGCCAAATCCGGCCGCGAGCAGACCATCCACCTCGGCCCGGGGCAGATGCGCGGACATCAGCACCGCCGGCGTCTGCGCATGCTCGGGCAGCGCGCGCAGGCGGGCCAGCATCTCACGACCGTCGCCATCGGGCAGGTTCATATCGATGAGCGCCGCATCAAACGCCCGCCCGGCCAGTGCCCGCAGCGCCGACTGGATGTCCGGCGCGCAGACCGGCCGCTGCCCCAGCCCCTGCAGGAAGCGCTCCACCACCATGCGGTTGACCTCGTCGTCCTCCACCACCAGCACCCCGTGCCCGGGGGCGAGCGCAGCCGCCACCGCAGCGGCCTCGGCGGTCCTGGTGGCCGCGGCCCGGGACGCCACTGCGGCCACCCCGACCGGCGACGCGAGCGGCAACGCAAAGCGCACCGTCGTCCCCTGCCCCGGCGCGCTCACCAGCGTGATCTCGCCGCCCATCGCCCGCACCAGACGCCGGCACACCGCCAACCCCAGCCCGGTGCCCGCGTGGTGGCGGCCGTGGTCGCGCACCTGTACGAAGGGCTCGAACACTTCCGCCTGCCGTGCAGGGTCGATACCGATACCGTGATCCTCGACCTCGAAGCGCACGCGCCCGTCCTCCGTGCCGGAACGGACGCGGACGGTCACCGCCCCCTCGTCGCTGAACTTGATCGCATTCCCCACCAGGTTGAGCAGGATCTGGCTCAGCTTGCGCCGATCGCCCAGCACCTGCTCCGGCAGCGCCGGGTCGATGTCTGCCACCAGCGCCAACCCGCGCGCCGATGCGCGCGTGCCCTGCACCGCGAACACATCATTGACCGCATCGCGCAGGCTGAAGGCGAGCGTATCCAGATGCACGCCGCCGGCCTCGATGCGGGCGAAGTCGAGCATGTCCTCGAGCAGTTCGAGCAGCAGCGTGGCCGCGGCGCGCATCTGCGCCAGATACTGCGCGCGCTCGGCGGGCGCAGGCGCGCCCTCGAGCAGCTCGATCAGGCCGAGGATGCCCGCCATCGGCGTGCGCAGCTCGTGGCTCACCGTGCCCAGGAAGGCGGTCTTGGCGTGGTCGGCCTTCTCGGCGGCGACGCGCGCGCTGGCGTGCTCGGCCATCTCGTGGGCGAGCGCGCTGTTGGCCGCGCGCAGCTCGGCGGTACGGGCCAGCACCTGGTCCTCGAGTTCCTGCTGGTGCTGGCGCAGCGCCGCTGCGAGGCGGTCGCGCTCGATGGCGTCGTTGCGGAAGCGCTCGAGCGCCCGCGACAGCGAGGCCAGCGCATCGTCGCCGGCCGTGTCGATGTTCACGTCGCGCTGCCCGGCCGCCAGCGCCAGAGTGGCACGCTCGAGCGCGAGCAGCCGGCCCAAGGTGTGCCGGCGCAGCACCTGCACGCCCACACCGGCCGTGACCAACAACAGCACCGCCGCGATGATGCCGAAGGCGATCAGCCCCGAGGTGGCACTGGCCTCCGCTGCCGTGCCCGCCGCCGCGAGGATGCGGCCGCCGCGGTGAATCAGCTCGCCCGCGAGCGCATCGAGCGCAGTGGTGAGGATGCCCACCTCGTTCTGCAAGCCCTCGCTGCGCGCACGCAGGTCGATCTCGCGGCTGCGCAGCGCAAATGCACCCTCGTTGGCCAGCGCAGCGGCGAGCACGCCGTGAAGGCGCTCGCCCTGCGCGCGCACCACCGGGTCGGGGATGTCGCGCAGGCGGCGCTCGAGCACGACCAGCTCGCGGTCGAACTCGGCACGCGCGGCGGCGAGGCGCTCGGGCGAGTCGACCTCGTCGAGCCGCTCGCTCAGGAAGGCGAGCGCATGCACGGTGAGCGCGAGCTCGTGCATGCGCTCGAGCGTGTCGAGATCGAGGTCGAGCAGGCGGTCACGCGCCGCGGCGCGGTCCCGCGGTGCGAGGGCGCCGGCCGCGTCGTGGGCCTCGGACTGGAACAGGCCGGTGAGCGTCGTCACCAGCAGCGCAGTGGCGTTCTCCGTATGCATGCGCGCGAGCTCGTCGAGCCCGTCGATGGCCTCGCGCAGGCTGCCGGCTACGCGCTCGCGCGCCGAGCGCAGCGCGAGCCGTGCGCCGATGGTGTCACCCATCGCATCGAGCCGCACCGAGAGGGCCTCGCCGGTGGCCTGCAGGCGCGCGCGCAGTTCGGGCTCGACATGGGGCGACTCGAGCGCGGCGAGGCGTTCGCGGATGCGCCCCGATTCGTTCTCGAGCACCGCGCGCAGCTCCTGCAGCTCGGCGATCGAATCCACCCGCGCCAGCCGCGGCGCCAGCGCGGCCAGGCGGGCGTTGCCGCGCACCACCTCGTGCAGCGCATCGGCCGCGGGCAAGGTCTCGCGCACGATGGCCTGCTGGCTGCCCACCACGCGCTGGAAGCTGAACCAGCCGACCACCGCGACCAGCACCGTAGCCAGCGCGCCGAGGAACAGTGCCAGCATCAGGCGTTCGCGCAGGCCGAAGCGGCGCGGGGCGGGTTTCACGTAAGATTGGGCGCTCATGGTTCATGGGCGGCAGGCCATCCGGCCCGGCACACCGCAGACAGGGGAAACATGGCTTCATCTTACCGGCGGCGCGGCGCGAACACCGCACGTCTGATCATGCGCACGCTGCTCGCCGCACTCGCCCTCGGCGCCTCGACCACGCATGCTGCCGACGCCGGCCCGCCCTGGCCGGTGGTCCGCTGGCACGGCGACGCCCCGGCCGCGGAGACTCCCGGGCGCGCTGCCCCGGCCCTGCCCGCCATCGCCCCCTCGCAGCCCTGGCAGCTGTGCGCCGTCTATCCGCACCTCAAGGACAGCTACTGGCTGGCGGTCAATTTCGGCATGGTGGAAGAGGCGCGCGCGCTCGGCGTCGGCCTGCGTGTGCTTGAGGCCGGCGGCTACGAGAACCTCGCCCGCCAGCGCGAACGCGTCTCGAGCTGCACCACCGACGCCGGCATCGACGCCCTGCTCGTGGGCACGGTCAGTTTCGCCGGGCTCAACGATCTGCTCGCGCCCTACCTCGCCCTTCACCCGGTGATCGGCGCGGTCAACGACATCGACACCGCCGTGGTGAGCGGCAAGGTCGGCGTGCCCTGGTACCAGCTCGGCTGGAAGATCAGCCGCTGGCTGGCCGAGCGCCACCCCGCCGGCGGCGTGCCGGCGAGCATCGCCTGGCTGCCCGGGCCGCAGGACGCGGACTGGGTAGGCCTCCTGGACCGCGGTTTCCGCGCCGGGCTGGCCGGCAGCGCGGTGCGCATCGCCACCGTGCGGCACGGCGACACCGGCCGCTCGATCCAGCGCCAGCTCGTCGAGGAAGTGCTCGACACCCATCCGGCGCTCGACTACCTGGTGGGCAACGCGCCCATGGCCGAGGCGGCGATCGCCGAGTTGCGCCGCCGCCAGCTCTCGGACCGCCTGGGCATCGTCGCCTCCTACGTCACCCCCGGCGTCTATAGCGGCATGCTGCGCGGCCGCATCCTCGCCTCGGTGACGGACTTTCCGGTGCTGCAGGGGCGCATGGCGGTGCGCCAGGGCGTGCGTGCGCTCGAAGGCATCGCCATCGAGGCACACCTCGGCCCCAGCGTCGAACTGGTCGAGCCGGCCACGCTCGGCCGCTACCCGATGGAATGGATGCTACCGCCGGCCGGCTTCGTGCCCGCCTACGAGGTAGCGCCGGTGAAGGCTACGGAATGAGGCGCGCGTAGCGTGATATCCGGGGTGCCCCGTCGCAGCCTTCCGCGCTAATCTGCTCCACTTGCGCTCGAGCGCCCCATTCGCTTCACTCGCTCCATCCGCACCCTTCCCATCCATGGCCTCGCTCCCGACCGAAGACTCCACCGCCCAACCGGCCGCCCAGCTCGAAGCCGGAACGCCCGAGTACACGCGCGCCAACCTGGCGATGTTCCTGGGCGGCTTCGCCACCTTCGCCATGGTCTACAGTACGCAGCCACTGCTGCCGCTGCTGGCAAACGATTTCGGCGTGAGCGCGGCGAGCGCGAGTCTGACCGTTTCGGCCACCGCCGCGGGCCTGGCACTGATGCTGATCCCGGGCAGCGTGCTCGCCGACCGCATCGGGCGCCAGCAGGTGATGAAGATCTCGCTTGCCATTGCCGCGGTGCTGGCGCTGGCGACCGCGGTGGTGCCCGATTTCACCGCCCTGCTCGTGCTGCGCGCGCTGCTCGGCGCAGTGCTGGCCGGGCTGCCGGCTGCGGCCATGGCCTATATCGGCGAAGAGGTCGCGGTGAGCGCGCAGGCGCGCGCGATGGGGCTCTACATCGCCGGCAATGCGCTCGGCGGCATGAGCGGGCGCTTCGTGTCGGCGCTGCTCACCGACTGGAGCTCGTGGCGCTGGGCGCTGGGGGTGATCGGCGTGCTGGGGCTGGTGTCGGCAATCGTGTTCTGGCGGCGCCTGCCGGCATCGCGCCATTTCACGCCACGCGCGGCCACGCCGGCACGCATCTTCCGCGACACCGTGGCCATCTACCGAGACCCCGGCCTGCCGTTGCTGTTCCTGGTCGCCTTCCTCGCCATGGGCGCCTTCGTCGGGCTGTACAACTTCCTCGGCTTCCGGCTGCAGGCCGCGCCCTACGCGCTGGGCCAGACCGCGATCGGCGCGATCTTCCTGCTCTATCTGGTGGGCACCTGGGCCTCGGCACTGAGCGGCCGGCTGGCTGAGCGTCAGGGGCGACGCAAGGTCCTGTGGATGATGGTGACGGTGATGGGCGCCGGCCTGGCGCTCACCCTCGCCGCGCCGCTGTGGGTGATCATCGCGGGGGTGGGGGTGTTCACCTTCGGCTTCTTCGCCGCGCATGCGCTGGCGAGCGGCTGGGTGGGACGCCGCGCGGGCGAGCGCCGCGCACTGGCTTCGGCGCTGTATCTGACGAGCTATTATTTCGGTGCCTCGGTCATCGGCACCGTGGCGGGGACGGCCTGGGCGGCGTGGCACTGGCCGGGGCTGGCTGCGCTGCTGGGCGCCTGCCTGCTTGCCACCCTGATCGCTGCGCTGCTGCTGCGCCGCCTGCCACCGCCCGCCGACACCCCACGCTGAACGACGGACATGGGGCCCGGCAGTGAGGGCCAGGCATGCGTGCCCGCGCACGGAACCCAGCGGCGAGGTCCGCAGCGGAAGGCGCCCCGCCCGGGGCCAGAGTGATCGCGCTTACTTGAGGTTGCCCGACAGGAACTGGCGCAGGCGCTCGCTCTTCGGGTTGGCGAACACCGCGGCCGGCACGCCGCTTTCTTCGGCCAGCCCCTGGTGCAGGAACATCACCTTGTTCGACACTTCGCGCGCGAAACCCATCTCGTGCGTCACCACCACCATGGTGCGCCCTTCCTCGGCCAGGCCCCGCATCACCTTGAGCACCTCGCCCACCAGTTCGGGGTCGAGCGCCGAGGTGGGCTCGTCGAACAGCAGCACCGCGGGCTCCATCGCCAGCGCACGTGCGATCGCCACGCGCTGCTGCTGGCCGCCGGACATGTGCGCCGGGTAGCTGTCCTTGAAGCGGCTGATGCCGACCTTGTCGAGGTAGGCCATCGCGCGCTCGAGCGCTTCCTTGCGCGACAGGCCGAGCACGTGGATGGGCGCCTCGATCACGTTCTCGAGCACGGTCATGTGCGCCCACAGGTTGAAGTGCTGGAACACCATCGCCAGCCGCGTGCGCAGGCGCTGCAGCTGTTTGGCATCGGCCACCTTGAGGTGACCGTCCTTGCCGCGCACGAGGCGGATCTCCTCGCCCGACACGGTGATGCGCCCGGCGTCGGGCTGCTCGAGAAAGTTGATGCAGCGCAGGAAGGTACTCTTGCCCGAGCCGGACGAGCCGATGATGGAAATGACGTCGCCGGCCTCCGCCGACAGCGAGACGCCCTTGAGCACCTCGTGGTCGCCATAGCGCTTGTGCAGGTCTTCGACGATAAGCTGGGTCATGAAAGATTCCTGGATGCGGGCTCAGGCCGGTTTGGCGGCGGGCTTGCGGGGCTGCAGGTGGGCCAGCCAACGACGCTCGGCAAGACGGAACAGGCCAACGAGCGCGAAGGTGATGCACAGGTAGATCAGGCCCGCGAACACGAAGGCTTCAAATGGCGCGAAATACTGCGAATAGGCATTGCGCGCCGCGCCGGTGAGATCGATGAGCGTGACCGTGGAGGCGATCGCCGTGCCGTGCAGCATGAAGATGACCTCATTGCTGTAGGCCGGCATGGCGCGTCGCAGCGCCCCCGGCAGCAGGATACGGCGCAGCATGGTGAAGCGCGTCATGCCGCAGGCGCGCGCCGCCTCCACTTCGCCATGCGGCACCGAACGCAGTGCCCCGGCGATGATCTCGGTGGTGTAGGCGCCGGTGTTGAGCGCGAAGGTCACCAGTGCACAACCGTAGGGGTCACGGAACACAAGCCAGAAGGCATTCCCAACGTCCCACTGCTCACGCACGTATTCGAACTGGCCAAGGCCGTAGTACATCAGCAGCAACTGCACCAGCATGGGGGTGCCGCGGAAGAAATAGCTGTACGCCCATACCGGCCCCGACACCCAGCGCGAGGGCGACACGCGCGCCACCGCAAGCGGGATCGCCAGTAACAGGCCGGCGACGAGCGCCACCACGGTGAGCTTCATCGTCACCCACAGGCCGGCCATGTACGCGGGCCAGCTCTCGCTGAACAGGCTCCACTCGATCATGCCGCGGCCCTCCGCACACCCACCGAATAGCGCTGCTCCAGCCAGCGGAACAACAGCCCGGACACGGCCGTCATGGCGAGGTAGAACACGCACACCACCATGTAGAACAGGAAGGGCTCATGCGTGCTGCGCCCGGCCTGGTCCGCCAGCCAGGTGATGTCGGACAGGCCGATGATGGACACCAGCGCGGTGCTCTTCTGCATCACCTGCCAGTTGTTGCCCAGGCCCGGCAGCGCGTGGCGCAGCATCTGCGGAAACAGGATGCGCCGGAACACCTGCCAGCGGCTCATGCCGTAGGCACGCCCGGCTTCCAGCTGGCCCGCCGGCACCGCCATGAACGCACCGCGGAAGGTTTCGGTGAAATACGCGCCGAAGATGAAGCCCAGTGTGAGGATGCCAGCGACGAAGGGGTTCACGTCCATATAACCCAGGCCCAGCGCATCGGTGACGTAGTTGATGCCGACCTGGCCGCCGTAGAAGATCAGCAGCATCATCACCAGGTCCGGGATGCCGCGCACGATCGTCGTGTAGGCTGCAGCCGGCAGGCGCAGCAAGGGGTGCGGTGACAGGCGCGACGAAGCGCCCGCGAGGCCGAGCGCGAGCGCGAGCAGCAGCGAGAACACCGCCACACGCAGCGTCACCCAGGCACCGTCGAAAAGGGATGGAAGATAGCCGTAGAGCATCGGAGTGGCCCGCAGCGCGGGGGCAACGTGCCCTGCGCTGCGAACGGCAATGTGAAGGCGGCCCGCAGGCCGCCGTTGCTGGGGGGAAACCGGTGGCGGCACAGGCGGCCGCCGGCCGCTTACTCGCCGTAAATGTCGTAGTCGAAGTACTTCGCGCGGATCTCGTCGTACTTGCCGCTGGCGCGGATGGCGGCGAGCGCTTCATTCAGCTTCTGCTTGAGTTCGCCGTCCTGCTTGCGCACGGCGATGCCCACGCCCTCGCCGATCACCGCCTTTTCGTCGGCGTTCTTGCCGTAGTACAGGCCACCGACGAAGGCGTAACCGGCACCCGCATCGGTCTTGAGGAAGCCCCCATCCGCCACCAGCGCATCGGCCCAGGCAGCGTCGAGACGGCCGGCGGCGAGATCGAGATAGGCTTCTTCCTGGCGCGCATAACGCACGATGCTCACGCCTTCGCGCTCCCAGAAACGGGTCGCATGGTTGTCGGCAACGGTGCCGCGCTGCACGCCGATGCGCTTGCCCTTGAGCGCAGCGATCTCGGGCACGAGCGGGCTGCCGTTCTTCGCGACCAGTGCGAGCGGCGTGGCGTAATAGCGCTCGGTGAAGTCGACGCGCTTCTTGCGCTCTTCGGTGATCGACATGGAGGCAGAGATCGCATCGAACTTGCGGCTCATCAGCGCAGGGATCATGCCGTCCCACTCCTGCTTGACCCAGGTGCACCTGGCCTGCATCTGCTCACAGAGCGCGTTGGCGATGTCCACATCGAAACCCTGCACGTTGCCGCTGGTGTCCACCGTATTGAACGGGGGATAGGCGCCCTCGGTGGCGAAGCGGATGGTGCTCCAGTCCTTGGCGATCGCGCCCTGGGCGGCCAAGGCCAGCGCGGCAAGCATGAGTATGCGACGGATCATGTGGAACCCTTTCAATTTTGTGAATGGCGGCATTTTAACCGCTGCCGGGCGCGACGCGGCCGAATTTGCGCTGCAAAGCGCATGCTGCATCGCATCAAAGCCGTTGATTCAGCGCAGCTTTTCAGCAAGCACGTGCGCCAGCTCGGCTGCCGCGGGGGGGTGAAAGCGGAAGAACAGCTCGGGCTCGACCAGTTCCAGTTCCATCAGGCGCAGCACACCGTCGGCGCTGCGCACGAAATCCACGCGGGCGTACGCAGGCGCCACTGGGCAGGCCGCAACTGCAGCCTCCGCGAACCAGCGCTCGTCCTCCGCCGGCGCATGTGCATGCACCGTGCCGCCATGGTCGTCCTGCACGCGGAAGTCGCCCGCGCGCGGTGTCTTGCGGATCGCGTGCGTGGTGCGCCCGCCGATCACGATCACCGACACTTCGCCAGTGCTCAGGATGGCGGGCTCGAAGGCCTGCACCATCATGTTCTCGTCGGCCACGCAGCGCGCAAACACGGCCTCGTGCGCGGAAAGCGTGGCGCGGCCGACACGATGCGTCAGGCGCGCCGCACCTGACACCACCGGCTTGAAGACGACCTCGTCCCAGCCCTGCGCGTCCATGATGTCCGCGAGCGACACCACCTCGCCACGCGCCACGAAGCGCGTGGGCACGATCGAGACGCCCTTATCCTGCAGGTCCCCCAGATAGCGCTTGTCCACGTTCCAGCGGATCAGCTCCGCAGCGTTGAACAGGCGCGTCTGCCCCGCCACCCGATCGAGCCAGGACGAGAATTCGGCATAGCGGTCGAAGTAATCCCAGGTCGAGCGGAACAGCGCGCAACGGCACTGTGACCAGTCCATGTCCGGATCCGCCCAGGAGCGGCGCCCAACACGCAGCCCAAGCGCTGCAAGGGCGTCCGCCACGAGATCCTCCTCGCGCGCGATCTGCGCCTGGTACCAGTCGTTCCGGTCGGGGGTGACGTAGCGGTCCTCGGTGAGGATCGCCACGTCGATGGATGGGGCATGCATGCGCGGCCTTCGATTCAGACGAGGGCCGCGATTCTAGCAAGACTCGCGCGGGGCGGGCCTCAGGCCTGCTGGTCGGACGTCGGCAGGCGGTCGAGCACGAAGCGGTCGTAGCCCTGCAGCACCAGTTCGCGAGTCTTCATCACGTCGGCTTCGACCTGACCGTTGAACACCCCGAGCCCGTCGAGGATGTCGCGCGCCTCGCCGAAGCCCTGCTCGAAGCCACCGCGGATGACGTCGATGAAATCACGCAGCACGGTTTCCGGATCGTCGTTCGGACGCTGTCCGGCGTAGGCCTCGAAGAACGCGGTCGACATCGAGACGATGCGATCGGCGGTCGCCTCGGGCGAGTTGTCCTGCCCCATCGCATTCTGGATCGCGTCGGGCCCCAGCGTTGGCGTCAGCGCCTCGTTGATCCCCTCGATCGCCGAACGCAACAGCAGGGCCAGCGATTCGTCGCCGGAACGGATCGAAACCTCCATCGACGACTGCAGGATCTGCACGTTGAGATCCTTCTTCAACGCAGCCTCGGACATCGGCTCCTGGCGCTGCACGCGCGGCGCTTCAGCACTGTTCTGCCGGGCCGCATCGTTTGGCTGGAAGCTACCGCCTGCAAGGGCGGACGCAGCGGGCAAGATCGTGTTCATGGTCGGCTCCCGTGTGGGTACGGAATCATTATAGTCCTCCCGGAGAGGATGAAGCCGCAGGCAACGAGACCTCCTCGATCCAGGGCTCAAGGCGCCGCCCCACGGCCACCACGGCGGCGAACGGTGCGTGTGCCTCGACGCCGTCGGCGGCCTCTCCCGCCCGGACCGCCCCCACCTCGAACATGCCGCGCAAGGCATGCGGCACGTTGATACGGTGCCCGGCCAGGGTGTTCAGGTAGCCGCTGACCGCCGGCGCATTTGCAACGGTGGTGCGCTGGAGCCGAAGCCGGGCCGCGAGGATGAGGTAGCGGCTGCGGTCGGGATACTGCGCCCGCAGTGCGGCCAGATCCGTGCCGACATCGACCGCGAACAGACGGCTGTTTTCGTGCTCCTCACGCGCGAGCCGCTCCCGCGCCAGCTTCTCTGCGCGGATCCGTTGCTCGGCATCGGGGCTCGCCGCAAGCAGCGCCTGCTGCTCGGCGAGGTGGCTACGGGCCTGATCCAGCGCCTGGCGCCACGCAGCCCCCGCCAGTTCGAGTACGACCCGCACCTCGCGCTCGGACTTGCGCAGCGCCCTCTGGCTGTGTGCCCCCGCCACCTTCGCCCGCTCGACATCGAAACCCAGTTCAGCGAGGCGCCGTTCGTCCAGCCATGCCGGGCTGCCGCCGAAATGCCAGTAGGCCTCTTCGTACGGCTCCAGCCCGGCACGCGGCACGCGCCATTTCAGCGACAGCGCGAGACTGCTGTCCTCCCGGCTTGCGCGCCATTCAGGGGGCCTCGCCAGTTCCCGCTGCGAAAGCGCCACCCGGCTCTCGGGCTCGCCACTGCGGTTCCAGGCCACGCCGCCAAGCGCCACGGCATTGGCGGCGAGGATGATCGCCGCTCCCAGGGCGAAGGTAAGTGCGCGCGGGCTCATGCCGGCACCACCCGCCCGCGCAGGCGCCGGAGCACCAGCAGGACCAGGATCGCCGACAGCGCGACGACGAGAAAGAACAGCCATTTCGGCATGATCGCCCACCACCAGTCGAAGAACTTCGTGTACAGAAAGAGCACGAAGAAGACGATACCGGTGTTGACCATGTCGCTCCACCCGCGACGCGTACCGATCCAGATCGCCAGCGCGCTGACGACGAAGCCCCCCACCTGGTAAGCGCCCTCGATGAGGTCGGGATCGATCTCCAGATGGCTGCCCCGTCCCCAATGCCCCAGGATCAGCATCGGTACCAGCACACACAGCAGGCCGAACACCCGATAGATGACCTCGAAGCCGGCGAAGCGCTGGTGCGGAATGACCATCGGCACGGCCAGCAGCAGCGCGGCAACCGGAAAATAATTCTCCGGCCACTCCCCGGCCGAAAGCCAGTACATGCCACCAAGCGCCCCCACCCGCGCCGACACCCAGGCGATCACGCAGCAGACGCCCGCCGCCAGCAGCAGACGCAGGTCGTAACGATAGGCGAGCAGGAAGGCGAAGCCCGCCCAGGCCAGCAGCACCTTGTCCGTCGGCATGACGTTGAAGATCTGCCCGAGCATGTAGAGATTGAGCACGAAGCAGGCGAAGGCCACCATGGCCGCAAGCTTGGTGAAGTAGCCCGAAGCATCGCGCCCCTGTATCCACGCAGTGAGCCCCAGGCTGGCGAGGCTTGCACCGACCAGAATGGCCACCTGCGCCGTTTCGGGGAAAAATCCCCAGAACTGGTAGAAAAGGAAGAACACACTCGCCGCCAGCGCCAGCGCGCCCAGAAAGGACGCCACGCGCATGCCGAGCGAAAGCTGCCGCGCCTGCTGATCGCGGTCGATATCGAAGCTGGCCGCAAATTGCTGCAACAGCACATCGTGATGCTCGTCCACCGCCTGGCGTTGCGTGCTCGCAAGCTGCAACACCCCTTCACCTTCGAGACGCGCCAGCTCTGCACGGAAGGCATGGATGTCGTCGGCGCGGTGCTGGGCTTCGATGCGTGAGGGAAGGCACGCAGTAGTCATAACCTGAAATGCAATCCGTTAAGGCTGTTCGCCGGCGTAGACCCTGACCTGGTTCCGGCCCCCTGCCTTGGCCGCGTAGAGCGCACGATCGGCCCGCTTCAACGCCGCCTCGGCACCCGCGGAATCGAGCGCTGCAAGACCGATGCTGACCGTCACCGTCACGCGCCCCTCGCCCGTCTCCACCGAGGATTCAGCGATGCGGACCCGCAGCCGGTCGGCGAGCAGGCGAGCGCCTGCCAACTCCACGCCGACCAGCAAGGCGGAGAACTCTTCCCCACCCAGACGAGCGGCGGCATCCTGTTGGCGCAGACCATTGCGGATCAGATCGGCAACATGGCACAGCACCGTGTCCCCCGCCGTATGGCCATAGGTATCGTTCACGCGCTTGAAGTAATCGATGTCTATCATCAGCAACACCCCCTGGCGCTCGGGGTTGCTCCGCAGCACCGCGCTCGCCGCTTCGAGGCTGCTCATGAAGCTGCGCCGGTTGGGCAGCGCGGTCAGCGCATCGGTCGAGGCCAGCGTCGCCAGCGCGGTTTCGCGCTGCTTGCGGTCGGACACGTCGCGTACCAGCCAGACCCGTCCAAGCTGGCGCTGGTCACGCATGATGGGCAGCCAGTCGATCTCGAAGCAGCGACCGTCGGCATCGGTGAGTTCGACCGATCTCCGGCGCTCCCCCTCGCTGCGGGCGTCAGGCACGTTCAACCAAGCGGCCCGCTGCGGCCCGACACGTGCGCAGAGCGCCTCATGTGGCCAGCCCTGCAGCGCGGACGGATCTTCGCCGATGCCCAGCAACTCGCACATGCCTCGATTGACGATCGTCACCCTACCCTCCGAATCTTCCATCAGGACGCCCCCGGGGAAACGCTGCAGCAGGGTCGTCAGTCGCAGCCGCTCCGCTTCGAGCGCGGCCTCGACGACGTGGCGCTCGGAGATGTCGAGCAGGGTACCCGCGACCCGCAGCGGTCTGCCCGCCTCGTCGCGCGCGACCACACGCCCACGGTCGAGCACCCAGATCGTCTCGCCATCGCGGCGCCGCATCCGGTACGTCGTCTGGTACTGATGGGTCTCGCCGCGTAGGTGGGCCTGGAGCGCGTCATGCACCTGCTTGCGATCGTCGGGGTGGATGCTCGCCTCCCAGGTCGCGAAATTGGGCGCTGCCTCTCCAGGGGCGTACCCCAGCATCCTCGCCCAGCGTGCGTTGCAGCGATTCTCCCCGGTCACGCAGTTCCAGTCCCAGGTGCCGAGATCACCGCCTTCGAGGGCGAACTCGAGTCGCTCTCCTGCCTGCGCTAGCGCTGCCGTCTGGCGGCTCTTCAACAAATAGAGCCACGTGATCCATAGCGCCGCAAGCAGCAACGCCCCACTGGCGACGAGGTTGTAGAGGCTGCTGCTCTGCACGGACTCGCGCACCGTCGCCATCGCGACCGACTTGCTGAGACCGAGGCTGACCACGAGGGGCCTGTCCTGCACCCGACGCCATGCGTAGTAGCGCTCGACCCCATCGACCGGCGCCACGACGTCGTAGAAGCCGTGCGACACCAGGTGGTCATGCAGGAAGCCGCGATCGGCAGGCACGCTCTTGCCAAGCACGCCTTCCAGCAGGTGCGAACGTGCGAGATAGGCGCCATCGTCGCGCAGCAGCAGTGCGACATCGGCCGGATCGGGAAAGATGTCGCGCAGCGCGCGGGACAGATGTTCCGCCGACACGGACACGACGATCACGCCTTCAAGCCGCCCGTCACGGTGCAAGGGTCGCGAAAATTGCACGGTCCATTTGCCCGATATGCGCCCGAGCACGGGATGGCTGATGTACAAGCCCGCTTCCGCGCGGTTCAGATGCACCGCGAAGTGCGGCCGATCCGCAATCGAGACTTTCGTTGCCGCAACCGTAGCGTCCTCGGGCACCAGGCTGGAAAACAGGATCTCCCCCCGTTCGTTGGCGATCGCGACCTGGACCACAGCGCCCTCCGGCAAGGCATGCTGCGCCACACTCACCGTGCGCCGGAAAGTTCGCTCGTCCTCGGCAAGCCAGCTTTGCCCAAGCTGCAGCGTAAGGTAGTCGAGCTTTTCGACCATGGTGCTGACCTGCAGGGCAAGCGCATGCACGGTTTGCTCGGCACGCAACCTGACGTTGGCCTCGACCTGGTCGAGTTGGGACTGGTGCGTCTGATTCAGCTCGAACCAATACACGCCGAGACAGAGCAGGATCGCCACCCAGCCGGCAACCGCGCGCCACACCGCATTGCGCGGCAAGGGAGGCTCTGTGCCGTTTCCAGTGGAAATTGACTTCTCAACAAACATGACGGTAGCGCCCGTAGT